>CAYXAF010000001.1:0-91028 GCA_964463035.1 uncultured Flavobacterium sp.
AAAAACATTTAAAGCACATTTTAGCTTGAAAAGGTAAAAGAGAAAGTAAAAAAAAATAAAAAGCTGTTCAAAAGATTTATAAAAAATCTTTGTGGGTTAAACACCAAAAATCATAAAATTTTAATAAAAATATCTTAATTAAATCAATAGAAATATAAACATTCATATCTTTTTTATATTTTTGTCAAATAAAATAAAAGGATTAAAACCCTTGAAAAATATTTAATCAATTATCTATGAACTTCAAAAGAATTTTTTTAGTAGCCACAATGTTTCTATTGCACAATAGCCAAGCACAAGAAGGAATCGCTGTTTATACAGATTATCTTTCAGACAACTATTACCTAATACACCCTTCGATGGCAGGGGCTGCTAATTGTGCAAAAGTTCGTATAACAGGTAGACAGCAATGGTTTGACCAAACCGATGCCCCTGCTTTACAAACCCTAAGTTTTAATACGCATTTAGGCGAACAATCAGGTATTGGAGTTATTGCTTTTAACGACCGCAATGGTTATCATTCACAAACAGGGGCAAAATTAACATATGCTCACCATATTATGTTTTCAAGAAGTTATGCAGATTTGAATATGCTGTCTTTTGGGATGAGTGGTGCTTTGGTTCAAAGCAAATTAGACCAAACAAAGTTTGAAAAATACAAATTTGACCCCGTAATCAATCAAGGAGTTGAACTTAGAGATTCGTATTTTAATATTGATTTAGGAGCTTCGTATCATTATTTAGATTTTTATGCTCATGCAACTATTAAAAACTTTTTAGCTAATAAACGAGAGCTTTATTCAAGCGTTGAAACAGACAATCTTAAAAAATATATTTTAAGTGCAGGTTACACCCTTAGTAATGGAGATGGTTTAATATGGGAGCCTTCGGTTATGTTTCAAGCAGTAGACCAAACCGATGAAAAATCAATCGATTTAAACATAAAGGCCTATAAAGAAATTCAAGACGGAAAGCTTTGGGGAGGCTTATCATACCGAAAAAGTTTTGACGGTGCCCAATATTTTAAAGACGGATCCGTAGGCGATCAAAAATTACAATATTTTTCACCTTTGGTGGGTATCAATTATAAGAAATTTATGTTAGCATATACTTATACTTACGTAGCAGGTAAAATAAATTTTGACACTTCTGGTTTTCATCAAATTACTTTAGGATTTGATGTATTCTGTAGAGATAGTCAATATAATTGTCATTGTCCTGCTGTAAACTAAAAAACTAAAAAACCAAAAAAATCGAATTTTTTTGTAATAAAATGAATTTTTAGAAGTCCCCTCCCCTATAATTAGTTTTTAAATAACTTGATAAAGATTGTCCTGAATTTGTAGAAAAACTTAACTAAGTTATAGATAAAGCTCAAAAAAAGAAGCATAAAAAGAAAATGTGAAAAAAAAACTATATTAAAATGCAAGAATTAAAGGGATTTGGCTTTGTGTTTGCAAAAGTCTTATAACCATACTTTTTGTTTATTAACTAATACGAAAACATTTGTAAATAATAAAAATATGTTTGGAATAGGAGGGGGCGAATTTGTGCTGGTTTTGGTGGTTATCTTAATGCTTTTTGGGAGCAAGGAAATACCGACGTTTGTTCGGTTTTTAGGAAAAACCATGGCACAACTCAAGCATGCAACTAACGAAATAAAATCGGAAATAAACCAATCGGCAATTTCTACTGGTTTGGATATGAATACTTTAACAGAAGGAGTTTCTGAAGAAATTAAAAAAGCAAAAGAAAGCATAACCCAAGTAGCAGAAATACCCAAACTTGAAAACCCTATTCAAGAAATAAAAGAAGACATCGAAAGCCTTTCGGGGCCCATTAAAAGACAGTTTTAATTGAACCTTTTTTAGTTATAAAGACGAAGGCTTTTTCGTTCGTATATTTATGGAAAAAATAATTCAGATAGACAAAGAACTCATGGTTTTTTTAAACAACTTTGGATCTCCCGAAATGGACGATTTTTGGCTGTTGATAACCAATAAATTAAGTTGGACACCTCTTTTTTTACTCTTAACTTTTTTACTCTATAAAACATACGGCTGGAAAAAATTAGTAATTATATTACTTACAGTTGCTGTAATGCTCACAATTGTAGATCAAAGCACTAATATAGTCAAAGAATTTTTTAAACGAATCAGACCATGTAATAACCACGAAATCAAGCATTTGATTCGGGTTGTAAAACAAAGCTCTAGCTATAGTTATTTTTCTGGGCATGCTTCCAATTCGATGGCAAATATGGTGTTTGTTTTCCTATTACTTCGAAAACATTTTAAATTTACCTATTTACTTTTTTTATTTCCTTTAGTTTTTGGTTTTAGCCGTATTTATTTAGGTTTACATTTTCCGTTCGATATACTTTCGGGTTATGTATATGGGGCAATTTGGGGCTATTTATTTTATAGAATAGTCAAAAGAATAAAGGTTATTTCTTAAAAATTATAAATTTTTATTTTTAACCATTTGTATAAATTTTGATGATTGGTTTTTTAATCCCTGTTAAACCCAGATTACGTATTAGAGACTATTACAAACTAAATCTAATGCGTAATCTGGGTTAAAAATAAAATACTAACCTTGAAACAAATTTAATATAACTTTCGTTAGCAACCCTTGTAAAACTATACAAATAGCTGTTCGACGACCCGAACCTTTAGACGAATTGGCAAGGCATTTTCAATTGTTTGCCACCAAGCTGTTGTTAATCGCCATTTTATAATTAACAATCAATCCTAAAAATTTACTATATTCTTTGAGACCATCTTTTTGTGCGTTTAACTTTAAATAGTTATCATAAAAGGTTTTAAATATAATTTCAACCGAACTATCGTATTTTTTATTATAATTTTCGGTTTCTTTAAAATTGGCTAAAACACCTTTGTTTAGTAATTTTAAATAGGCTTTTCCGCTTCCTTTTTTCTTTTTTTCTAAGGTATTTAAACAATATTTTAAGGCGTAACAAGCCCCCGAATATTGCCAAAATAAGTCATCACTCCGAATCGAAAGTATATACCCAATAAAATTTGCCTCGCTTTCCGAAGCTATTCCGTATTGATGGCTCAGTTCGTGCAAGGCAATGGTTGGCATGGTATAGGTTGGTAAATTTTTATTAATATGTGCCTCGTTGGTAAACGGATTAAGATAACCTCCAAAGCCCATATATGACAAGGGTAAGCTATACAACGAACCTTTGATTTTATACGAAATTTTTACGTTTTTATGAGCTAAAAACGAACTGTTTTGAAAGGTTTTCTCTGCCTTACGCATTATTTCTTCTACCGTTTGGTTGTTTTTTACAGGTAAATGGCTGGTTTTTGTAATTTTTTGTTGAAGAAAATTGGCTTTATCAATCTGTTGACGGGTTAAAATAACGAGTTCTTTTTGGGTATATTTTTGGTTGATGCTTAATTTTTGGTGCATCGGAACTCGATAGTAATTTAAACCCCAAGCCATTGAAAACACAAAATAAACAATCGACACAAATGCTCCGATACTATATAATTGTTGCTTTAGATTTGCTTTCCATTGTTTTCGTGTATTCCATAACCAAAAAAGGATAAAAAACACCGTAAATACATAGATAAAATCGCCTATGGAAATAGAAAAAAGATTAAAAAACCAACGTTCGGTTGCAGTTATTTTTACAAATAAACCGTTGCTATAATAAGCCTCTATTGCTTCTGGAAAACGAGCAACTATTTTATAAACAACAACTTGAATAAATAAAAAAAAGGTAAGATATTTTTTTATCAATTGTATTTTTTTTAAACCCTGAAGGTTTTAAAACAGTCAGGGTCGAATTTCAGGTTTTTTTATTTTTCTAAATGGTATCTTCTCGAAACTTCCGCCCAGTTAATTACCTTAAAAAAGGCATCAATATAATCGGGTCTTCGATTTTGATAGTTTAAATAATACGCATGTTCCCAAACGTCTAATCCTAAAATTGGAGTTCCGTCTGCACAATCTTTGTCGGGCATCAAAGGGTTGTCTTGGTTGGCAGTTGAACAAACACTTACATTTCCGCCTTTATGCACACATAACCACGCCCAACCACTGCCAAAACGAGTAGTGGCAGCCTTTGTAAAAGCCCCTTTAAAACCTTCAAAATTTCCGAAGGTTTTGTTGATAGCCTCGGCTAATTCGCCAGTGGGTTCGCCTCCTCCTGTGGGAGACATTACTTGCCAGAATAAATTATGGTTATAAAAACCACCTCCGTTGTTCCGAACGGCTGCATTGTTCATGTCTAAATTTATTAAGATATTTTCGATGGTTTTCCCTGCCATATCAGTGCCTTCGATAGCTGTATTCAAATTGTTTGTATAGGCTGCATGATGCTTGGTATGGTGTATTTCCATGGTTCGGGCATCAATATGTGGCTCTAAAGCATCGTATGAATAGGGCAAAATTGGTAATTCAAAACTCATAATTGTTATATTTAAGTTTGTTATTTATTTTTCAAAAGTATAAATTTTTAGAATAAGTTGTATCATAAAATATTATTTTTTAGCGGTTATAACCTAAATAGTATATAAAAAACGCAACATAAATAAAAAAACCGATTGATTTAAAGCAATTTAGCACATTGAATAATTTATGCTTATTTTTTTTTTTTTTTTACATATTTTTAAAAGTCATCTATTTATAAATTAAGATATTAATAATTACTCCAAATTTTCGTTAAAGGCAGAAGGCAAAAGTTGGGGTATAAATTTTATTAAAATAGGCAATAAAAGCCCGCCTCCTGGCAATAAAAATATGGTTAATGAAGGGATGGTTTTACAAATATCTAACAGTTGTTTTTTTATTTTTTTCTTTTCGGTTTCGTTTAATTTTCGAGTGGTAGATTGGGTTAATAAAATCATTAATTCTTTGCTTTCTGAAACTTCTTGTATCAATCGTTTTTTGTTTCGGAGTACTAATTTGCTTACATTTTGGGTGGTATTGTCATAAAAATGTTTCACAGGGTTGGAAAATTTAAAATACGGAATCTCGTGTTTGTATTTTTTTATAAATTCACCAATATTGGAGTGATTTTTTTTAAATTTTTGCTCCTCAAGACCTAAGTTTTCAACTAAACGTATCAAAAAATCATTTTCTGAAGGTTCTAAAACAGCATCGTTCCACAGTGCCATTTCGGCTAAATCGATATAATAATATTTTTCAAGGATAGTGCCAAAAGGGCTCCATTCAAACTCGGTTTTTGCATTTTTTTTATCTGAAAAAGAGGTAAATCGTAAGGAATTTTTAAATAACTTTAACAACAAATCGTCGTAGGTTGTTTTTTCGGTTTTGGTTTGTAATGCTTTTGAAACAATATAAAGGCAATTTTCTTCTATTTTTTTTAAAAAATTATCTGCCAAATCGTTGTTTTCTAAAAAATATTGAAAAGCAAGCACATCAATAAAAAGTAAAGCATTGGTAATAATATGCGAAAAGTTTTTGCTTATAAAATTGGAATTTGTTTGAACACGAGCATCTAAAATTCCTTCTAATTTTGAACTGTTTTTTTCAGCTTTAAACCACTCACTAAAAAAGAAAGTATTTTGAGGCACACTTTTTTTGTAAAATTGGATGGTTTTTTCTAAAAAAACATCGGTAGAACTTGTGTTTGTTTGTTGCACGAAAACGAAATACAAAGCATTTAGCAGGGCAATTTTGGTGGCTTCATCAGCGGTCCAGTTTTTTAAAATCGTTGTTTTAGGTGCTTGTAGGCTTATTACGTGTCCATAAATAAAACCCGTTTGTTGAATGTCAAAATACACATCTTCCCAAGATTTTAAAGGAAAAATAGCGTTGTTATTTTGTGATAAAAATTTATCAATCCAGCCCAAAGCCGATGGATTTATCATTTGGTAAGGTTATTTAAAATGCGCACGATGCAAGAGGCTTTATGCGATATGTTGCAAATTTACTAAAAATTAAAATACTTTTTTAAAAAAACCAAAAATATGGTTAATTCTTTTTTTTTATTTTTTAATTAATACTAAAGTTCTTATTCTATCTCAATCCATCCCAAAAGCCTCTGAAGAAGTCCCCAACTTCATGTGCCAACATAGCCATCTCGTGAGTTGTTAAACCTTTGCTATAATCTCCTCCTCCTCTACTCCATCCACCTCAGTGGTTGCCGTCTCTTGAGCATTAAGCTCTACTAAATTAATTCTTTTAAATTTTCCATTTTTTTTGAGTTTTAAAAATTAAACATTATTTTTTGTTAAAACAATTTAATAACCATTAGTTATATTGTGTCTTTTTAGTTGTGGTTTATAACTATATGGATTGTTTTGAAACTTTGATTTAAAAAAGGGTTATTTTACCTATAATTTTATCAAAATTATTCCAAACAAAATCATTTTATATTTTACCTTTGCCAACCAAAAAGCAACTTTAATTTTTGTGAATTTGCAACAAGATTATGAAAAACACCATACGAATTACCAAACAATTTACGTTTGAAACAGGTCATGCCTTGTATGGCTATGATGGTAAATGTAAAAACGTACACGGACACAGCTATAAACTTTCGGTTACGGTCATTGGGCAACCCATTACAGACACTAACCATGTAAAACTCGGGATGGTTATCGATTTTGGTGATCTTAAAAAAATTATAAAAGAAGAAATCGTAGATATGTTTGATCATGCGACTGTTTTTAATAAAAACACACCTCACTTACACTTGGCAAACGAATTAAAAAAAAATGGTCATCATGTTATTTTGGTTGATTATCAGCCTACTTCCGAGAATATGATAGTTGATTTTGCTAAAAAGATTAAACTTCGTTTACCTGAAAAAATTAAACTTTTTTCCTTACGCTTGCAAGAAACCGAAACTTCGTTTGCCGAATGGTTTCAGAGTGATAATTTATAAATTTTTATACCAAAAATGAATATCGTTAAAACCACCCTTAAAGATTGTTATATTATTGAACCTAAAATAATTACAGACGAACGTGGTTATTTTATGGAAGCATTTAATGAAAAATTATTTATAGAAAAAACAGGAATTGAAACCCATTTTGTGCAGGACAATCAATCTTTTTCAACACAAGGTGTTCTCAGGGGTTTACACTATCAATGTGGTACTTATGTTCAAGCAAAATTAGTACGTGTGTTGCAAGGCGAAGTTTTGGACGTGGCTGTAGATATCAGACCCGAATCTGAAAGTTATGGAAAATACGAATCCGTTATTCTTTCGGCAGAAAATCAAAGACAATTTTTTATTCCGAAAGGCTTTGCTCATGGTTTTATAGTTTTAAGCGAAACGGCTACTTTTTTTTATAAATGTGATGCTTATTATAACAAAGAATCGGAAGGTGGAATTTTATTTAACGATGAAAAATTGGCAATTGATTGGCAATTTTCGCTGGATAAACTCATAATTTCTGAAAAAGACAAAATGCAACCAACCCTTGAAAAAGCCCGAAAAATATGGTAGTAGCAATTACTGGAGGCAACGGACAATTAGGCTGTTGTTTGCAAGAAATTTTTAAAAAATATCCGCAATTCTCTTTTGTTTTTTGTGATATTGATACGTTAGACATCACAAATATTGAACAAGTAGAACAATTTTTCATCAAACAAAAACCTAATTTTATTATCAATGCAGCTGCCTATACAGCCGTTGATAAAGCGGAAACAGATACTGAAAAAGCCCAACAAATAAACGTTTTGGGTGCTGAAAATTTAGCAAAAATGTGTGCAAAATATCACTCAATTATCATACACATTTCTACAGATTTTGTTTTTGATGGTTTAAAAACCGAGCCTTATACCGAATTAGACACCCCAAATCCGCTTGGAGTATATGGAAAAACCAAATTAGAAGGCGAAAGAGCTATTGCTGAAAATTGTAAGAATCATTACATTGTCCGAACGGCTTGGTTATATTCTACTTATGGGACAAATTTTATGAAAACGATGCTCCGATTGGGTGCTGAAAAGCCTTTTTTAACCGTTGTAAGCGATCAGATTGGCACACCTACTTATGCGTTGAACTTAGCCGAAGCACTGTTGACAATCATCCAAAAAACCATAGCCGAACCCGAAAATAATCGTTTCGGATTGTATCATTACAGTAATTTAGGAAAATGTAGTTGGTTTGATTTTGCTCAAAAAATATTAGAACTAAACAACTGCCCAACACCTATAAAACCAATCCTAACGACCGATTTTCCTACGCCTGCCAAACGCCCCGCCTATAGCGTTATGGATAAAACAAAAATAATACACACTTTTAATATTACTATCCCCACTTGGGAAGATAGCTTAGAGCGGTGTTTGGAGGTTTTAAAATAAATTTTTATTACAAAAAATTCTTTTTAAAAATCAGTTTATTAAAATTTAAAAATAGTCCTCATCGTAGCCACGGCTACGCCTGCGGTTCTTTTTAAATTTTGCCTTCTACTTCTTAAAAATTATAAATTTTCATTAGAAAATCAATTTTTCGGGGTTCTGTAAAAAATAAGTATCTTTGTAAATTAAAATTTTAAACTTAGTCAATGATAACGCATATACAAGGACGATTAGTAGAAAAAAATCCAACCGATGTAATAATTGATTGTAACGGGGTCGGCTATCAAATAAATATTTCGCTGCATACCTATTCTCTTTTGCCAGAAAGCGAGTCAATAAAACTATTTACATATTTGATAATTAAAGAAGAAGCACATTTGTTGTATGGTTTCATGGAAAAAACCGAACGAGAATTGTTTAAGTTATTACTTTCGGTTTCGGGTGTGGGTGCAAGCACAGCCCGAACTATGCTTTCGTCAATTCATCCAAAAGAAATTACTCAAGCCATTGCTTTAGGAAATGTGGCAACTCTGCAAGGAATAAAAGGAATAGGAGGTAAAACAGCTCAACGAATTTTATTAGATTTAAAAGATAAAATCAATAAAATGTATGCTATTGATGATATTTCGGCTACTCCATACAATACAAACAAAGATGAAGCGTTATCTGCTTTAGAGGTTTTAGGTTTTGTTCGTAAAAATACTGAAAAAGTAGTAGATAAAATTGTTCAAAATGACCCTGACACAAATGTAGAAAATATTATAAAAATGGCTTTGAAAATGCTTTAAAGTGTTAAACATATAAACATCAAAAGTTTTAAAAATATTCGAGGCTTGTTTACGACTATAATAAATTATATTTATAAAAAATACAAATGAATCATTTTTTAATTTCAAAAAATAACAAATATTTTGTTCAAAAACTATTAATTGGGATAGTATTTTTTGTTATACATACTTTTGGTTTTTCACAAGACAATACTACAACTACCTCTCAGGATACCATAAAAAAAGGATATGATATAGGAAGAATTGAAGTGCCAAACCCAAAAAGCATTGTAGAGGCTTATACTTATGACCCTATTCGAGATAGATATATCTTAACGCATTCTTTTGATGGTTTTAATGTTACATATCCATTAGTTTTAACTCCTGAGGAGTTTAAAAGTTTAGTATTAAAAGAAAAAATGCGAAAGTATTTTCAAGAAAAATCGGCAGCAGCAGACGGCAAAGGAACAGATGAAGCAAAAAAGAATTTATTACCTCGGTATTATATAAATTCTAAATTTTTCGAAGCAATTTTTGGGAGTAATACGATTGATTTAAAACCTTCGGGGTCCGTAGAAGTTGATTTAGGAGTTCGGTTTTCAAAACAAGATAATCCTGCTATTTCACCTAACAACAGAAAATCTACTACGTTTGATTTTGACCAACGAATTAGTATGAGTTTGCAGGGCAAAATAGGAACTCGATTACAAGTTGATATTAATTATGATACACAATCTACTTTTGCTTTTCAAAATTTAGTAAAATTATCGTTTCAGCCTGGGGCATTCGGAAAGGCAGGAGATTATTTGAATAAAGCTAAACAACTCAAAGGCATGAACGCATCGCAACTTAAAGATGCTGCCTTAGGTCAGATACCCAAAAAATATTCAGAAGGAGACGATTCTATCATAAAAAATATTGAAATAGGTAATGTTTCATTCCCGTTAAATAGCACGCTAATTAAAGGTGCTCAAAGTCTTTTTGGAGCAAAAACAGAACTTCAATTTGGTAAGACAACCGTTTCGGCAATATTCTCTGAACAAAAATCACAAACAAGAACCGTAACTGCTCAAGGGGGAGGAACCATTCAAGATTTTGAACTTTTTGCTTTAGATTATGACTCCGATAGGCACTTTTTTTTATCACAATATTTTAGAAATCAATACGATAAAGCCTTAGAAAACTACCCATACATCAATACACAAGTGCAAATAACCCGTTTAGAAGTCTGGGTAACAAATAAACAAAACCGAATTACAGCAACCGATAATAACTTTAGAAATATTATTGCTCTGCAAGATTTAGGTGAAGCAAGGCAAACAGGTTTTAGCGACACCAAAATAGTAGGAATAAACACGGTGCTTAATCCAACTTTCTTTTCGGTTGCTACAGATACTCCTTCTGCCAATGCAAATAATAAATTTGACCCAAATCAAATCGGTTTAGCAGGGTCTTTTCTTAACAATGGAATTAGAGATATTGCAACAGCAAACACAGGCTTTAATATTACAGGAGCTATAGTTGAAGGAGTTGATTATGCAAAACTTGAAAATGCCCGAAAACTACAAGCATCAGAATATACTTTTAATCCACAATTAGGATATGTTTCGCTCAATCAACGCTTAGCTAATGATGAGGTTTTAGCTGTTGCTTATCAATATACTATTGGCAATCAAGTGTATCAAGTAGGTGAATTTGCTACCGATGGAGTGGCCTCTACCAATACATCTACCAATGCAAACAATGTTGTAATACCCGAAACTAAAAGTTTGGTTTTAAAAATGCTAAAAAGCACGCTTACAAAAATTGATGAGCCTATTTGGAATTTATTAATGAAAAATATTTATCAAATTCCGGGGGGCTATCAATTAGAAAAAGATGATTTTAGATTTAATATTCTCTATACAGATCCATCACCTATAAACTATATAAATGCAGTTAATGGCACCACATTACCAGTAGGAGTTGCTAATACCCCCTTAATAAAAGTATTTCATTTAGATAAATTAAATGCTACTAACGACCCCCAGCCAGGCGGAGATGGTTTTTTTGATTTTATACAAGGTTTAACTATTGATGCTCAAAACGGACGTATTATTTTTACAAAAGTTGAACCCTTTGGAAAATATTTATTTGAACGCTTAAAAACACCAGCATCGGCTGAAAATTATGACGGAGACCCAACAAATATTAATGATTATAATTTAAATCAAAAAAAATATGTGTTCCGCTCAATGTATCAAAAAACACAAGCAGCAGCATTGCAAGAAGCCGAAAAAAACAAATTTCAATTAAAAGGAAAATACAAATCTTCAGGAGGAGATGGCATCCCTATTGGTGCTTTTAATGTGCCACAAGGTTCGGTAGTAGTTACAGCAGGAGGAAGGCAGTTAATTGAAGGTTTAGATTATACGGTAAATTATCAAATGGGAAAAGTGCAAATTTTAGACCCATCATTACAAGCTTCTAACACACCCATACAAGTATCCGTAGAAAACAATGCTGTTTTTGGGCAACAAACTAAACGTTTTTGGGGAGTAAATGTAGAGCATAAACTTAATAAAAAATTAATGCTTGGAACTACATTTTTAAACTTTTCTGAACGACCTTTTACCTCTAAATCTAACTACGGACAAGAAAGTGTAAACAACTCTATCATTGGTTTTAATGCAAATTATGCAACCGAAATTCCGTTTTTTACTCGATTGGTAAACAAATTACCAACGATGGATACTGATGTACCATCGATGTTTTCGTTTAGAGGTGAAATTGCTTATTTAAAACCAGGGGCTTCAAAGGCAGACCAATTCAACGGAGAACCCACTATTTATATAGACGATTTTGAGGGTTCACAAAACACTATTGATATGCGCTCGGCTAATTCATGGACGCTTTCTAGCGCTCCGTATGAAATTGCAACCACCTCAACCGACATTGAAACAGGTTACAAACGAGCAAAACTTTCGTGGTATTCTATTGACCCTGTTTTTTACACCACAAAACCTAACGGAATAGATGATACGATGCTATCAAACAATAGAACAAGACGTATTTTTATTGATGAAATTTTTCCAAATACAACTATTGCACAGGGGCAACAACAAGTGATAAACACATTTGATTTAACATATACGCCTACCGAAAGAGGGCAATATAACTTTAGCCCAATAGCAAACGGAAACACATTGCCTAATCCACAAAATAACTGGGCAGGGATAATGAGGAGCATCAATTTTACAAATTTTGAACAATCAAATGTAGAATATGTGCAATTTTGGATGCTTAACCCTTATAGTGGAAATTCAGGAATAAATGCAAATAATACGGGTATTTTAGAACTTAATTTAGGTGAAATTTCAGAAGATATTTTACGAGATGGAAGAAAAATGTATGAAAATGGTTTGCCCGAATCAGGCTCTTTAACTCCTCCTACTCTACCTACCGTTTGGGGTAACGTTCCTGCTGCACAATCGTTAATTTATGCCTTTGATACCAACCCAGCCAATAGAACCGCACAAGATTTAGGTTACGATGGGCTTACAGATGCTGAAGAAAAAGCAAAATTTGCACAATTTGCATCATTATCAGACCCTGCAAATGATAACTATCAGTTTTATTTAACAGCCACAGGCGATGTAATAAATAGATATAAAAACTACAACGGGTTTCAAGGAAATGCACCCGTAGAAATAACTAATAATAACAGAGGAAACACTACACTGCCCGATGTAGAAGATGTGAATCGTGATAATACCATGAACACCATCGACCAATATTTTAAATTTGAAATACCTATAAATAATAACCCGCAAGTAGGGCAAAATTATGTAGCAGATATAAAAACCCTTACAACAAATGAATTACCAGACGGAACAACCACACAAGCCCAATGGGTTTTATATAAAATACCTATTCAAGATGCTTTGAATAACCCTGCAAATATAGTAAACGGAATTTCAGATTTTAGGTCTATTCGGTTTATGCGATTAATAACCAAAGGATTTCAAAATGAAATTACCTTACGATTTGCCTCGTTTGATTTAGTGAGAGGTGAATGGAGACGTTTTGCACAACAATTTGACCCAATTACCGACCCAACTATTACCGACAATACAGGCTTTGATGTAACTTCTTTAAACATACAAGAAAACCAAAACCGAAGCCCAATACGCTATGTTTCGCCTCCGGGAGTAGAGCGAGAGCAACTTTATAATCAAAACTCTGTGATAAACCAAAACGAGCAATCATTATCATTACGAGTATATAGTTTAGACGGAGACCCAGCAGGAGGTTTAGAAAGAGATGATGCAAGAGCAGTTTTTAAAAATGTAAATGTAGATATGCGTCAGTATAAAAAACTACGAATGTTTTTACATGCTGAGGCTCTGCCTGCATCATCACCTCAAAACCCAAACGGAGAAACGAATCCTATTGCAGATAATGACATGACAGCGTTTATAAGAATAGGAAACGATTTTACACAAAATTATTACCAAATTGAAGTGCCTCTAAAAGTTACTCCTCAAAACGGAAACAATACCCCTTATGCTGTTTGGCCTTCTGAAAACGAAATTGAATTACCTTTAGAATTTCTTACTAAATTAAAAATACTAAAACTTCAAAACAGTTCGCTTATTCAATATAATAATTTGAACGATCCTCTTATGGGATATATCAACGAAAGTGCTTTGGGTTCTTCAAACAATAAAATGAATATTGCAATAAAAGGAAACCCTAATTTCGGACTGGTAAGAACCATTATGCTCGGAGTTCGGAACAATTCAACCAATAGAGTTGTTCGAGGAGAAGTTTGGTTTAATGAACTCCGAATGTCGGATATGGATAACAAAGGTGGTATGGCTGCTGTAGCAAATATGGATACCAATTTTGCCGATTTAGCCAATGTTTCTGCTACCGGCCGGATGAGCACCATCGGTTTTGGAAGTATTGAGCAAGGTGCTAACGAGCGTAGTAGAGAAGACGTTTTTCAATACGATGTGGTTACTAACTTACAAATTGGAAAACTTTTACCAACTAAATGGAAAATGACCATCCCTTTTAACTATGGAGTAGGAGAAGAAATAATAACCCCAGAATACGACCCATTTAACCAGGATTTAAAATTACAACAACTCTTAGATATAACAGAAAACCAAAACGATAAAGAGTTTTATAAAAACAGAGCTATTGAATATACCAAACGTAAAAGCATCAATTTTATAGGTGTGAAAAAAGATTTTGGAGAAAAAGCCAGACAAGACTTTTTTGACCCAGAAAACTTTACCCTTAACTATTCATATAATCAAACCAATCATACCGATTACGAAATTGAAGATTTAATAGACCAACAAGTAAAAGCAGGGTTTGACTATGCTTATAGTTTTACTACCAAACCCATTGAACCTCTTAAAAAATCAAAACTTTTAGGAAAAACTAAATATTTAGACCTATTAAAAGAAATTAATTTTAACTATTTACCATCAAATATATCCTTCAGTTCTAATATGTTGCGAAACTATAACCGTCAGCAATTTAGAAACGTTGATATAGTTGGCTTACCATTAGACCCTTTATATAGAAGAAATTATATTTTTAATTATCAATATGGGTTTAATTTTAATATAACAAAATCATTAAAACTAAATTATACCTCGTCTCGAAACAATATTGTTCGTAATTATTTAGACCAATTCGGCTATGCAGACCCAGAAAACACAATTTGGACAGATTTTTTTGAAATAGGAACACCAAACCAGCACAATCAATCGCTTACAGTAAATTATGAAATCCCTATACATAAAATTCCTGCTTTGAGTTTTATAAAATCAAGCTATACTTATACAGGAAATTACAACTGGCAACGAGCTTCCGATGCTTTTGCAACTATAATAGGTACCGATGGTTTAACCTATTCCTTAGGAAATACTATTCAAAATGCTAATACGCATAACTTGAATACTAATTTAACAATGGAAACCTTTTATAAATATATTGGGCTTACTAAAAAACTGAAAGGACAAGGAAATAATATCCCCAAAACACCCGTAGCACCACCAAAACCAGGTGAAAAAATTACACAAAAATCTAAAAATTTAATTCCTGAACGCTCCGATTTTATGAATGGACTTATTGGCTTTGCAACCTCTATAAAAAACATACAAATAAACTATGCTGAAACAAACGGAACCGTTTTGCCCGGATATTTACCAAATTTAGGTTTTTGGGGCACAAGTCGTCCTACTTTGGGTTTTGTGATAGGTAGTCAATCAGACATACGATATGAAGCTGCTAAAAACGGATGGCTAACCAGCTTCCCAACTTTTAACCAGAGTGTTACCCAAGTGAATACTAAAAACTTAAAAATTACCGCTCGAATGGAACTATTCCCTGAGTTTTCTATAGACATAAATGCCGATAGAACCATTGCTCACAACTATTCGGAACAATACAACGTAACCAACGGAAATTATACAGCACTTTCTCCTTTTAATACAGGTAATTTTCAAATTTCGACCGTGCTTATTAAAACAGCTTTCTCTCAGAGTGACGAAAATTTTTCAGATGCCTTTCAAACCTTTAGAAATAATAGAATTGTAATAGCAAACCGATTAGCTGAGCAATATTATGGAGCCAATATCCCAAGATATGGTGATGCAGCCGACCCAAACCCTACCCATCCGTTCCATATTGCTAACACAGGTTATCCTATTGGTTTTGGCAGAAATAGTCAAGACGTGATGTTGCCTGCATTTTTAGCAGCCTATCAAGGGCAAGATATTACAAAAGCAAAAACAGGAATGTTTAGAGATATTCCTCTACCAAACTGGACGTTGAAATATACTGGTTTTATGCGGTATGAATTTTTTAAAGATATTTTTAAACGATTTTCAATACAGCACGGATATAGAGCCTCATATAACCTCAACGCTTTTCGTTCAAATTTAGAATATGCAACAGGAAAAAGAGACAATCAAGGTGAGGGTAATTATTTACCTAAAACCATTGTTTCAAATATTAATATAACAGAACAATTTAACCCATTAGCACGGTTAGATTTTGAAATGAATAACTCTATAAAAGTTTTAGCCGAAGTTAAAAAAGACCGAACCTTAAACCTAAGTTTAGATAACAGTATGCTTACCGAAGTGAAAGGAAACGACTATACTTTCGGTTTAGGCTATCGGATTAAAGATGTTAAAATAGGTTCAAAATTTGCAGGAAATGCACAAGGCATTTTAAGTAGTGATATAAACATAAAAGCCGATGTAACCCTCAGAAAAAACAAAACTATTGTTCGGCAATTAGAGTTTAACAATAACCAATTAGCAGCAGGGCAAGATATGTGGAGCATAAAACTAACTGCAGATTATGCCTTTAGCAAAAGCCTAACAGCACTTTTCTATTACGACCATCAGTTTACAAAAGCTGTAATTTCAACAGCTTTTCCAACAACCAATATCCGAAGCGGTTTTACACTGAGGTATAGTTTTGGAAATTAAGAGAGCAACGGTAGTATTTTAAAACTGTGTAAAATTATTTTTGAAGTCCACTTTATCATTCATCTCAAAATTCCGCTACAAATACACTAACTGTTTGTCCACAACTCTATACCCCATTGTTTCGAGTAAACTACTATAATTTTCAAGTTGTTCTATATGATAGGGTTCGGGTTTGCCCGTTTTATAGTCTAACAAATAGGCTTCTAAGCCGTTGATAACCACTCGGTCGGGTTTTTGGTTAGGTTTATGGGCTTGCAGGATACTTCGTTCGGTTAAAAGGATGTTTTTAGCATCAAAAAAAGGAGCTAAAGCTGGGTTGCATACAACTTTGTTTATATTTTTTATAAAATTTTCTTTTTCATCAAGAGCTATATTTCCTTTACTAATTGCCTGATTGATAGCGGTTTCAACATCTATTTTGGTGTTAATTTCAGCTAATATTTCGTGCATAATATTTCCGTAACTAATAGCTTTGGCACGGTCGGTTCCCCAAAGTTGGGCTTCTCGTTGGGCAATTTTTATATGGGTTAAATCAAACAATTCTTCTATCGGCTCTATGTAATTTTGTATAGTCGTTTTTTGTTCTTTTTTTATGCTTTTTTCAGGGTTCCCGAAAGCATAAAAGGGTTTACCTTCGGCAAATTCGTGTTTACTTTGCAAATATTTCACAAAATAAGAAGACATGTTGTTTTGCAAACCCTCTTTTGTGAAAAATGCCCTTGTAATGATGTGTAATTGCTCTTCAGCCCTCGTTAAGGCTACATAAAGCACATTTATTTGGTCAAATATTTTTTCTTCATTTCGGGTTCTATACAATTCTTGAATTTCAGGCTTCATTTGTTCAAATTCTTTCGTATCGTTTAGCAGCCCTTTTGGAAGCTCTAAATCGGGGGTCGAAAGCCAAATTTTATCTTTTGGGGTTCTGTTATAATCTTCCTCTGCAAACGGGATGATAACCACCGGAAACTCTAACCCTTTGGACTGGTGGATAGTCATAATTTTTATAGCATCGTTCCCCTCGGGCGATGGAATACTTTTTTTATGTTTACATTTATCCCAATAATTTAAAAAATCGGCAATATTAGCTTTTACATTTACTTGCTGTTCAATAATTAAATCTAAAAAATATTGAACATACGCATGATTATTTTCAGGCTCAATACAAGTATTCACTAAATGCTCTGTTAATTCATACAAATTTTTATTCTTAAAACTATCAAACAAAAAATTTAGGTTAAAACTTTTTAAAAATAGCTCAAAATCGGCTTCAGTTTGGGTGTTTTTACCTTCGTTTATAAACGTATGTATGGGTATATTGATGTTTTTTTGATGATATAAAAAATATAAAAACAAGGCTTTTGCTTCGGTATCATTGGTGTTTTTTAAAAATTTTAAGGCATTAACCAACAGTTTTACTTCGGTTGAATTGTCTATCAACAAGGTTTCAGAAGACACAATCGGGAGGTTGTTTTCGGTTAAAAATTTTGCCACAGCCACTCCATTGTCTCTTTTACGAACCAAAATTACCATATCTTTATAAGCAAAACCACTTGCTAAACATTGCTTGATAGTTCTCAGCGTTTCGTCTAAATACGTCTGAATAACTTCTTCTTTGTCCAATTCAGGGTCAATAAACGTAAGTTTTACATAGCCTCCTTGCTTTTTGTTGAGTTTTTGTTGGGTGGTTTGGGTATAAATACTTTTATACGCAACATTTTCAAATTCATGAGCTATATTTTGGAAAAAAGCATTGTTAAAATTTATAATTTCTGAAAAACTACGATAATTGGTCTCTAAAACTCGAATTTCTTTATCTTTATTTGAAAACGGATTTTTGGCTAAATTTAGTTCGATAAACTGCTCGGGTTTGCCCCCTCTCCATCGGTAAATAGATTGTTTGGGGTCGCCTACCAATAGCAAGGTTCCATTCTGTTCCGTTGCATCTTGGGCAGATAAGGCATTGTCTATCAACGGGATAAGGTTTGTCCATTGCATTACCGATGTGTCTTGAAACTCATCTATAAAAAAATGCTTGTAGCGTTCGCCTAATTGTTCGTAAATAAAAGGGGTCGGTTGGTCTTTTATCTCTTTGTTTATGATGGTATTAAATTCCGAAACGGCTACAATGTTTTGTTCCTCTTGCAGGGTTTTTAGTTCTTTATGAAGGGTTTGCAACAACGAAAGCGGTGTTATATTTCTTAAAATTCCTTCGAGTAACTTTTTTTCGGCATTTAAAACATAAATTTGATTTAAAATTTCTATAAAAAACATTTTATTTGCCTCGATAATGTATTGATC
Organism: uncultured Flavobacterium sp.; assembly: GCA_964463035.1. Lineage (GTDB taxonomy): Bacteria > Bacteroidota > Bacteroidia > Flavobacteriales > Flavobacteriaceae > Flavobacterium. Next base: position 18,878 of record CAYXAF010000001.1, read on the forward strand.
GGGCACGTTTTTATTTACTTTTATATCCTCTTTAACAACATATTTATAATTATCAAAATCTTCTTTATTATTTATTTTTTCGATATAATTTGGAAATGTTTTTCGTGAAAATGACTCAATACTAATGCCTTCAAAATCTATTTTTTTTAAAATCGTATCGGCAAGTGCACTAATTTTGTAACTTAAATTTTCGATTTCGGTTTTAAGATTTTCTTTAATAATTTTAAAGTTTTCTAACGGAATATCTTTCAATAATTCTATTTCGGCTTTGTTATTTTCATTAGAAATTAATTTGCCAATATTGTTTATATCAAAGGTTACATCCCAGCTTTTGTCTGCATCGGCTTTTTCTAAAACAAAATCTGTTAAAACTTGGGTTAGTACAGTGTCTTCACCTACCAAATTTACTAATTTATCAACCGACTCTGTGAGCAATAAATCGTTTTCAATACTGGGTTTAAAAGGCATTGGGAGTTTTAGATCTAATGCAAAAGCCCTGATAACCCGATGGCTAAAGGCATCGATAGTGGAAATTGAAAATCCCGAGTAGTTATGAACCATACTTTTTAAAATCGCTTTAGACTTGGCAATAATTTTTGCCCGTTCTAATGATAACTCTTCGGTAATTTCGTCTAAATACTCGTTTTCACCTGCTATATTGGTCGCTTTTGAGAATCTAAAAAGACTATCTAGCACCCGTTTTTTCATTTCAGCAACGGCTTTGTTAGTAAAGGTTATGGCTAATATTTTTCGATAGGCATCATCATTGGGGCTTTTAAGTAATATTTTTAAATATTCTTTTACCAACGTATAGGTTTTACCCGAGCCAGCCGAAGCATTATACACTAAAAAAGCAGGTGTTTTCATAGGCTTTTGGGTTATTTAAAAAGGTTAATTTGTAAATTGTTTTCTAATTGTAATAATTTTTTTTTGATTGATAAACCGCCTGCATAGCCCACCAAATCTCCATTACTACCAATAATTCGATGGCAAGGAATAATAATTGCCAGCGTATTAGCTCCGTTGGCAGAGGCAATGGCTCTGATGGCTGATGTATTTTGCATTTTTTTGGCTAAACCCATATAACTATCCGTTTGCCCGTAAGGTATTTTTTGTAGATTTCTCCACACTTCTTTCTGAAAATCGGTACCAATGAGTAACAAAGGCAAATCAAATACGGTTCTTTGTTTGTTAAAATACTCGTTTAGTTGTTTTTTAACTTCTATGTGTAGCGTGGTTTCACGTTCTACATAGGTTGCTTGGCAATACTTTTGAATTTTTTGGTCAATGCTCACTCGCATTTTCCGAAACTGCCAATCGCAAACGCATAAATTCCCTTCAAAATCAGCAAGGAGTAACTCGCCAAAAATGGTTTTAATGTATTGAATATAAATTAATTGGGTTTTATTTGACATCCTTAAAAATTGATTATTTGTTGTGTTAAAATTTTAAAGGCACTATCAAAAAATATTATCTGCCAATTTTCGGTCGTTTTGCAAACGTGGAATTTTATTTTGCCCACCTAATTTACCTATTTTTTTCATATATTTTTTAAACCCATCAACCGGAACATTTGTAATTACTAAGGGTTTTAGCACATTGCCTACAATTAAATCATCGTAATAAATATTTTGTTTTCGCATTTCTGCATCTATTTTAAGGGCAAATTCGTGTAGATTTTCGGGCTGATTTTCAAATTCAATCAGCCATTCGTGATAGGGCAAACCTTCGGTTGGATTTATTTGTGGGGCTACACTAAACTCGTTGATGGATATAGTGGTATTTTCAACCGCATTTTTTAGAGCCGTTTCCACCTCTTTACCAATTACGTGCTCTCCAAAAGCTGAAATAAAGTGTTTAATACGACCCGTTACCACAATTTTATAGGGCTTTAAGGAAGTAAACATAACCGTATCACCAGTATTATAAGCCCATAAGCCTGCGTTTGTAGAAATAATAAGCACATAATTAGTGTTTAATTCAACGTTTTCGATGGTGTATCGCCTTGGATTTTCGGTAAAAAATTCAGCGGTTTTTATAAATTCATAAAAAATCCCAACATTTAAAAGCAACAACATTCCATTGTCTTTTTGGCTGTTTTGATAGGCAAAAAAGCCTTCGGAAGCAGGAAAAAGCTCAATACTATCTACTTTTTTACCAATTAGGCTTTCAAATTTGGCTCTATAGGGTTCGTAATTGACTCCTCCATAAATAAAAAGGTTGAAATTTTTAAACAATTCACCTATTTTTTTGCCACTTCGGTTGTGTAATCGTTCAAAATACATTTGTACCCAAGATGGTATGCCTGAAATTATGGTCATATTTTGGGTGATGGTTTCCGAAACAATGGCTTCTACTTTGGTCTCCCAGTCGTCTATGCAGTTGGTTTTCCAGCTGGGTAATCGATTTTTTTGTAAATATTTAGGCACATAATGAGCTACAATTCCAGACAATCGCCCGATTTTAATGCCGTTTTTTTCCTCTAAAATGGGGCTTCCTTGTAAAAAAATCATTTTCCCCGAAACAAAATCGGTCTTGCCCGTTTCATATACATAATTTAAAATAGCGTTTCGAGCCGCTTGAATATGATAAGGCATTGATTCTCGTGTAATTGGAATATATTTTGCTCCTGAAGTGGTTCCCGAAGTTTTAGCAAAATAAATAGGTTTTCCGTGCCAAAGCACATTGTTTTTTCCGTTGATAATTTGCTCAATATATGGCTTTAAACCTTCATAATCTCGAACTGGAACTTGTTGAGTAAAATTATTGTGGTTTTTAATACTTTTAAACAAATGATCTTTGCCAAACTGTGTATTTTGCGCCTTTTTTATCAAATTTTGAAACACTTTTTGTTGTGTTTCAACAGGGTTGTTAATCCATTTTTGATTTTTGTGATGGATAATTGTTGCAAATATTTTGGTGGCTATTTTTTTAAGCATATAGAAAGTTGTTTACAATTAAAAGGATTTCTAAAATTGGTTTTGTAATGAAATTTTGTAATTTTTAGAAGTTTCTTAAAAATGTGTTTTTATTTTTTAGAACCTATAAACGGTACCATAACCATAGGTTTGGTTTACTCTTCTGTAAATGCTTTTATCATTTTATATTTATAAAAAATGTATCTACCAGCAATATAACTTAGCATTTTTTGATGAAAAATGAAGCCTAATATTCCTGCTAATGCTAAACCGGCAATTCCTGCTTCAAAACTGAGCAATTTATAAAACAAATAAAACAATGCCATAGGAATTAGTAACAACGGAAATCCAAGTAACCACTGTACGGCTCCTGTTCCTTGATAGTTAAAGGCTGCGCTTTTGGTTAAGTCTATTTTTTTTCGGTTATAAGAGCCTGCATACAGCAAAACGTGTGTATTTATACCTGCATTAAACAATGCTGCTGCAAAGTTTAAAAGTACAATTTTCCAACCAAAATAAATGTAAGGAATGCTTAACAAAAAGGTTATAATCACGCTCAAAACCATTAGAATATATTTGGAACGTAAATAGTCTTTATAGGTTAGGTTTTGGCTCATCAACAATTTATAATAAGCACTGTCCCAAGCGGGGATAAATTGTCCAAAATTGATTAAAAAGGCACCTGTAATAAAAATTCCTACAAAAACTAAAAGTGTAGGCATTTCATTATACATCGGGTTTGGATAAAAAATTAAGCCATATAACAACAAAAATCCTAACAACATTACGGTTGAACGAGGGCGTTTGTTTCTCCACAATAATTTTAAATCGAGTTGTAAAAAAGGAGCAACCGAACCAAAGTGCTTTGTCCAACTCATATCTACGATTGAAGCTTGGGTAGTTTTTACTCGTAACGAAGCGTCTAAATTGAGCTGATTTTTTAAAAATTTAAAGTTTAAATAATATAATGTTATCAAAAGTAGCCCTAAAAGTAAAGCAAAAATAGGACGAGTAACCATTGTGTTGATTGCTGTTGCCATGAAACTTCCTATAGAAATAATTTCAAAATAGTTGAAGGCAAAAAGTCCCAAAAGAAGACCTGAAACAAGGGCAAAACCCCAAACAGAATGGGCTGTTTGATTTTCGATTAAAAAGTTTAAAAAATTAACAATAAGCGTCAGAATTATCATAATTCCTAACCAAAACAAAGCACTAAAAACAGAAGTTCCGTTGTTAATGTTCATTACCACAAAAGGCACAAACATAAACAAAGGCAACATGTTGAAATACGAAATCACCGATTTTCCCATAACGTAGTGCACAATCGAATATTTTTTGATAGGCAAATACAACAAGGGTTTTACACTCATCACGGGTAATTTTTGCATAAAAAACCGAATAAAAAGTTCAGCAATAAGCCAATAAAACACAAAATCATTGATTTTTACAAAAGGATTTGCCTTTGGAAATTGGTTTTTTAAAATAGAGAACAACGCAATTCCTACGCCTAAAAATATCACGATAAAATACAAGCCCAAAAGCACCATTAAAGCGTTTAGAGCCATACTTTTTTGCCAGTAAGACGAGCGAAAAAATTGTTTAATTTCGAGATTTATAAAACGTGAAAACATATTGATTAACGATTTGTGATTAACTATTTAAAATTAACAATTTTCCATTTAAAATATACCATTTACAATTTATAATTTAGATACTAACTAACTCCTGCTCCGTTGGTTACATTTTCGGATTCTGGGTTTACAAACGATAATTTTCCATTGGTATCTTGGGTCATCAAAATCATTCCTTGGCTTTCCACGCCTCGTAAATTTCGAGGAGCAAGATTTATTAAAACAGTTACCCTTTTGCCTACCACTTCTTCGGGTGTAAAATGCTCGGAAATGCCCGATACGATGGTTCTTACATCAATGCCTGTATCTACTTTTAGCACTAAAAGTTTATTGGCTTTTGGCATTTTTTCGGCTTCTAAAATGGTGCCTATTCGGATATCGGTTTTGGCAAAATCTTCAAAAGTTATGAGTTCTTTTTGAGGTTCGGCTGTTTTATTTTCCATTTCGTTATTTTTTTTTGAGGCTTCTAATTTTTTTAATTGAAAGTCTATTTGTTCATCTTCAATTTTAATAAATAATAATTCTGCTTGATTTATTTGATGGTTTATAGGTAACAACTCTTGCTTGTTTGTTATATCTTCCCAAGTAATACTTAATTTATTTATATTGAAAATATTGTTTAATTTTTTATTTGTAAAAGGCAAAAATGGCTCGGATAGAATGCTTAAAGTAGTTGCTATTTGAAGTGCTATATACATTTGAGTTTTTACACGTTCTGGGTTTTCTTTTATAGTTTTCCAAGGTTCTTCATCGGCTAAATACTTGTTTCCTAAACGGGCTACATTCATTAGTTCAAGCAAAGCTTCTCGAAATCGAAATCTATCCAAAGCATTTGAAATTAAGGCAGGATATTTTTTTAGTTCGTTTAAGGTTTCTAAATCAAATACTGAATATTGGTTGGGCACAGGCACAATTCCGTTGTAATATTTATGTGTTAAAACCACAACTCTGTTGATAAAATTACCAAAAACAGCCACTAATTCGTTATTATTCCGAGCCTGAAAATCTTTCCAAGTAAAATCATTATCTTTGGTTTCTGGTGCATTAGCCGTTAAAACATAGCGTAACACATCTTGCTGATTCGAAAATTCTTCGAGATATTCGTGCAACCAAACTGCCCAATTTTTTGAAGTTGATAATTTGTTTCCTTCTAAATTTAAAAATTCGTTGGCAGGCACATTTTTAGGCATTATATAGGTTCCGTCTGCCTTGAGCATTGCTGGAAAAATAATACAATGAAACACAATATTATCTTTTCCAATAAAATGTATCAATTCTGTTTCGTTATTTTTCCAATAATCTTCCCATTTTTTATTGTTTTGTGTTGCCCATTCTTTGGTTGCAGAAATATAGCCAATAGGGGCATCAAACCAAACGTATATTTTTTTTCCTTCGGCTCCTGCAATAGGCACATCTATGCCCCAATCTAAATCTCGAGTTACAGCTCTGGGTTTTAAGCCATCGTCTAACCATGATTTTACTTGCCCATACACATTTGGTTTCCAATCATTTTTATGCCCTTCGAGTATCCAATTTCGCAAAAAAGCATCGTATCTGTCTAACGGTAAAAACCAATGTTTTGTGCTTTTTAAAACAGGTTCAGCACCTGTAATTGTAGATTTTGGATTTATTAAATCTGTAGCATTAAGCGAAGTTCCACATTTTTCACATTGGTCTCCATAAGCTTCTGGGTTGCCGCATTTTGGGCAAGTTCCTATTACAAATCTGTCGGCTAAAAATTGTTGTGCCTGGGCATCATATAATTGCTGGGTTGTTTCTTCGATAAAATCGTTATTTTCGTATAATTTTTTAAAAAAATCAGATGCGGTTTTATGATGTGTTTCGGATGATGTTCGTCCGTAATAATCAAATGAAATTCCGAAATCTTCAAACGATTTTTTTATAATAGTATGGTATTTGTCAATTACTTGCTGTGGAGTTATGCCTTCTTTTTTTGCTTTCATTGATATAGCAACTCCGTGCTCATCACTACCACATATAAAGGCAACATCTTGTTTTTTTAAGCGTAAATATCGGGCATAAATATCAGCCGGAACATAAACCCCAGCTAAATGACCAATATGAATAGGTCCATTAGTATAAGGCAAAGCAGCTGTTAAGGTATATTTTTTTGGGTTCATAAGTTTTAGCAAAGCGTATTTATTTAGGGAGGCTTCTAAAAATTCATTTTTTTAACAAAGATACTAAAATTACAAAAATAAAAATAATCGAGAGTGCCAAAACCCTCAAAATATTTTTAAACCGAATTCTGTGTTAAATATTTGTTAAACAACGTAAAAACTTCGGAAACTTTTTTGGTGTTAAAAGTTTCTTGTTTATATTTGCAGAAAAATAAGCCTTTTGAAAAAAATAATTTTAGAAAAAGCAACAGAAATGTTCTTAACACTTGGTTTTAAAAGTGTAACCATGGATGATATTGCTTCCGAAATAAGCATTTCTAAAAAAACTATTTACCAGCAATTTACAAATAAAACAGCTTTAGTAGAAGCTGTTACCTTTGATTTATTTGAAAAAATCTCTTCCGGAATTGATAATATTTGTAGTTTAAACAACAATCCAATTATAGAAATGTTTGAAATTAAAAAATATGTGATGCAAAATCTAAAAGACGAAAAAGCATCTCCTTTTTTTCAACTACAAAAATACTATCCAAAAATTCATAAAACACTTATGTTTAAACAGTTTGACAAAATGCAAACTTGTGTAGTCGAAAATTTAAACAAAGGTATCGCTTTGGGATATTATAAAAATTCAATAGATGTAAATATAATTAGCCGATTATACTTTGCTGGTATCCAAAGCATCAAGCACGAAGAACTTTTTCCTCCCCAATTATTTACCCCTAAAGAATTAGAAACTAAATATTTAGAATATCATTTACGAGGAATTTGCACCTCAAAAGGTATCGAAATATTAGAAAATGTATTACAAAAAACATGAAAAAAACAATAATTATATTCACTTTTTTGGGAGCAATTATAAATGCCCAAACCAATCAAAATTATTCGTTTAGTTTAGATGATGCCATCTCCTATGCTTTGCAGCACAATTATAAGGTTCAGAATGCCACAACAGACATAAAAAAAGCAGAACAAAAACGCTGGGAAACCACAACCATAGGGCTACCACAAATAAATGCAGGCTTAGACTATCAAAACAATATTGAAATTCAAAAATCGCTAATCCCCGCACAATTTTTTGGGGGCAATCCAGGAGAATTTATAGAACTTGCCTTCGGAACAAAACATAATGCTATTGCCCGAGCAAGTATAAATCAACTAATTTTTGATGGTTCATATTTAGTTGGTTTGCAATCAGCAAAAACGTATTTAGAAATCTCAAAAAACGCAAAAATAAAAACCGATACCGAAGTAAAAACAATGGTTATTAATGCTTATACAAATGTATTATTAGCAGATGAAAGCCTTAAAATTGTAGAAAAAAACAGAGCATCTGTTCAAAAAATGCTTATTGAAACCCAAGAAATATATAAAAATGGTTTAACCGAAGAAGAAAATGTAGAGCAACTAACTATCAATCTTTCGGCTCTTTCAAATGCCAAGAAAAACTTAGTAAGAAATCGTGAAATTGCTTTAAATTTTGTTAAATATCTAATAGGAATAAACATTGATGACACGTTGCAACTAACCGAAAACTTAGATGCTATTTTGCTTAAGAACAATCTGATAATTACAAACTCGTTTAACGTATCTGAAAATATAGATTATAAAATTTCGAAAAATGTGCAACGAGGTAAAGAATTGTTATTAAGATTAGAAAAAAGTAAAGCGATACCATCACTCGGAGCAGCTTTTAATCTCGGTTATAATGGATTTAGCGATACATTTACATTTTTAGAAAAAAACCAACGTTGGTTGCACTATTCAAATGTAGGAATAAGTTTAAACGTGCCTATTTTTAGTAGTTTAGGACGAACTGCCCGAACAAAACAAGCAAAAATTGCTTTGGAACAAGCAAAAATAGACCTTAACGAAACCGAACAACGCCTACAATTAGACTATCAAAAAGCTAAAAGTGATTACGAATTTAGCCTTGAAAATTTAGACACTCAAAAACAAAATTTAGCCTTAGCTGAACGAATCGAAAACAAAAATCAAATTAAATTTAAAGAAGGTTTAGCTACAAGTTTTGAACTAACACAAGCCCAAACACAGCTTTATACGGCTCAACAAAATTACTTGCAAGCAATAGTAGATGTTATAAACAAAAAAACAGATTTAGAAAAAATGCTTAATTAAAATTTATAAAACAAATATCCGAAACAAACTCTAACATATTAAAAATGAAAAAAACACTTACACTTACAATAGTTTTGTTACTACTTTTTTCGTGCGGAAAAAAAGACGAAGCCCAATCAATAGAAGCTTTAATAGAAACAAAAAACATAAAAGAACTTCAAGATAAAAAAACAGAATTACAAGCTGATTTAACAAAAATAGACGAAGCATTAAGCAGTTTTGATGTTAAAAAAAACGAAGTTTTAGTTTCGGTTTTAACTTTGAAAGACACAACTTTTAATCATTATTTAGAGGTGCAAGGCAATGTAGATACCAAAGAAAACATTTTAATTCAGCCAGAATTTAGCGGAACCTTAACCTCATTAACCATAAAAGCAGGACAACGAGTGGGGAAAGGGCAAATTTTAGGACGTGTGGATGATGCTGGCTTAAGCCAACAATTAGCCGGTTTAGAAAGCCAATATGCCTTAGCAAAAACAGCGTTTGAACGGCAAAAAAATCTTTGGGATAAAAAAATTGGATCTGAAATACAATTTTTGCAAGCACAAACACAAATGATAGCAGCACAAAAAGCAGTAGCTCAATTAAAAGCTCAACTTGCAAAAACAATAATAAGAGCACCTTTTACAGGCACTATTGATGAGGTTTTTGTAGAAAAAGGTCAAGTAGTTTCGCCTAATCCTCAAGGATTAATGCGAATTGTAAATTTATCAAATATGTATGTTTCAACTTCGGTGCCCGAAACCTATATTGGAAAAATAAAAACAGGTACTTTGGTTGATGTTTTTATCCCTTCAATTGATAAAAATTATCAAGGTAAAGTCCGTCAAGTAGGTAATTTTATTAACCCAAGTAATAGAAGTTTCGGAATTGAAATTGCGGTGCCCAACCACGAAAGTTTATTACGACCTAATCAAGTAGCAAAGCTTAAAATTATTGATTATAAAGTAGCCAAAGCAATTGTGGTGCCTACCAACTTAATCCAAGAAGATGCTTCTAGAAATAAATTTGTTTTTGTGGTTGATAAAGCAACTAAAAACAACGGAGTTGCCAAAAAAGCATTGGTAACCTTAGGAAAATCATCAGATAATGTTACCGAAATTTTAAGTGGTTTAACAGCCAATGATGTAATTGTTTCAGAAGGAGCAAACACAATTTCTGAAGGGATGAAGCTAGTTTTTTAAAATAGGGTAGAAGTTTAGAAAGTTTAGAAGTTTAGAAAGTAAATAAGTTTAAAAAAACATAACCTCCTAAGCACCTAACCCTCACTAACCTCATAAATAAAAAAACATGTCACATAAAAATAAAGAATTTATCATATCAAGTTGGGCAGTAAATAACCGAGTTACGGTTTATGTATTTACTCTTTTAATGGTTATTACAGGAGTGATAGCTTATGTCACCATGCCTCGAGAAGATTTTCCGGAGGTAATAGAAAACAAAGTTTATATTTCAACCGTTTTTCCAGGAAATTCAGCTGAAGATGTAGAAAAATTAGTAATAAAACCCTTAGAAAAAGAATTTAAAAATATTTCAGGGATTGAAAAAATCACCTCAAGTTCGTTCCAAGATTATGGAATGATAATCGTTGAATTTGCAGACAGAATTACTATTGAAGAAGCAAAAACCAAGGTTAAAGATAAAATAGATTTTTCAAAAGCAGATACCGATTGGCCAAATTTAGATAATGGTAGCAAGGTAGAACCTAATGTTTTTGAATTAAACATTTCGGAAGAAGTACCTATTTTAAACATCAATTTAAAAGGAAATTATACCACTCAACAACTAAAAAAATACGGAGAAATGCTTCAAGACGACCTCGAAGAAATTTCAGAAATTAAAAAAGTTGATATACTGGGAGTAGATGATAAAGAGGTTGAAATTGCAGTAGATATTTTTAAAATGACGGCTGCTCAAGTGTCTTTTGATGATATTCAAAATGCTGTAAAACATGAAAATATGACCCTTTCTGGGGGTAATTTAATTTCGCAAGGCTCCCGAAATAATATTAGAATTGTAGGGGAAATTACCAACCCTAATCAGCTCGAAAACATCATCATAAAATCGTATGGAGGTTCGGTTTATTTAAAAGATATTGCAAAAATTAACTTTAAAGAAAAAGAAAAAACTACCTATGCCCGAGAGTCGGGCAAAGAAGTGGTGATGCTTTCAATAAAAAAACGGTCTAACCAAAATATGATTTCGGCAATAGAACAAGTAAAAGAAAAACTTGAAAAAGCCAAAGAAAGTTACATCCCTTCTAATTTAGAAATTCAACTTACCAACGACCAATCATCTCGGGTAGAACATCAAGTTTCAGAGCTATCAAACCATATTATTTTCGGAATAATATTAGTGATGATAGTGCTTATGTTTACTATGGGTTTGCGAAATTCTCTATTTGTTGGGGCAGCAATTCCGCTCTCTATGCTCATAGCTTTTACAATTCTTTCAGCCTCAGGATTAACGCTTAATACAATGGTGCTTTTTGGTTTAGTAATGGGATTAGGCATGCTGGTTGATGATGGTATTGTGGTGGTTGATAACGTGTTTGCAAACATGCAAAAAGGAATGGACAGGGTTTCAGCTTCCAAAATAGGAATTGGTGAAATTGCTTGGCCCGTAATTTCATCAACTGCAACTACTTTAATGGCTTTTTTACCCTTTTTATTATGGCCCGGAACTATGGGCAAATTCATGAGGTATTTTCCAATAACTTTAACCGTTACTTTAACCGCTTCGTTGTTTGTAGCAATGGTTGTAAATGCAGCTATGACAGGTGGTTCTATGGAAACAACCGATAAAAATATATCTGATAAAAAAGCAAAATTTTATACTATTATTTTAACACTTCTTGCAATAATTTTTGTAAGTATAGGTCATCTTTTTGATTCAACATTTGCAAAAGCTGTCGGACATTTGTCTATAATAGCTTTAGGGTTATTATGGTTATACAAACTTAAATTATACGGTTGGACACAAAGTTTTCAGCATAGTTTTTTTCCTAAAATGGAAGAAAAATACAAACATTTTTTAGACAAAATATTAACAGGTAAAAAAGCTTGGTTTGCACTTTTAGGCATTATAGGAATGCTAATATTTTCGTTTATTTTATTAGGAATATTCCCTCGAAAAGTATTGTTTTTTCCCGAAAATATCCCAAATCAAGTTATTACTTATATTGAATATCCACAAGGAACTTCTATTGAAAAAACCAATAAAGCAACACTTTTTATAGAAAAACAAGTAGCCAAAATTCTTTCAAAATATATTGATAATGATAGCCAAAACAATTTTTTAACAGAATCAATCGTTTCACAAGTGGGAGTAGGAGCAGGAAACCCAAATGTAGATGCTGGTTCGGCTTCGGAAACCCCACACAAAGGAAAAGTAACTGTAAATTTTTCAGAATTTAAGTTTAGAAAAGGCATAAATACAACCGATATTTTAGAAGAAATTAGAAACAAAGTAAAAGGAATTGCAGGAGCAAAAGTAACCGTTGAAAAAGATGCAAACGGACCCCCAGCAGGATACCCAATAAGCATCCAATTAACAGGCTTAGACTATGAAGAAATGCTGAAAGAAGCCAATAAAATGATTGCTTTTATCAATACCAAAAATATACCCGGAATAGAACGTTTAAGCATCGATGTAAACAAAGAAAGCCCCGAACTTGAAATAAAAGTTGACAGAGTGAGTGCAGGTAGTTTAGGTATTTCTACAGGACAAGTAGGATATAATTTAAGACGCTCGGTTTATGGGCAAGAAATTTCTACCTACAAAGAAGGCGATGACGATTATAACATAACCATGCGTATGCAAGACGACCAACGTAAAAACGAAAATGTGTTGTTCAACCAATCGCTCACATTCCGAAACCCAAACAACGGACAAATGATGCAAGTGCCTATTTCGGCAGTTTCTGAAACCACAAAAACAAACACTTATAATCAAATAAAACGCAAAAATCAGAAACGAATTATGACCGTTTATTCCAACATTTTAACAGGTTATAACGGAGATGAAATTACCAAACAAATACAAAATGAACTTAAAAATTATCAACTTCCAAAAAACATAAACTATTCGTTTTCAGGAGTGCAAGAAGAGCAAAGTAAAAATCAAGGATTTTTGATGTATGCTTTATTCTTAGCATTAGCAGGAATTACTTTAATTATTGTTCTGCAATTTAATTCGGTATCAAAAACAATAGTAATTTTATTTACCGTTTTATTAAGTTTTAGTGGTGTTTTTTATGGCTATGTAATTGCAAATATGGATTTTGTAATCTTGATGACTATGATGGGGATTATTTCCTTGGCTGGTATTGTAGTGAAAAATGGAATCGTTTTAATGGACTTTTTTGTGCTTTTATTAGACCGAAAAGTAGAAGAAAAACACTTAAATTCACACAACGATTTATCGCTCGAAGAAATAAAAGAAATAATAATAGAATCAGGCAAATCACGCTTACGACCCGTATTATTAACTGCTTTAACAGCTGTTTTAGGGTTAATTCCGCTTGCAATTGGGTTAAATTTTGATTTTTTCACCTTGATAACTGACTTAAATCCACATATTTTTATAGGAGGTGATAATGTAATTTTCTGGGGACCACTTGCCTGGACAATTATTTTCGGACTTACCTATGCAACTGTTTTAACCTTGATAATGGTACCCGTAATGTTCTATTTAGTGAAACGAGTAAAATATAAATTACGTGCTAAAAATGTTTAACCCAGATTACGTATTAGATTTTGTTATGAAAACTAAAGACACAATAAATATTAAAAAACAGCATAAGTTCTTATAAATAAAAATTTACACTGTTTTTTGTAGCGAGAGCGGGGCATGATCCCGCGACCTCATGATTATGAATCATGCGCTCTAACCAACTGAGCTACCTCGCCTTTTTTAGAGGTTGCAAATATAGAAATATTTTTAGTGGTTACAAAAAAAACAAAAAAAAACATAAAATATTTTTTATTTTTAAGTAAAAAGTATTACATTTCACAAAAATTTTAAAAATGATTTCAAAAGTAAAATACGAATTAGAATTTCCTATACTATCATCACCTCAATTATTATATCAATACTTATCAACGGCTTCAGGACTATCTGAATGGTTTGCAGAAAACGTGATTTTTAGAGAAGATATTTTCACTTTTCAATGGAACGATTCTGAAGAAAAGGCAAAATTAACAACACAAAAAACCGGAGAACGAATAAAGCTACGTTGGCTAAACGAAAACGATGAAGAAACCGATTATTTTGTTGAATTTAAAATATTAGTAGATGAATTAACAAAAGATGTATCGTTGGTGGTTATAGATTTTGCCGAACCGAACGATGTTGAAAGTGCTAAACAACTTTGGCATAACCAAATAAACGAACTAAAACACGTGATTGGGTCATCTTAAGGGGACTTCTAAAAATAATTTTAAAATCCGTCTAATAAACAGTAAAAATTTTTTAAAAAAACAATAAATAACCTACTTTTGCCCTTTTTTAAGGGCTTTTTTTATGATTAATTTTAATGGTACCATTTCCGAAAACTCTACTATAAATATTGAAGAAAACAGAGGATTTTTATATGGTGATGCCTTGTTTGAAACCATCAAAGTAACTAATAATTCTATTTTATATTTTGAATATCATTATTTTAGGCTAATGGCTTCGATGCGAATGGTTCGGATGGAAATTCCGATGAATTTTACAATGGATTTTTTACAAGCCGAAATTTTCAAACTCATAAACGCTTCAAATCCTGCTCCTGCCTACCGAATTAGAATTACTGTTTTTAGAAAATTTGGCGGAATTTATACCCCAAAAACACGAGATATAGATTTTCTAATCGCCTTAAAAACTTTAGAAAACCCAGATTATCAATATAATAAATCAACCTACGAAGTAGAACTATACAAAGATTTTTATATCCCAACCACAAGTTTAGCGTCTTTAAAAACCAACAATAAAATGGTGCATATAACAGGCAGTATTTTTGCTCAAGAAAACGGTTATCAAAACTGTATTCTGCTCAATACCGATAAAAATGTGGTAGAAACTCTGCAAGAAAATTTATTTATGCTTAAAGATAATCAAGTAATTACCCCTCCACTATCCGAAGGTTGCTGCAACGGAATTATGCGAAAACAAGTGCTTAAACATTTGCAAAAAACCAACAAAATTAATGTTATAGAACAGCCTATCAGCACTTTTGACCTGCAAAAAGCCGACGAATTGTTTATGACCAATGTTATCAAAGGCATACAACCCATTACACAATTTAGAAAAAAAACCTATACAACACATTTTAGCCAAACGCTTTTTGAAGAGTTGTCTTTATAACTAAATCTTACCAAACGAAAAACCTCGTTTTTTTAAATCAGTGATGAGTTTTGGGAGTATATATTTTAGGTTTTTTTGAGCTTTTAGACTGTCATGAAACACTAAAATACTGCCATTTTCAATTGCTTTTTGTATCTTTGTATAGGTAGTTTTGGGGTTTAGGGTTGGCTCAAAATCGTAGGTTAAAATGTCCCAACATACCATTTGATAGCCTTTTTTTTGCAGCTTGGTTGCTTGTTTGGGGGTTGTTTTTCCGTAGGGAGGGCGAAAAAGTGTAGTTTTAATTCCAAATTTACGAATAATTTCATCACATTTTTTAACGTTTTCAAGATATTTTTCTGAGGGTGTTTTCCATCCATTTAGATGGTTAAATGTATGATTTCCAATACTATGCTCATCAGCTACGATGTTTTTAAAAACTTCAGGATGCTTTTGTATATTATCGCCTATACAAAAAAAAGTAGCCCGTATGTTTTCTGTTTTTAAAACTTGTAAAACCCAATTTGTAACTTCTGGAATAGGTCCGTCATCAAAGGTTAAATACACAACTTTTTGATTGGTTTTTACCTTCCATAAAAACGTATGAAAAAGCATCCGAATTAAAAAAGGTGTTTTGATGAATTGCATAAAATAAATGGGATTATTTTATCAAAAATAAACAAAAAAAGGAAAACCTAAAAAATTGATTTTCCTTTTCTAAAGGAGGCTTCTAAAAATTGGTTTTGTAGTGAAAATTTGTAATTTTAAAAAAGACCTTTTTGCAATAAAAATGAATTTTTAGAAGTCCGCTAAATTTATTTTAAACGAATTATACTATTCCTTGGGCAAGCATAGCATCGGCTACTTTTACGAAACCAGCTACGTTGGCACCTTTTACATAGTCAATATATCCATCTGGTTGTGTGCCATATTTTACACAGGCTTCGTGAATATTAGCCATAATATCTTTTAATCGTTGATCTACTTCTTCTCTTGTCCAGCTTAAACGAAGTGAATTTTGTGACATTTCTAAACCAGAAGTTGCAACTCCACCTGCATTAGATGCTTTACCAGGAGAGAATAGTATTTTAGCTTTTAAAAATACCTCAATAGCCTCTGGTGTAGAAGGCATATTAGCTCCTTCAGCCACACAAATACAGCCGTTGTTTACAAGCATTTGAGCTTCTTCTCCATTTAATTCGTTTTGAGTGGCACATGGCAATGCAATAGCACATTTTACTTCCCAAGGGCGTTTTCCTTCTACATATTTAGCTGATGGATATTTTTTAACATACTCACTTATACGAGCATATTGAACGTTTTTAATATCCATTATATATGCTAATTTTTCAGTATCAATTCCCGCTTCATCGTAAATATAACCAGCAGAATCGGACATAGTTACTACTTTTCCGCCTAATTCGATGGCTTTTTCGGCTGCATGTTGGGCTACATTTCCTGAACCAGAAACCGCTACGATTTTTCCTTTAAAACTTTCGCCTCGAGTGGCTAACATACTTTGTGCAAAATATACATCTCCGTAGCCTGTAGCTTCCGGGCGTATTAATGAACCTCCAAAAGAGATCCCTTTACCTGTTAAAACTCCTGTAAATTCGTTTCGTAGTTTTTTATATTGTCCGAACATATATCCAACTTCTCTTCCTCCTACTCCAATATCTCCTGCAGGAACGTCTGTATCTGCTCCGATATGTCTAGAAAGTTCTGTCATAAATGCTTGACAGAATTTCATAATCTCGTTGTCCGATTTTCCTTTTGGGTCAAAGTTGGCTCCACCTTTTCCTCCACCCATTGGCAAGGTTGTTAAGCTGTTTTTAAAAGTTTGTTCAAAGGCTAAGAATTTAAGAATGCTTAAATTTACCGAAGGATGAAAACGAATACCTCCTTTATAAGGTCCAATAGCCGAATTCATTTGTATTCTGTAGCCTTTGTTTACTTGTGTTTGTCCTTTGTCATCAACCCAAGTTACTCGGAACATAATTACACGTTCGGGTTCAACCATTCGCTCCAAAAGCATTTTGCCTTGATATTTTGGATTTTCTTCAATAAATGGAATAACGGTTTCTGCAACTTCCATTACAGCCTGTAAAAATTCAGGCTCGTTTGGATTTGTTTTTTTTACATGCTCTACAAATTGAGCAACACTTTCTTTCATATTTTAATTTTAGGTTAAAAATTTATAATTACAATACAACGTTTTCGTACGTGATACAAAGGTATAAAATTATTAAATAATCAAAAAAACTTTTTATAATTTATTTTTTAAATAAAAATAAAACCTTTTATCCAACAGGTTTTAAAAAAAGTGCAAAAAAATACCTGAACTTTTGCAAGTCAGGCACTTTTTGTAATTAACCAACCAAAAAAACTATAAATTATGAAAATTTATACAATTCAGATTTTCTCTGTTTTGTGGTGCAAATATATATTGGTTTATTGAATTATTTCTAATAAAAAATCAACTTTAACATATATTTATCAAAAAACGCATTGCGAAAACGTTATATTATAAATTATTGTTAAAATATTGGCTTTTTTTATAAGAATAAAATTATTAATAATAGGGGTCTTTTGGGGCTTTTAAATACATCAATTTTTAAAGTGTTCCTCTAAGGGCTTGTTCTCGCTCAATACTTTCAAAAAGTGCTTTAAAATTACCCGCTCCAAAGCCTTTGGCTCCCATTCGTTGTATAATTTCAAAGAACAAAGTTGGTCTGTCTTGAATAGGTTTTGTAAATATTTGTAATAAATAGCCTTCTTCGTCTGCATCAACTAAAATCGATAATTTTTGAAGTTCTTTAATGTCTTCTTTCATCATTTTCATGTGGTCGCCTAATCTGCTTGGTATTTCATCGTAATAAGCTTGGGGTGGTGGTGGTAAAAACTCTACACCTCGTGCTTTTAGTTGGCTAACGGTATGGATAATATCGTCGGTAGCTACAGCAATATGCTGGCAACCGGGACCTTCATAAAAATCTAAATATTCTTCTATTTGCGATTTCTTTTTGCCTTCAGCAGGTTCGTTTATTGGGAATTTTATACGTCCGTTGCCATTGCTCATTACTTTACTCATCAAAGCGGAATATTCGGTATGAATTTGCGTGTCATCAAACGATAAAAAGTTTTCAAAACCCATAACATCTTCATACCATTTTACCCATTGATTCATTTCGCCCCAGCCTACGTTTCCTACCATGTGGTCGATATATTTTAATCCAATAGGGGTTGGTTTATAGCCTGAATTCCAAGTAACAAAACTGGGTAAAAAAGCACCTTTATAATTTTTTCGTTCTACAAAAATGTGCACTGTTTCTCCATAAGTATAAATGCCAGAGCGTATTACTTCTCCGTGCTCATCGGTTTCTGTTGTAGGCTCCATGTATGATTTAGCTCCTCGTTTAGTAGTTTCTTCCCAAGCTGAACGGGCATCATCTACCCAAAGGGCAATCACTTTTACTCCGTCTCCGTGTTTTTTTAAGTGTTCATTGATGGGTGATTGGCTGTTCATAGGGCTGGTTAAAACCAAACGAATTTTGTCTTGCACCAAAGCGTAGCTTACTTCGTTTCGAGAGCCTGTTTCTAAACCTTTATAGGCTAAATCTTGAAAACCAAAGGCTGTTTTATAAAAATGGGCACATTGTTTAGCGTTACCGACATAAAGCTCTACATAATCGGTGCCTAAAAGAGGAAGAAAATCTTGTGCTCCTTCAAAAATTTTTTCCAGACCGTAGTTTACTGATTGTATTTCTTTCATATTTTTATTTGTTATGTTTTTCTGTATGTGGTTTTTTTCTGTGCCAAGAAAGAATATCTGAATAAGAATAAATTCTCTTTTGGTTTATAAATCTTCTAATCGTAACGTTTCGTTTAATCGAACGCCTCGTTCGGTTTGGTTTACGGTTATCAGTTGATTATAAGGATCGTGTTCTAAAAATAGATAATAATTTTCTTGTGCTGCTTGGGTTAAAAATTGTTCTTTCTCGGTAAGGGTAAGCAAAGGACGGGTATCATAACCCATCACATAAGGTAAAGGGATATGCCCTACGGTTGGCAATAAATCGGCAACAAAAACAATAGTTTTTCCTTTGTAGTTTATGTGTGGTAGCATTTGTTTTTCTGTATGTCCATCGGCAAAAAAAACACCAAAACCAAGCTCCGATTGTGTTACATAATTGGTTGAGTTTTGGGTTATAAATTTAAGTTGCCCATTTTCAAACATTGGCATTATGTTTTCTTTTAAAAAAGATGCTTTTTCGCGTGGGTTTGGGTTAGTTGCCCATTCCCAATGGTTTTTATTGGTCCAATAGGTTGCGTTTTTAAATGCCGGAATATATCCTGTTTTATCCTTATTCCAATCTACACTACCTCCACAATGGTCAAAATGAAGATGGCTCATAAAAACATCGGTAATATCATCTTTATGAAAGCCTTTTTGGGTTAACGATTTTTCTAAACTATCGTTTCCAAAGAGCGAATAATAACTAAAAAATTTTTCTGATTGTTTATTGCCCATTCCTGTATCAATCAAGATAAGTCGATTGCCTTCTTCAACAAGTAAACATCGGGTTGCCATATCTATCAGGTTGTTGGCATCGGCTGGGTTGGTTTTGTTCCAAATACTTTTAGGAACTACCCCAAACATGGCTCCTCCATCTAATTTAAAATTGCCCGATTCAATAACATGTAGTTTCATTTTTAAAATACTTTTATACTACAAATCTACAAAATTATTTTTTATCACGGTTAATTCTTTTTTTGAGTCGCTGTTTTTTTAACCTCTTCAGATTTTGTTTATAATAGATTGATTTTTAAAATTTAAGGGGACTTCTAAAAATGTGTTTTTAAAACCAGCCTTTTATCTATGGAAGTTCAAAAAAAGCCTCCTCAAAAACTATTCTTTCTAAACTGGTTGGTAAAATATTTATAACTTACTATCTTTGAAATATTTTTTTTACTAAAATTATGGATAAGATACCTCTTTTTGAACAAATAATTGATGCTCTTGTCATTCAAAAATTTGCCGTAATTGATTCGTTTTTTACCAATGAAGAATTGGCTTTGTTTCGGGATAATTTACTCCAAAAATTTGAAAAACAAACGTTTAAAAAAGCAAGTATAGGCACGGGAACTTCTAAACAAATAATAGAAGACATCAGAGGCGATTATATTTTGTGGATAAACGAAAGTAAATGCTGTTCTATAGAAAAATTATTTTTTAACAAAGTAAATGCTTTTATAAACTACTTAAATTCAACATGTTATATAGGTGTAAACGAAACAGAGTTTTTTTATGCACTTTATCCTAAAGGTAGTTTTTATAAAACACATTACGACAATTTCAAAACACAAAACTCTCGAAAATTTACATTTTTAGTCTATCTAAACGAACATTGGCAACCCGAACATCAGGGAGAATTAGTAGTTTATACCCAAAAAAACACTGTCTCTATAACCCCAACCTTTGGCAAAGTAGTCGTTTTTGATAGTATAGCCCTGCCACACGAAGTGTTGCCAACTACTCATAAACGACTAAGTATTACGGGTTGGTTAAAAGGCTAGCTTAAAGCAGGATTATGCATTAGGCTTTAAATTTCTTTGTTAAGAGGGCTTCTAAAGTTGATTTTCTAATGAAATTTTTATTAATACCAATTATTATAAATCCGATTTATGAAACTCATTCTCTATTTTCTGCTGGTATTTCAACTACAAATGTGTAGTCAAACCTCTATAAATAAACCAAATAAACCAACTATGAATACAAATAACCTACCCAAAACCGAACAAGAGTGGAAAGAAAAACTTTCGCCCGAACAGTATTATATTCTACGAGAAAAAGGAACCGAACGTGCCTTTACGGGTAAATATTTAAACCATAACGAACAAGGGATTTATACCTGTGCAGGCTGCGGAACCGAACTATTTTCAGATGATATGAAGTTTGATTCGCCTTGTGGTTGGCCCAGTTTTGATAAAGAATTAGCGGGTAATAAAATTCTAAAAACCCTCGATAAATCGTTCGGAATGGCTCGAACCGAAATTACGTGTGCTACTTGTGGAGGGCATTTAGGGCATTTGTTTGATGATGGACCTACGAAAACGGGGCAACGTTATTGTGTAAACTCTGTTTCGTTAGGCTTTAAACCTAAAAACGATGAATGGGAAACCCTTGTTTTAGGAGGTGGTTGTTTTTGGTGTATTGAAGCGGTTTTTCAGGAAGTAAAAGGCGTAAAAACAATTGAATCGGGTTATGCTGGTGGCAAAACAGCCAACCCAACCTACAAAGATATTTGTACAGGCGCCACCAATCATGCAGAGGTTGTAAAACTAACTTATAACCCCAAGGAAATTTCAACGGAGGAAATTTTAGAGATATTTTTTATGGTTCACGACCCCACAACCCTCAACAGGCAAGGGGCAGATGTAGGCACTCAGTACCGCTCGGTTGTATTTTATACCACTGAAAATCAGAAAAATATAACCGAAAATATCATCCAAAAACTAACCGATGAAAATATTTATAATAAAAAAATTGTAACCCAAGTAGAAAAATTATCTACTTTTTATAAGGCAGAATATTATCATCAAAATTATTATAAAGAGAACACACAGCAGCCTTATTGCCAAATGGTTATAACTCCAAAAATAGAAAAATTTAGAAAAATATTTCAATCAAAAAATAAAGCATTGCTTTTATCAAAACAAAAATAGGCTATTTCATTGGTTTTAAGAACATTTTTAGTTTGTAGGAACTTCACCTGTACTGTTTTGCATATTAAATATTTTGAAATCTTTACTAAAATCAACTCCACTACCTTGCAAATAGCCTCCTTGTTCATCTGTAAATTTATAAGGTGCTTCGGTATAAAACCATTGGTTGGTTTGGTCAAAATATAATTGATTGGTCTCTAATCGTTTACCATCGTTTGAACGGATAATTACATTGCCTTGCAGGTCGATAATATTTGTTTTTTTATACGAAATTGCATAATTCGCTTCTACAAAATTTTGGCTGCCGTTTTCATCAAACAAGGTTACGTTTAACCCTTTTGGAAATTCGGTATAGGGGAATTTCAAACTGCTATAATCGAGCATTTTTGGGCTTTTTAAGATGCTTTTTATACGCCCAGAGTCTGTATAACGTAGGTTGATGGTATCTGCTTCGCCTGATGGAATAAAATTTGTTTGGTTAAACTTTTGAATTTCTTTAAAATTATCTTTGCACGAAAAGAATATGGTTACCACCGAAGTGATAACCATAGCTTTAAAAATATTTTTTAAGAATATTTGTGTCATTTTATAAACTCGGAACAGTTACGCATTCTCCTATCCAACAATCAAAACAAATACGTTGTCCTGCTTTTGCTTCTTGAAATATTTCAGATTTAGAAGGGGCATTTTGTATGTATTTTGATGCTGCACTATTGGCAGTTCCTGAAAGAGATGAATCTACAGCCGCTGCTTTTTGAGCATATTGTGCACACAGCCAGTAAACAGCTCGTTTGTCAAAAGGTGAACTTCCACAGTTATTTATACTCCCCGCATATAAATTGGCAATTAACAAATACGCACGTCCGAACGATGGTTTTACCCCTAATGCTTTTCGGGCATAATTGCGTGCTTGTCCTTTGTTTCCACTTCCATAAACGGTTGCAATTTTATAATATACTTTTGCTTTTTCAGTATTATCTGTATGTAAATCAGCTGATTGGTTAAAAAATTCGATGGCTTTTGTTATGTTTTTATTTTTTTCAGCTAAAACTCCTAAATAATAAGCTGATTTTGCCGAAGGTTGTAATTTATGCAAAGCCTCTGATATTTTTAAGAACAACGGATCGCCTGTGCAGCCTTTGGTTGATAAACGGTTGGCCGCTCGTTGTAACCATTCTGCATTACCTTTATTAGTATCAAAATTTTTGTTATAAAAAGGAATCAATTTATCACAGCTGGAAAGTTTCATGATTTTATTGTCCATACTTTCGGTAATAATTTCAAACGACTCTAAGTTTATAGCCGTATTTTTGAAATTCTTTTTTTCTTTGTCAGAAAGCCCTTCTCCTGCATCTTCTTTTTTGAGTAAGGCATCTTTCACTTCTGATAATTTTTTTTCTTCGGCTTCTTTCTTTTCGGTTATTTCGTCGTATTTATCAAAAACATTTTGAAGTGTAATGCCGTTTTTACCCGCTTCATATGCGTTTACATACAATTCAAAATAGGTATATAAAGCTTTTGGAGAGTTAAAGTTATCTTTATCTTTTTTAAAAGCATTGTCTAACAAGGTTAAGGCTTCGTCTTTAGTTCCTATTTCGTATTGCAACAAATACATTCCGTTTCGCATGGTATTACCATCTCCATTTCCAGGAAAATTAACATCAAATTCGTTATTAAGTGCAAGTAAATCTCTTACAAATTTTTCTTTGTTTTCTGGAGTGGTAGCATTAGATGCTTTATCTTCTAAAATACCTCTACCATATAAATAAAGAGCTTTGCTGGTTGCAGGGCAGTTTTTTCGTAAATTTTGGAGATATTCGTATGCAGATGTATAGTCTTTTGCTTTTGCAAAACCTACGTAATACTGAATATCCTCAGCACATTTTTCTTCTTTTGTTTGTGCAAAACCGGTAAAAACATTTACCAAAAAAAGCAAGGCAAATAATCTAATTTTCATTTTTAATTATTTTTTGATTGTTAATTATATTTTCGTTTGTTAAACCATTTATCGTTGAATGATAAACCAATGTAAACATTAAAATAGTTCTCTTGAATTAGATTGGCTGCGGTGGTACCTCTTTTCCTAAGTTCAAAACCTATGTTTATGTTTGAGATAGAACCTCCGACGGGTAACCCCATCCCAAAATCTATGCCATAATCTTTTATAGATTGATTATTTAAAATAATTCCTGTGTTTCCGTGTTTAAAACCAGCCCTATAAGTTACTCTATTCCAATAGTTTGTAAATGAATTGTATTTAGGAATATAATAACCTCCGAGTGCAAATATAGAGGAATTTTCGTAATTTGTATTTGCCGAAACATCAAATCTGTTTTTTAGTTTGCTATTTTCTTGATAGGAATACTCTAAACCAACAAACCATTTGGCTGCTTTCCCGAAGCCTGTTCCGATGTTTATTTTTGTAGGAATATTCATTTTTGTATTATCAATAAACACATCCCGGCTGTCATAAACCAGTTCGGCACCACCCGAACCATAATTTATAACGGCAATATTTCTACTATTCTTTGAGGTTAATTTTATTTCGGGTTGAAACGAGAGACTATTGGTCCAAATTATTTTATTTTTAATTACCGTTTGCATTTGAACACCAAAATCAAACCCATACCCATTGATTTGTGAAATATTTTTTTCTCTTGAAAAATCTTGAACTCCTTCTTTTGCAACAACTGTTTGTGAGGTAATTTCTCCAAAATTATAAATAAAATTCATTCCTATACTGATGTTTTTATGCATATTATAAGCCATCCCTGCATACGCCCTATTGATTTCTCCTTTGCCTACGTATTGATTTACTTGGTTTTTTGTTTCTCCGTTGAGTGTAAAAGTGCTGTTGTTTTGCAATTTATACCCCACGTTTGTATAAGGCATAAGCCCAAATGAAAAACCAAAATTATTTACAGGAAAAGCCACAGCTAAGTAGTCTAACGCACTTCGTTGGGCTTTTTCACCGTTGGTTGCGTTTTTAAGTTTTGAAAACGTGCTACTGGCGCCTACCGAAAACGTTGTTAATTTTAAAGCTGAATACGACGCTGGGTTTACAATATTTAGATGGATGCTATCTCTCAAGATACTTAAATTTCCCATGGTTCTAAATTCGTTCGTCCCTTTAAATTTTACTTCTCCAATTCCGTAAAACGAATAGGGAGATGCGGTTCCGTCTTGGGCAAAGGCTTGAGAAGTAGCCCATAAAATCAAACTAAATGTAAGGATTTTTTTAATCATTTTTTTGAATTGTATAAAAATAGTTGATGTAAACTATTTATTAGAAAATTTGAATTGGCAAATATGCTACTTTTTAATTGTTTAGCCAAAAAAATAGTGTCTCCACCTGTTAAAATTACTGTTAAATTTTCAAAATTATCAGAGTATTGTTTAATAAACCCCTCAATTTCGTGAATAATACCTTGCAAAACCCCGTTTTGGATAGATGTTTTGGTAGAGTTACCGATATAATTTTCAGGAAATTGTGCATCCACTAAGGGTAATTTTTCGGTATGTTGATACAGGGCTTTTAATCGGATACCTATTCCGGGCGAAATGGCACCTCCCAGATATTCATTGTCTTTAGTAACCAGATCGTAGGTAATACACGTGCCAGCATCAATAATCAATCGGTTTTGGTTTGGGTAGCTAAAAACAGCCCCAGCTGCCGTAACCATTCGGTCTATACCTAATGTTTCTGGAGTTGAATAGTTGTTTTTAAAAGGAAATTTTGATTGATGGGTAAGGTGAAAAATAGTTGTTTTTTGATGCAAATATTCCAACACTATAATCGGTAGTTTACCCACCGATGCAAGTGTTGTATGGGTTATTAACGGAAATTTTTTAAAAATATTTTTGAGTTGTTTTACAACATTTCTTTGCGATAAAACATCGGTTTCGAGGCAAGTAAAATTCTCAAATACAGCATATTTGATTCGGGTATTGCCAATATCAAGCACAAGATCCATACACTTATTATAAGGCAACAAATATACAAAATGTAAAAAATTAAAAAATTTATTTTGATTAAAACAAAATAAATGTATATTTGCACCCTCAAATACTGGTACCTTAGCTCAGTTGGTAGAGCAATGGACTGAAAATCCATGTGTCCCTGGTTCGATTCCTGGAGGTACCACTATAAAAATCCCTTTCATTTTTTGTTAGGGATTTTTTTATAGGAGTCTTCTAAAAATTGATTTTTTAATGAAATTAATTATTTTTTAAAATAAATTTTTAGAAACCCTCTATAATCCAACATAAAAAAAACAGCTAACCTAACTATTCAAAAAAAGAATTAGCCAGAATTAACCTTTCTGTTGTTAAATGATAATTTTAAATTATTTTTGTAAAAATATTAAAATCAATGAAAAACGAATCGTATTTTATTCCAAATACAACAACTACTCTGGATATTCAAAGCTATAAAACTCGATGGGAAGCCCCGAGCAACATAGCTTTGGTAAAATATTGGGGCAAAAAAAACAATCAAATTCCGGCAAACGCTTCCGTTAGTTTTACCTTAAAAAATTGCAAAACCATCACCGAAGTTGCGTTTTCTAAAAAAAAAAATAACCAACATTTTTCGTTCGATTTTTATTTTGAAAACCACCCCAAAGAGAGTTTTATACCCAAACTAAACGATTTTTTAACCCGAATAGAGCCTTATTGTCCTTATTTAAAAGCGTATCATCTAAAAATATCTTCAGAAAACACCTTTCCACATAGTTCTGGAATTGCTTCTTCGGCTTCGGGTATGGCTGCTTTGGCATTTAATATTCTTAGTTTTGAAAAAGTTTTATATCCCGAAATTACAGAGGAGTATTTCTATAAAAAAGCCTCTTTTTTAGCACGTTTAGGCTCTGGAAGTGCCTGCAGGAGCATCAAGGGAAAAGTTGTGGTGTGGGGAGCGCATAAAAGCGTGCCTCAGAGTTCCAATTTATTTGGGATTAATGTTTTCGAGATTCATCCTATTTTTACAACGTTTCAAGATACTATTTTATTGATCGATGTAGGTGAAAAACAAGTGTCGAGCACCATTGGACACAATCTAATGAACAACCATCCGTTTGCTAATCAACGTTTTATACAAGCCGAAGAAAACCTAACCACGCTTTTAGAATACTTAAAAAACGGAAACGTAAACGGTTTTATAAACCTTGTTGAAAGCGAAGCTCTTACTTTGCACAGCATGATGATGACTTCAAACCCGTATTTTATTTTGATGAAGCCCAATACGGTTGCTATTATTCAAAAACTATGGAATTTTAGAGCTCAATCTCAAATTCCTGTGTGTTTTACCCTTGATGCAGGGGCAAATGTGCATATTTTATACCCTGAAAATGAGAAAGATACCGTGCAACATTTTATACAAACCGAATTAGCAACGCATTGCCACAATCATCAGTTTATAAACGATTGTATAGGAGATGGAGGGGCAGAAATTGGTTAAGGAGACTTCTAAAATTTATAGGGGACTTCTAAAAATTGGTTTTCTAATGAAAATTAGTTATTTTAAACCCAGATTACACATTAGATTTAGTTTGTAAATAGAACTATAATGCGTAATCTATGTTAAAAAAAACTTTTTTATTTTTAGAAGTCCACTTTACTGTATTTGAAAATAACTTATGAAAGCAATATTATCTAATAAAAGTCAGCTTTTTGAAATAGATTTTTCAAAACCAATTGACATTTCAATTCCGTTATCAAATACTGATACCAATCCGATAGCTTGGTATTTAGATAAACCAACGATAGAGCCTGTTCAGGTTGATAATTGGATAGGAAAAGTAACAGAAGGAGCCTCCATAAATTTTAATAATATACTGTTTAATCCGCATGCTCATGGCACACATACCGAGTGCCTAGGGCATATCACACATGATTTTTATAGCATTAATCAGCAGTTACAAAAATTTATGTTTTGGGCAAAATTAGTTACCATTAAGCCTATAAAAAATGATGAAGATTGGGTGATTTACAGGCATCAATTA
Organism: uncultured Flavobacterium sp.; assembly: GCA_964463035.1. Taxonomy (GTDB): domain Bacteria; phylum Bacteroidota; class Bacteroidia; order Flavobacteriales; family Flavobacteriaceae; genus Flavobacterium. The sequence continues at coordinate 46,762 of CAYXAF010000001.1, forward strand.
GAGCCCTTTTTTGAAAATTTATTTAATTTTGAAGCACTTATTATACGAACTTTGCCTAATAATCCATTAAAAAAAGAACAAAAATATTCACACACAAACCCTCCTTATTTAGATGTTGAAGCAACTGCGTTTTTAAAAGACCAAAATATTGAACATTTGTTAATAGATTTACCAAGTATTGACAAAGAAGTGGACCAAGGTAAACTTGCTTCGCATAAAGCCTTTTGGAATATTACGGATGTAAAAAATATAAGTAAAGAGGCACGGCTAAAAGCTACTATAACCGAGTTTATTTATGTAGATGACTGCATTTTAGACGGTTTGTATTTATTAAACCTACAAATTTCATCGTTTGAAAATGATGCAACTCCCAGCAAACCAACTATTTATAAATTAGAAAAAAAATAAACAATAGAATATTACATAAGGGGACTTCTAAAAATTGGTTTTATAGTTGTATTTTCAACATCTATATGCTAAATTTAATTACCATGAGGCGTTTGAGCCCCACTTTTTTAGTAGCTGTTTTATCTATTTACAATCTGTTTTTGCCTCAATTTATGTATTAAGTTTAGGCAAAGACACCTTAAATTTTGTAAAAAACACTTGTAACCTTGCTTGTTTTTATAGACGTATATCTAGTTACAGTTTATAAAAAAATGTAGCCTAAAACCACTTTCAAAGGGGTTTTAAACTTTTGAGATAGATAGTCTGGGGTTAACTATTTTGTGTTTTATCTTTTTCTTGTGCATCTACTACGGCTACGGCTGCCATATTAACCATCTCATCTACGGTTGCCCCTAACTGAAAAATGTGAACCGCTTTGTTTAAACCTAAAATAATAGGACCAATTGAAACCGTGTGGTTCAATTCTTTCATCAGCTTATAGGTAATATTAGCGGCATCTAAATTAGGAAAAATAAGTGTATTTACTTTTTTATTTACCAAATTTGAAAACGGGAACCTGCTTTTGAGCATCTCAGGATTTAGGGCAAAATCAGCTTGAATTTCGCCATCTACCAATAAGTTTGGATGGTATTTGTGTAAATACGAAACAGCATCGTTTACTTTTTGAGCATTTTCGTTTGTTGATGAGCCAAAATTTGAGAACGAAAGCATGGCAATTACAGGTTCTATACCAAACATTTTTGTAATTTTTGAAGTCATCAATGCAATTTTTGCTAAACCTTCACTACAAGGGCTTGGGGTTATGGCTGTATCGGACAAAAACATAGGTCCTCGTTCGGTGAGCATCACGTTGGTTGTTGCAATTTTATTTACCCCAGGAGCTTTGCCAATAAGTTCTAAAATTGGTTTTACAACCTTTGGATAACTTCTGGAATAGCCCGTTACCAAAGCATCTGCACCTCCGTCGTTTATCATCATAGCAGCAAAATAGTTCCGTTCACGCATCCATTTTTGAGCATCTAAATAAGTTATTCCTTTTCGTTTTCGGGTTTGCCAATAGTGGTTGGCATATTTATTTCTTCGTTCTTCTTCTTCGTCAGCTTTAGGGTCTATAATTTGTATATCCGTTGCATGAAAATCAATTTCTTTCATCAATTCGTGTATAATATCTTTTCTGCCTAACAGAATAGGAAAACCGATTTTTTCTTCATAAACAATTTGAGCTGCTTTGAGCACATCTAAATGATCCGCTTCGGCAAAAATAATCTGTTTGGGGTTCGTTTTGGCTCGGTTCATTAAGAGGCGTATTATTTTATTGTCGGATCCCATTCGTTCGTAAAGTTCGTCTTTATAGGCATCCCAATCCTCAATTTTTCCGATAGCCACACCACTTTCTATTGCTGCTTTTGCCACAGCTGGTGGAACTTCGGCAATTAAACGAGGGTCAAAAGGTTTTGGGATAATATAATCTTTGCCAAACGCAAGTTTGGTTTCTCCGTATGCAATATTCACTTGTTCTGGCACCGATTCTTTGGCTAAATTAGCCAAGGCAACAACCGCTGCTTTTTTCATAACTTCATTTATTTTGGTTGCTCTCACATCTAAAGCTCCTCTAAAAATATACGGAAACCCTAATACATTATTCACCTGATTGGGATGGTCAGACCTGCCCGTTGCCATAATCAAATCGGGCCGAGTGGCAATGGCTATATTGTAGTCTATTTCGGGTTTGGGGTTTGCTAAGGCAAAAACAATTGGATTATCAGCCATCGAAAGCAACATTTTGGGCGTAACAATATCAGCTGTAGAAAGCCCAACAAAAACATCGGCACCTTGCATAGCCTCGGCTAACGAGCCAATATTTTTATTAGTTGCATATTTTAATTGCATTTCTGAAAGGCGTGTATCTTCTTTTTTAAGAACACCTTTGCTGTTAAACATTAAAATATTTTCGGGTTTAACCCCAAAAGAAACATATAAATTAGCACAAGCCAAAGCCGCTGAACCCGCTCCAGAAATAACCATTTGTAGGTTTTCCAATCTTTTATTAGCTAATTCGGCAGCATTGATTAAGGCAGCCGACGAAATAATGGCAGTTCCGTGCTGATCGTCGTGCATCAAGGGGATGTTGAGTTCTTCTATCAATCGCCGTTCAATTTCAAACGATTCGGGGGCTTTTATATCCTCTAGATTGATACCTCCGAAGGTGGGAGCTATGTTTTTAACAGTTTCTATAAAGGCATCTACATCTTTGGTGTCTACTTCAATATCAAACACATCTATATCGGCAAAAATTTTAAACAGCAAGCCTTTTCCTTCCATTACAGGTTTTGAGGCTTCGGGTCCTATATCGCCTAAACCCAAAACAGCGGTTCCGTTCGATATTACAGCTACTAAATTTCCTTTGGAGGTATATTTATAAACATTATTTACATCTTTGGCTATTTCTAAACAAGGTTCGGCAACCCCAGGTGAATAGGCTAATGATAAATCTCGCTGGGTTGAATAACTTTTGGTGGGTGTCACAGCAATTTTACCTGGTTTTGGTTTTGCATGATACAACAAGGCTTCTCTACGTTTATTAGTGCTATTTTCCATAAAACTAAAAAAAAATTAAGCCACAAATTTACGGAATTATACTTTTAAAAAAATAATTAACCTGTTTTTAGGTGTTTTTTTATATTTGATAGTTTCAAATAATTTATGGGCATTACCCCCGATTAGTAAAAACCATGGTTTCTTTTAAACCCAGATTATATGCCAAAACAGTTGATGGTTCGGAGTTTAGAAGTTTAGGAAGTTTGCGAAGTTTAGGGAGAAAAAAAGTTTCGCTTAATGAAATCTTTATTTAACTTGACTTCTTAATGTTAAATTTTATCCGACCTACAAAGCCTAAAGCCTATTGCTTATAGCTTATAAAATAATGTAATCATCTAATTAAATAATGTGATGACCTAATTGTCTATTTTCACAATGTTATTGTTTTCAATATCAAGTCTAAACTTCTTTGTTTCGCTATGCTTCACAAAGAAGTTTAGACTTGATATTGGGCTGAACGATTCCTTGCATATTTTTGTAATTACAAAAAAAACAGAAAGAAGGAGCAAGAAAATCATTCCAACACGAGGATAAATGTATCCTTTCGCTTGATAATTTACAAGAGTAATTTATCAAATATTGAACTATCAAAGAAATTTGAAATTTCAAAAATAGAGTCTCCAAATGGAAAAATAGAACCGTTTTTGAGGATAAAAGTTCTTGCCTAAACAAGATTGAATACGGCTTAGGATTAAACGAGCTTGTAGAGTTGGTTTATAGAGATGATTGAAAATCAAAACGTTCGGCAGTATATTGTTTATTTTAGCCCATGTATGCGTTAAATAACACTTAAAGCACCTTCTTCAAAAATAAGTTTAATACTATGAACTTTGCCCGAATAACTTGCCAATACATCAGAAAAGAAAAATTTCCAAGTGCCATTGATATTTTTGTTTCTTAATTGTTCAAACAAAGGTTTTTCTACTGGGTTCAACACTATATCGTTTGACATTGAATTATAGTTGCCTGCTGCAATTTTATAACCATCTTCAATGATAAAAGATGCCAAAGTATGATTGGTTCCAAACGATAAAGTATTGGTCGAAATAAAATCGTTACTACTACCAACAAAGATAAAAATTCCTTTATAAGTACCTGTAGGATTTTTATACATAACCAACAAATCGGAAGCATAACCATGCTCAAGTTTTAGTTCGAGCTTTACTTTTGTTGGGTCAATTATAGTTCTATTATCTCCAATAATTATTGGGATTTCTAAATTGGCAGACCCATCATCTGGGATATTGGTAATTGTTGTAAAAAGATATTCTTTGCGTTCAGACAATTTTGGCTTTGGCTCTTCATTGTTATCTTTACTACACGAAATGAGTGAAAAAATGCTTAAAAAGAGTATAAAAATTTGATTTGTTTTCTTTAAATTTTTCATGTTTATAGTTTTTATGTTGTTAATTATTTTATTCGTTGATAGGTTTCAATGCCTTGCCCTTCAGTGCCTGTCCAAGTCATTATATTTCCTTTGATAATAAATGTGTAGGTTTGCCCAACAGCAGGTGCCTTTTTGTGTCCTATGGTTATTTTATTACCTTTTATTGTCCATACTTGCTCGGAATATAATTTTTCTTGTATTTTTTTATATTTTTCATCACAAGTAGATTGTGAGGCGTTTAACCGAAAAGTTTTATCGCTATTTATTTCATAAAAAACATCTTTTGCACATGGTCTCGAAGCTAACAATGCTTTGTGCATATCTATTTTTTTTCCATCGTACTCAATTATTGCCGATATTTTTTTCCATTTGCCTTCAACTTGGGCGTTAGAAAACTGTGTTAATAAAAATCCGATTATTATTAGTATTTTTTTCATTTTATTTTGTCTTTATTAGTTGTTTTAAAAAAGTTAATAGTTTATTTTTTACAAATTTTATATGATTTGAATTGTCCATTATTTTCAATAGAAAGTATATAAACTCCTTCTGTTAATTGAGAAATATCAATTGTGGCAGTGTTTTCAATAAAATTAGTTTTACAAAAACACTTTTGCCCTTGAATATTAAAAATTTCAATTTTTGAATTATCACTAATATCTATATTTTCTATTTTAATAAAATCAGAAGTTGGGTTTGGGTAAATTAATATTTCTGAATTATTTTCAAAATTTGAAGTAGAAAGGTTTATTTCTGTTACTTTAACTAACCCAAATTGCCCTTTTCCTCCCAAATCTGGAGTTGCTAAACCGCATAAAATAAGGTCGTCATTAGGCAAAAGAATTGCTTCATTAATCCATGAATTTTGACCGTTGCCAATAGGAGTAAAAAACCTTCCATTTGTTCCGAAATTAGTATTAATGGTTCCATTAGAATTTAATTTTAGCAAAGCAAAATCACTATTCAAATTACTGCTTCCCATAATAATAATTTCTCCATTTGGTAATATAACCACATCACCCACACTGTCTTGTGCATTCAAATTAAAATCAATTGCTGCATAACCATTTTCATTAAAAGTTGTGTCTAGCACACCATTGGTTTGCAACCTGATAGTCAAGGTTTCAATAGAGTTATATATACCACCCGACACACGACCTGCAAGAACAATTTTACCGTCAGGCTGAATGGCTACTGCATTGACTTCATTCATAGAAGAGCCAAAAATTGCATTATATTTTCCGTTGGTGGCAAATGTTGTGTCTAAGGTTCCGTTAGTATTTATACGTATAACAGATATTGAATCTTGTGAACCCGTGCTATGCCCTGCTATTACTATTTTTCCATCATTCTGAAATGCTGCATCTGTTGCAAAATCGTGAAAATTTGAAATCGGAATCATTACAATACCATTACTCCCAAAAGTTTCATCAAAAGTTCCGTCTATGTTAAGTCGAGAAACCATAAAGTCAAAATCATTACCATTATGAATCCTGCCAAAAACTAAAATCCCCCCATCTGGTTGTTGCAATATTTTTTCAATTTTACTGCCGTTGCCTTGACCTGTAGTTATAAATTTTTTACCATTTGTGCCAAAACTTGAATCAAAAGAACCATCATTGTTGAGCATTGTTATTACAGCATTCCCAAAAGTAGCTCCACCAACCACAATTTTATCATTGGCTAATTGCATAATACTATTAGCTTCTTCATAATTTTGACCGTAGGTAAATATAAGCGAACCATCGTTGTCAAATGTTGTGTCTAATGTTCCATCGCTCAAATGACGGGTTACTAAAATGGTGGACAAATAATTTCCTTCGTATGCATAGCCAACATTCAGAATTTTGCCATCGTTTTGCAAAAAACAAGATTGGTGGCTTGCAGTGTAACTATTTGAAAAAGAATGAATTACTTTTCCGTTAATCCCAAAACTTGAGTCTAATGTTTGAGAATATCCAAAAAATATAGACAAAAACAAAATAATAAAAAATGAGATGATTTTTTTCATAATTAATTTAATTTTTAGACAAAGCTATCTCAAAAAAAATAGTGTTTAAAAAAAAATAGACGAACAAGCCTATTAATAGACTAATATGTTTTTTTATATATTTGTATTGATGAAAAAATTCAATTGCATTATTGTTGATGATGATGAAGTGGCACGGCTCAAAGTAGTTTCGGTTGCTAGGAAGTTTCCTATTTTTAATATTATAGGGCATTATTCTTCTCCAATTTCAGCATTTTTGGTTTCTGAAAAAGAGCCAATTGATGTGCTTTTTTTGGATATTGATATGCCATCGTTAAGCGGATTGGAACTTCGCAAGAAATTGATGACTATTCCTGTTTGTGTTTTCATTACTTCGCACCCAGAACATGCTGCAGAGAGTTTTGAACTAGAAACCCTTGATTTTATTGTTAAACCCTTGCGAGAAGAACGTTTTGCCCAAACCGTTTCTCGAATCGAAGAGTTTATGGAAATCAAACATAAAGCCAATTTGTATGAAACTAGTTTTGGTGATGATTTTATTTTTATAAAAGACGGTTACGAAAAAGTAAAAGTCAAATTACACGATATTTTATACATCGAAGCTCTTAAAGATTATAGTGTTTTGGTTGCTTCATACAAAAGATACTGTGTTTTTTTGAGCATAGGCAATTTGTTAAAAGAACCAAATTTTAGTCATTTTATTCGCATTCATCGCAGTTTTGCTGTTCAGAAACAATTTGTAGAAAAGGTAGGTTCACAAACAGTTACATTGGCTAATGCTATTGTTTTGCCAATTGGAAATAGTTTTAAAGAAAATGTAATTAAAAAACTATGAAAAACCTCGTATTGATTTGGTTTTTATTTTTAACGCAATTGCTTTTGAGTCAATCAACCTCAAAAAGAGATAGCATTGCTATAAAAAAAATTATCGACAGTGCCGAAAAAAAATCTATTTCAAATAGTTTAGAAGCTATAAAACTCTGTAATGAAGCATTGCTCTTTTCAAAATCTAAAAAATATTATAAATTAGATAATTATGCTTATAATGTTTTAGGACGAATTTTTTCTGCCAATGGAAAAATTGAAGAAAGTAAAAAAAATTTCAACCAAGCCATATTATTATCAAAAAAATACAATGATAAAAATATGCTATGCTCAACCTATTGTGATTTAGGCTCACTATTAGTTTTTGAAAGCAAACATTTAGAAGCCATTCATTATTTTACCGAAAGTTTAAAAATTGCAGAACAAATCAAATTAAACGAATTAGTTTTCTATAATCTATACTATATTTCAGATTTATATATTGAGGAAAAAAACCTTGAAAAATCTTTTGAATATTCATTCAAAGCATTGGCAACTATAAAAAATGAAAACGAAAGATACGATTATCATCGAGGAGCAATTTATGACCAAATAGGGAAAACCTATAATTTGCAAAAAAACTTTGCAAAAGCTAAACACAATTTTAAAAAGTCATTATCTTATTTCATAAAAATAAAAGACGACTTTGGCATTGCAAACTCAACCTATGATTTATATAAAAACGATTACGAAAACAACTCAAACACTCCAATAGATACAATAATTATTAAAGTTAAAAAAGCACATTTATTATTTAATTCTACAGCGCCCGAATCGCGAAACAACATCAATTGTTTAAATTTTTTGTCCGATTTATTCCTAAAAAAAGGTGATTTTAACCAAGCTCTTAAATATGCAAATCATTCAAAAAAATTAATCGAACAAACCAATTTTATTACTGCTTTGATAGAAAACAATAGATTACTTTCTGCAATTTACTCAAAATTAGGCGATTATAATAAAGCATATTTTTATCAAATCCAATTCAACAAATTGAACGATTCTTTATTTTCGCAAGAACATAAAAACGAAATAGCAAAATTAGAGAGTAAAAAAGATATAGTAATTCGTGATAAACAATTAAAAATAAATGCAATAGAATTAAAAGCAAATCAGCGACAAAAATGGTTTTTTATTGCAGGTTTACTGCTTTTGGGAATAATTGGAGGGTTAATATTTTATCAAAGTCGTAATAGACAGAAAAATAACGAATTGCTATTAAAACTTAATAACGAATTAGAGGAGGCAAACAAAACCAAAACTCGTTTTTTTAGTATATTAAATCACGATTTGCGAAGTCCAGTATCCAATCTAATCGATTTTATACACCTTCAAAAAGATAGCCCTGATTTGTTAGATGAAGAAACAAAAAGCAGAATTGAAAAATCTACATTATCATCGGCAGAAAACCTATTAACTTCGATGGAAGATATTTTGCAATGGAGCAAAAGCCAAATGGAAAATTTTAAACCAAAGCCTAAAGAAATTTCTGTTGAAACAATTTTCAATAATACTAAAAAGCATTTTGAAAGTGAAACTAAAATTAAATTTATTTTTGAAAATCCAAATAATTTAATGCTTACTACCGATGAAAATTATTTAAAAACGATCATTAGAAATTTGACAGGAAATGCAATAAAGGCATTATCAAATTATGATAATCCTAAAATAACATGGAAAGCTTGGAAAGAAAATGGTCTTATTTATTTATCAATAAACGACAATGGAAAAGGAGCCATAAAAGAGGATTTTAAAGCTTTATATGATGAAAGAGAAGTTGTTAGCATCAATACTGGTCTTGGTTTGCATTTGATTAGAGATTTGGCAAAAGCCATAAATTGTGAAATAAATGTTGAAACAAAATTAGGAGAAGGAACAAGTGTTGTTTTGAAATTTTAAGAGAGTATTTCATTTGCACTTATTTAAGGGGACTTCTAAAAATTGGTTTTCTAATGAAAATTTGTAATTTTTAAAAAGAACTTTTTGTAATAAAAATGAATTTTTAGAAGTCCCCTTAATACAAATAGATAAACCTATTCAAGGTTTAAAAAATAGCACCTCAAAAAAAGAATTAACCAACCTTCGGGGTTTGTTGAATTTGTTACTTCTTAGGCTTAATCAAAATTGCTGAAGGATACTTTTTCTTAATTTCTAAATATGTTTTTTCAGCTTCAATTCGTGTTTTAAAATTACCAACTAAGACTTTATAGGTTGGGTTACTATAAATAATAGTCCCATCAACTTCTTTAAATACTTTTTTAAAAGCCATCAATTCTTTTTTACACAATTCGGCAGATCCGTAATAAATCTGAATTTTATAACGGTCGTTTAGGGTTATGGAAGCATTAATTTTTTGTTTTTCAGCTAATAATTCGGCAATTTTGGGGTCTTGCTGTACATAATTTCGATTATTTTGAGCAAATATCTTAGTAACACTTGTTACAAAAAGCACAAATATTAAACTAAAATAAAAAGTTTTAATAAAGGGTAATTGGTTCATTTATAAATAATTTTCAACAAAAATAAGACATAAAGAGATATATATAAAACAAAAAAATAATTTAGAAGCATTATAAATTACATTTAAGATAATTTTAAGGTTTTGAAAATAAATTGAATAATGTAATTTTGTAACGTTTTTAAAAAAATGCGTATTTTTGACCCCGTGTAAAAATATATCAAAAAAAATATAGATAATCATATAGATATGAAAAAAATGGGAAACCATCATTCGATTCTTAGAAAATTCCTTTTCGGATTTGCTACTATTTTAGCTTTTTCGGTAACTGTTCAGGCACAAGATGCAGCCAAAGGAAAAGAATTATTTAACGCAAATTGTGCTGCTTGTCATGCTTTAGATAGTAAAATGGTAGGTCCTGCTCTAAGGGGTGTAGCCACCAAATACGAAAAAGAATGGCTTTATAAATGGATAAATAACAGTGCTGCATTAATTGCTTCGGGAGATAAACAAGCAGTTAAAATATTTGAGGAAAGTGGTAAAATACCGATGACTGCTTTCCCACAACTTACTCCTGCAGATATAGACAATATCTTAGCTTACACTTCTGAGCCTGCACCGGCACCAGAGCCAGAGGTAGTTCCTGTTGCCCCAAAAGAAGAAGGCTTGTCAAACAATGTAATCTTAGGGTTCTTAACAATCTTAATGGCATTGCTAATTGTATTGCTTTTAGTAGTAAACAATATGCTTCGCAAAATTGCAGTTTCTAATAATATAAATTTAGAAAGTAAAGGTTCTATCATGCACTTGTGTAAAGCTTATGCAAAAAATCAAGCATTGGTTGTAGCTACTGCTATTTTATTGTTGTTAGCATCTACCTACTTCTTATATGGCTATTTAATGCAAATAGGGGTGGATCAAAATTATGAACCAATTCAACCAATTCATTATTCACATAAAATACATGCAGGCGATAATGGTATCGATTGTAAATATTGCCACTCATCAGCAAGGGAGAGTAAAAATGCAGGTATTCCTTCGTTAAATGTGTGTATGAACTGTCATAAAAACATCTCTGAATTTAAAGGAGATAAAGATTCGGTTTATGCAGCACCACACGATAAAGCATTTTATAGTGGAGAAATTCAAAAATTATACGATGCTGTAGGCTGGGATAAAACAGCTGGTAAATATACCGGAAAAACCAAGCCTGTTAAATGGGTTCGTATTCATAATCTTCCTGATTTTGCATATTTTAACCACTCACAACACGTAACTGTTGGAGGTATCGAATGTCAAAAATGTCACGGACCTGTAGAAACTATGGAAGTAATGAAACAATTTGCTCCATTAACCATGGGCTGGTGTATCAATTGTCACAGAGAAACAGGTGTTAAAACAGAAAACAACGAGTATTACAAAAAAATACATGCTCAATTATCTAAAAAATTAGGTAAAGAAAAACTAACCGTAGCAGATATGGGTGGTTTAGAGTGTGGAAAATGTCACTATTAATAATTTAAGAACTATATCAATATATACAATGGCATCAGACAAAAAATACTGGAAAAGTGTTGAAGAACTAAACCCAAATAGTTCTATTGTTGATACGTTACGACACAACGAATTTGTAGAAGAAATTCCTGTTGATGAATTTTTAGGAAATAAACAAACTCTTGAAACTTCTACAACTACCCGAAGAGACTTCTTAAAATATGTAGGATTTTCTACAGCAGCAGCAACCTTAGCGGCTTGTGAAGGTCCAGTAATTAAATCAATTCCTTATGTTGTTCAACCCGAAACTATTGTGCCCGGAGTAGCAGATTATTATGCTACAACCATGGCAGATGGCTTTGATTTTGCAAATATATTAATCAAAACTCGTGAAGGACGACCCATAAAAGTAGAAAATAATACCCTATCCGGTGCTGTTCGTTCAGCCAATGCTCGGGTTCATGCTTCTGTATTATCTTTATATGATAGTTTACGTTTAAAAACTCCAAAAATAGCAGGTAAAGAAGCTTCTTGGAGCGACGTAAATACAAAAATTAAACAAAGTTTAAATGAAGCTAAGGCATCAGGCAAGCAAACGGTAATTTTAACAGGAACTATGGCAAGCCCATCGACTGATAAATTAATTACTGAATTAATTGCTAAATATCCTAATGCAAAACATGTGGTTTACGATGCAGTTTCAGAAAGCAATGCTTTAAATGCCTTCGAAAAAGTATATGGAGTAAGGGGCTTAGCTAATTATAACTTTGAAAAAGCCAATGTAATTGTATCTATAGGTGCCGATTTCTTAGGCGATTGGCAAGGCGGAGGTTTTGATAGTGGCTATGCAAAAGGTCGTATTCCTCAAAACGGAAACATGTCAAAACACATTCAAATAGAGGCAAATATGTCGTTAGCAGGTGCTAATGCTGATAAACGTATTCCTGCAACAGTAACCGAACAAAAACATGCATTGGTAAAAATATACAATGCAATTACAGGCTCTTCGGTTGTTACTCCAAAGACTTCACAAGAGGAAACTGTAAATAAAGTTGCTCAACAACTGAAAAATGCGGGTGCAAAAGGCGTTTTAGTATGTGGTTTAGACGATGAAAATGCTCAACTTTTAACCTTAGCTATCAACAATGCTTTACAATCAGAAGCCTTTAATCCTTCGGCTACTTTATACGTAAGAAAAGGAAATGTAGCACAAGTAATGCAATTAGTTGCCGATATGAAAGCAGGAAATGTTCATACACTTATTATGAATAACGTAAACCCTGTATATAGCTTACCAAATACGAAAGATTTTCAAGAAGGACTTAAAAAAGTAAAAACATCGGTTAGTTTTGCTCAACGAGAAGACGAAACCGTTGGTTTATCTACTATAGCAGCAGCAACCCCTCATTATTTAGAATCTTGGGGAGATGTATCTGTAAGCAGAGGTAATTATAGCCTTATGCAACCAACGATAAAGCCTTTATTTAATACAATGCAGTTTCAAGATTGCTTGTTAAATTGGGCAGATAATACAACTTCTTATTATGATTATCTAAAAGTTTTTGCAGGAGCAAACTTAAGCGGGAAATCTTGGAATCAAGCACTTCATGATGGTCTTTCTTCATCAGAAGTTGCTGTGTTATCAGGCAATTTTGGAGCTATAACTTCTGCAAATGCCGAAGCTTTAGCCCAAGCTAAAAACAATGGAAATTTTGAATTAGTTTTATATACCAAAGTAGGTATGGGAGATGGGCAACAAGCTAATAATCCTTGGTTACAAGAGTTTCCAGACCCGATCACTCGTGCTTCTTGGGATAATTATGTTACCGTTTCAAAAGCAGATGCTGAAAAATTAGGTTTAGAAAATACCAATGCTGATAATGGTGGGTTAGATGGTAGTTATGCAACCTTAACCGTAGGAAATACAACCTTAGAAAATGTTCCTGTTATTATTCAACCCGGGCAAGCCAAAGGAACTCTTGGTTTGGCTTTAGGATATGGGAAAACAGCTGGTTTAAAAACCGAAATGCAAATAGGGGTTAATGCTTATAAATTATATACAAATTGTAATGCAAATCAAACAGCTTCTATCAAAAAAGGTGAAGGCAAACACGAATTTGCTTGTGTGCAGCTACACAGAACCTTAATGGGTAGAGGTGATATTATTAAAGAAACTACTTTAGAAATATTTAATACAAAAGACGCTGGAGAATGGAACATTGTTCCTATGGTATCGTTAGACCATAAACCTACTGCTGCAAAAGATGTAGATTTATGGAACTCTTTTGACAGAAGCATAGGTCATCATTTCAATTTATCAATAGATTTGAATGCTTGTACAGGTTGTGGAGCTTGTGTAATTGCTTGCCATGCTGAAAACAACGTCCCGGTAGTGGGGAAATCAGAAGTGAGACGAAGCCGAGATATGCATTGGTTACGTATTGACAGATACTACTCTTCTGAAGAAACCTTTGCAAAAGATATTGAAGTGAAAGAAAGTGCTTCTGGGTTATTAAATACTATTGATACTTTTGATGGTATGGAACATCCTGCAGATAATCCTCAGGTGGCTTTCCAACCGGTAATGTGCCAGCATTGTAATCATGCACCTTGCGAAACTGTTTGTCCAGTAGCAGCAACCTCTCATGGTCGTCAGGGTCAAAACCAAATGGCTTATAACCGTTGTGTAGGAACTCGTTATTGTGCAAACAACTGCCCTTATAAAGTGCGCCGTTTTAATTGGTTCTTATATGCACAAAATGATGAGTTTGATTTTCATTTTAATGATGATTTAGGCAGAATGGTTATCAATCCTGATGTAAATGTTCGTTCAAGAGGAGTTATGGAAAAATGTTCAATGTGTATTCAAAAAACACAATTAACCATTTTAACAGCCAAAAAAGAAGGAAAAGTAATAAAAGATGGTGAATTTCAAACAGCTTGTTCAGCTGCTTGCTCATCAGGAGCTATGATTTTTGGTGATGTAAACGATAAAGAAGCTACAATTAGCAAAGCAGTAGCCGATAAAAGAGCCTATCATTTATTAGAACATATTGGAACTAAACCAAACGTAGTATATCAAGTAAAAGTTAGAAACGTTTAATAATAAACCTAACAAAAAACTAAGTTAATTTTAAATTAAAATATTAAACTAAAATTATGTCGTCTCATTACGAAGCACCCATTAGAAAACCCTTAGTGTTAGGTAATAAAACCTATCATGATGTTACTGTAGATGTTGCCAAACCCGTTGAAGGACGTGCAAATAAACAATGGTGGATAGTATTCTCTATTGCTTTAGCTGCTTTTCTTTGGGGATTAGGAAGTATGATTTATACTATATCTACGGGTATCGGAACTTGGGGATTAAACAAAACAGTAGGCTGGGCTTGGGATATTACCAACTTTGTATGGTGGGTAGGTATCGGGCATGCTGGAACACTTATTTCTGCAGTATTATTATTATTCCGTCAAAAATGGAGAATGGCAATCAACCGTTCGGCTGAAGCGATGACCATTTTTTCGGTTATCCAAGCTGCATTATTCCCAGTTATCCACATGGGGCGTCCTTGGTTAGGTTATTGGGTATTCCCAATTCCAAATCAATTCGGTTCGCTTTGGGTAAACTTTAACTCGCCTTTACTTTGGGACGTTTTTGCAATTTCTACCTATCTTTCGGTATCGTTAGTATTCTGGTGGACAGGTTTATTACCTGATTTTGCAATGCTTAGAGACCGTGCTATTACACCTTTTACCAAAAAAATCTACTCAATTGTAAGTTTCGGATGGAGCGGACGAGCTAAAGATTGGCAACGTTTTGAAGAAGTTTCATTAGTATTAGCTGGTTTAGCAACACCTTTGGTATTATCAGTTCACACTATTGTATCGTTTGACTTTGCTACTTCGGTAATTCCTGGTTGGCATACTACCATTTTACCTCCTTATTTCGTTGCAGGTGCAATTTTCTCTGGTTTTGCCATGGTAAACACACTTTTGTTAATCATGCGTAAAGTTTCAAATCTTGAAGAATATATTACCATCCAACACATCGAATTAATGAACATCGTAATTATGATTACAGGTTCTATTGTTGGGGTTGCTTATATTACGGAGTTGTTTATAGCTTGGTATTCAGGAGTAGAGTATGAACAATATGCTTTCTTAAACCGTGCTACAGGACCTTACTGGTGGGCATATTGGTTAATGATGACTTGTAACGTAATATCACCTCAAGTAATGTGGTCTAAAAAAATTAGAACTTCTTTATTGTGGTCGTTTGTTATCTCTATCGTTGTAAACGTAGGGATGTGGTTTGAGCGGTTTGTAATTATTGTAACATCATTACACAGAGATTATTTACCATCATCATGGGTTAAATTTTCACCAACTTTTGTTGATGCTGGAATATATATAGGAACTATCGGATTTTTCTTTGTGTTGTTCTTATTATATTCAAGAAGTTTCCCTGTAATTGCCCAAGCAGAGGTTAAAACTATTTTAAAATCTTCAGGAGATAATTATAAAAAAGAACGAGAAAACGCAGAACATAATCATTCATCACATAATCACTAATTAGTTATGAACCATAAAGTAATTCATGCCCTTTATAACGACGACGATATTTTGTTAGAGGCTGTTAAAAAAACAAAAGCTGCTAAGCACGATATAGCCGAAATATACACCCCTTTTCCTGTTCATGGTTTAGACAAAGCTATGGGGCTAAAAGACACCCGAATAGCTATTGCATCGTTTATATACGGAGTTATTGGTTTTAGTATTGCTGTAACCTTGCTTAATTATATAATGATTGTTGATTGGCCGCAGGATATTGGAGGAAAACCAAGTTTTGCATTCTATCAAAATATGCCTGCATTTGTACCTGTTATGTTTGAAATGACCGTGTTTTTTGCAGCCCACTTAATGGTTATTACTTTTTATTTCAGAAGTAAACTTTATCCGTTTAAAAAAGCAGAAAACCCTGATGTAAGAACAACAGACGATCATTTTTTAATGGAAATTGAGGTGAAAAATAACGAGTCAGATTTAGTTTCGTTTTTAGAAAACACAGGAGCTGTTGAAGTAAAAGTAATTGATAAACAATAATATAAACATCTGAATTCATATCTATAAAAGATGAAAAGAATATATTTAATAATAGCAATATTGATGATTGGTTTTTTAGCCACATCTTGTTTTAATAAAGAAAAACCTAATTATCAATTGTTTCCTGATATGTATCATGCGGTTGGCTACGAAACCTATTCAGAAAGTAGTGCGTTTAATGATAGTGTTGAAGCACAAGTCCCAGTTGCAGGAACAGTAAAAAGAGGCTTTGTTCCGTATGAGTATCCTAATACTCCTGAAGGATATGCTGCTGCAAAAGCATCATTAAAATCGCCTTTGGCACCTGCTGAAGTAAACCTTGAAAAAGGCAAAGAACTTTTTGCTATTTATTGTGCAGTTTGTCATGGAGATACAGGTAATGGAAAAGGAAATTTGGTAAATCGTGAGAAATTTTTAGGAGTTCCAAATTATAAAGATAGAGAAATTACCGAAGGTAGTATTTATCATGTGGTTACCTATGGCTTAAATGCTATGGGTTCACATGCAAATCAACTTTCACAATCAGAGCGTTGGCAAGTTGCTGCTTACGTATTAAAATTAAAATCGGAATTACAATAACCCTTTTGAACACATAGTATTATGTACACATTTTCAAGTAAATTAAAAGTTTTTTCAATAGTTTTAATGATTGTAGGTATTCTCGGTATTGCTTACGGTTTTTTAACTATTCCTACAACAGAACAAGTTGAAAAAATTGTAGCAGAAGAGCACACACATAAAGCAACCTCACACGATCCCCATTCTGTTACTGAGGCACATAAACATGAAGCAAACACAGCGAATGTTGATACTGAAAAAGAACACAAAGAACATATAGCACACGTAGAACATCAAGTTCATAATCGCCCTTGGGCAGCTTTTTATGTAGCAGCTTTGTTTTTCTTTTTAATAAGTTTAGGAGTTTTAGCTTTTTATGCAATCCAAAATGCAGCACAAGCAGGCTGGTCTCCGGTATTGTTTAGAGTAATGGAAGGTATAACAGGGTATTTATTGCCCGGTTCTATTATAGTATTTTTACTTTTAGTAGCAGGAGTTTTACATTATCATCATCTATTTGTTTGGTTAGATGAAGAAGTGGTAAAAGCAGACAAACTTATACAGGGAAAAGCAGGATGGATGAATCCTGTTCGGTTTTTAGTATTTTCATTATTATATATAGTTTTATGGAATGGTTACCGCTACTTTTCTCGTAAATTTTCCTTAGCACAAGATGAATCTTCTGATAATTCAAACTTTAAAAAAATATTCAAATTTTCTGCTGGGTTTTTAGTAATCTTCATAGTTACAGAATCAATGATGGCTTGGGACTGGATAATGTCTGTAGACCCACACTGGTATAGCACCTTGTTTGGGTGGTATGTTTTTGCAAGTTTCTTTGTAAGTGGTATCACAACTATTACTTTAATAACTTTTTATTTAAAATCAAAAGGATATTTAGAATATGTAAACAAAAGTCACATACACGATTTAGCTAAATTTATGTTCGGAATTAGTATATTCTGGACCTATTTATGGTTCTCACAATTTATGTTAATGTGGTATTCAAATATCCCAGAAGAAGTAACATATTTTGTAACCCGTATTGACAATTTTAGATGGCTATTCTGGGGAATGGTAGTTTTAAACTTCTTATTACCACTACTTATTTTAGTAAGTGCAGATATGAAACGTATTAAAAACGTTGTTATCATTGCAGGGATGATTATTTTAATAGGGCATTATGTAGATTTTTATGTTATGATAATGCCAGCCACAGTAGGTAATCAATGGCAAATTGGAATTCCAGAAATAGCATCAGTATTGTTTTTCTTGGGCTTGTTTATATTTGTAGTATTTACAACTTTAACAAAAGCACCTCTATTAGCCAAAGGAAATCCATATATTGAAGAAAGTAAACATTTTCATTATTAAAAAATTTAAAAAATACTATTTTTTTAAAAACCGTAGCAGTTCGTTACGGTTTTTTCATGTTTATATTTGCTAAATATTTAGCTATTCAATTCTAAAAAGCAACCATAAATTTATGCACAAATCAGGCTACGTTAATATTATCGGAAATCCAAATGTTGGAAAATCAACCCTTATGAATGCTATGGTTGGAGAGCGACTCTCTATCATTACCTCCAAAGCACAAACCACAAGGCATCGTATTCTTGGCATCGTAAATGCAGAAGAGTATCAAATCATATTTTCAGACACACCTGGGATTATAAAACCTGCTTACGAATTGCAAAGCTCTATGATGGACTTTGTAAAATCGGCTTTTGAAGATGCTGATATTTTAATTTATATGATTGAAATTGGCGAAACACAGCTAAAAGATGAACAATTTTTTAATAAAATTATCCATTCAAAAATTCCTGTTTTAATTCTAATCAACAAAATAGACATTTCAAATCAAGAAAAATTAGAAAAACAAATGATTTTTTGGCAAACACAAGTTCCTAATGCAGAATTATATCCTATTTCTGCTTTAGAAAACTTTAATATCGAAAATGTTTTTAATCGGATTATTGAATTGTTGCCAAAATCTCCTCCATTTTACCCTAAAGATACTTTGACAGACAAACCCGAACGCTTTTTTGTAAACGAAACCATCCGAGAGAAAATACTTTTGAACTACGAAAAAGAAATTCCGTATTCTGTAGAAATTGAAACAGAAGAATTTAAAGAAGATGAAACCATTATCCGAATCAAAAGCGTAATTATGGTGGAGCGAGATTCTCAAAAAGGAATTATTATTGGGCACAAAGGATATGCCTTAAAGAAAATTGGTATTGAAGCTCGTATAGATTTAGAAAAATTCTTTGACAAAAAAATTCATTTAGAATTGTTTGTAAAAGTTAATAAAGATTGGCGAAACAATCCCTATCAACTCCGAAGATTTGGCTACTCGCAAAAATAATTTTCTATTTTGAGGAAATCATAAGTATGTAATTTATAAAAATATTATTTTCGATTAAATCATTCGTATTTACTTGATTTTTAGAAGAATATGAGTATCCTGTTTCTAATTTATGGTGTTTTGAAATTTTAATATTAACTTGTGCTGTGAGCCTATTTTGGTCAAAAAAATGACTCGGTTGATTGATATTTAAAAAAACCTCTTCGCTTGGATATAACTCTATATGCTTGGTTAGTTTTAAAAGCAAACCCAACCGTTGTCGATAGCGAAAAACACTTGTATTATTGGCTGTAAACCAACGATATTCTGTAAAAAAACGATGATTTACTATGTTTTTTTTTAAAAAATTATGCTGGTATTCTGCAAAGGCAGAAAATCGAATTTCAGTTTTAGGTTTTGCAAAAATATCAGCCTCTTTTACAACCGTTTTATAATGCTTAAAATATGCAAATGACGAAAAGGCTATTTTTAATGATTTATTTTTTTGATAATAGACCCAATTTCGATACGAAATTAACAAATTTTCAGGTGTAAATTCTTGACTTTGATTATCTTGCAATCGATATTGAAGTTCGTTAGCTATTCTAAATTTAGGATTTTTAAACGTGTAATCAATCGTGGAGCGTAGCCATAAATTGTTCTTAGTTTGTGCAAAAAGAAATGAACCAAAGAAAAACAGCCCTAATTTATAAAAATTCATTTTTTATACTGTTTTGTTTTTTTTTAACTCTAGTTTTTCAGCAAAATAATCACAAAAATCAAGCATAGTTGTTGCCATTTGTTCGTCGTTTGTAGCTTTTCTATACGTTTGTACCATCGAAACTAAGGTTTGATGAAAAAATTGTTTCATTTCGTCTATAGGCATATCTTTTGTCCATAGATCAATTTTTAGTGTTTCCTTATTTTTAAAATCCCAAATCGAAAGTAAAAAAGCCTTGGTAGCCTCGTCTTGAACGCCTCCATCAGGGGCAGTCCACATCATTTTATCTGGAATTTGGTTTTCATCTAAGTCAATATTCAGTTGAATAGTTGATGTTTTCATCGGTAAATATTTAGGTTTTTTTAGGTTTATATTTTGAATTATTAAAAATCGTTAAAGCATCGGTTTTTAAGAGCTCTTTTGGGTTTGTTTTGTTATTTTCGGCATAGGCTCGCACAATTTGCCAACCTATCCAAGCCCCCACTTTGCCAGGGCTTTCGGCATCTATATCTAAATAAAATTTTGAAAAAGGAGCAGGTTCTATAAATCGTGCTAATAACTTTTGATCTGTTTCGTACAACAATTTTTTATCAACAAAATATGTCCAAATTTGATTTTCGTTGACTTGGCACCAATCGTTTTGTGCTTTTGTATAACCGATTTTAGTAGCATCATCGGTTGTAGGAAGCAGCAAGTCTTTGATATATAGTATTTTTCCTGCTTGGATAATTTCTGCTAAAAATGTATGATTTCGGTTGGGAGGGAGTAAATAATTAGCAAAACTTTCTGCTAAATCGGGCAATATTTGTTCAGAAACAAAATTTTGTTTTTGGTATTCTGGAAATTCATAAAAACGATGGTTTTTACCCAAATAAACATCCAATGAAATAAATGCTAAACTATCAGAATAATAACTTTTTAAATGATAATCAACCTCCGAAATTATTGAAATTACCCGTTTAGGTGTTTTAATTTCTG
This sequence comes from uncultured Flavobacterium sp., assembly GCA_964463035.1. Taxonomy (GTDB): domain Bacteria; phylum Bacteroidota; class Bacteroidia; order Flavobacteriales; family Flavobacteriaceae; genus Flavobacterium. Next base: position 67,665 of record CAYXAF010000001.1, read on the forward strand.
GAAAATAATATTTGATATGTTTAAACATCTTACCAATGTTTTCTTCAATTGTGTCAAGGCTTGGATATTTTTTTTGAACTTCTGTGTAAAGCTCTCTATAAACAGGATTGGTTGTTTTTTTTATCCAATCTTCATCTGAAAAATTTGGAGGAAAAAAGAATGGATATTTAGTTTTTAAAGATTGTAAATCGGCTCGTTTAGTTTCATAAAAAAGTTGATCAAAACGTTCAATTTTTACTAAGATTGGAATTTCATCAATTTGCTTTTCAACCTTTGTTTTTTCTGAACACGAAAATAAAAGCAAAGCATTAATAACTATAAAAAATAAATTTTTCATGTGTAGATATTTATTTGTTTTTTAAAAGATATATAGAGCCGCCTATATTCATTGGTGTTCACTGAATACATTTGCTTACGAAACTTATTGTTAATAGTGATTTTATATGTTTGTTAAATTCTTTTGCAAAAATAATAGAAATTTAAGCGATTGTAAACAAATTTTATTTTTAAGTATGTTTATTTTCGATAATAATTTTGAGCTATCTTTAGAAAAATGTATTTTTGTTACTTAAAATTTAAAAAAGTTCAATATTATGCCACATTTTATCAAACCAGGTGTAGCCACAGGCAACCAAGTTCAAGAGATATTTGCGTATGCAAAAGCCAAAGGTTTTGCCTTGCCTGCAGTTAATGTAACAGGTTCAAGCACTATAAACGCTGTTATCGAAACAGCTGCCCAATTAAAAGCACCCGTTATTATTCAATTTTCAAACGGAGGAGCTATTTTTAATGCTGGTAAAGGATTAAGTAACGAAAACCAACAAGCGGCTATTTTAGGAGGCGTAGCTGGAGCAAAACACATTCATACATTAGCCGAGGCTTACGGAGCAACGGTTATTTTGCATACCGATCATTGTGCAAAAAAATTATTACCTTGGATTGACGGTTTGTTAGATGCTTCTGAAAAACATTTTATCGAAACAGGAAAACCCTTGTTTTCATCACACATGATTGACCTTTCGGAAGAACCTCTACACGAAAATATTGAAATCTGTAAGGAATATTTAACTCGAATGGATAAAATGGGAATGACCCTCGAAATAGAATTAGGCATCACAGGAGGTGAAGAAGATGGAGTGGATAATTCAGATGTGGACAGTTCAAAATTATATACCCAACCCGAAGAAGTATACTATGCTTATGAAGAACTTATGAAAATTAGCCCCCGATTTACAATAGCAGCTTCCTTTGGTAATGTGCACGGGGTTTATAAACCCGGAAATGTAAAACTTGAACCAAAAATTTTAAAAAACTCACAAGAATACATTCAAAATAAATTAAATACAAGCCTAAATCCAGTTGATTTTGTGTTTCATGGAGGTTCAGGCTCTTCGTTAGAAGAAATAAGAGAAGCAATAGGATACGGAGTAATTAAAATGAATATTGATACCGATTTACAATTCGCTTATACCGAGGGTATTAGAAACTATATAACATCAAAAATAGATTATTTAAAAACACAAATTGGCAACCCTGAAGGAGCTGAAGTACCAAATAAAAAACATTACGACCCCAGAATTTGGATAAGAGAAGGTGAAAAAACATTTATAAATCGATTAAAACAAGCCTTTGAAGATTTGAATAACGTGAATACATTGTAGGAACTTCCTAATGAAAATTTGTAATTTTTAAAAAGTAGAAGGAAAATTTAAAAAGAACCGCAGGCGTATCCGTAGCTAAAATGAGGACGATTTTTAAATTTTAACGAACTGATTTTTAAAAAGAACTTTTTGTAATATAAATGAATTTTTAGAAGTCCCCTATAATAATTTAGCAATTTTAAAAAATGATAGATTTGTTTTTTTAAATTCATTAGAAACAAAATAAATTTAAAAAATGGTGTTATATTTGCAATGGTTTAGAAAATAAAAAAACACAATATTATGAAAAAACGAGATACAGGTTGGTAAAATATCAACTTAATAATTAAAAAAATAAATATCTTTATTTATGGCATGGTTTAAACGAACAGAAAAAGGAATACAAACCGCAACCGAAGACAAAAAAGATGTTCCAAAAGGCTTGTGGTATAAAACCCCAACGGGTAAAATTATTGAAACAGATGAACTTGCAAAAAATTTTTATGTGAGTCCGGAAGACGATTATCATGTAAGAATTGGAAGTAAAGAATACTTCGAAATATTATTTGATGATAATAAATTTACAGAATTAGACAAAAACATTACTTCAAAAGATCCTTTAAACTTTGTAGATACCAAAAAATATAAAGACCGATTAAAAGAAGTAATTACCAAAACAAAACTAAAAGATGTAGCCCGGACTGCAGTTGGCAAATCAAAAGGAAAAGAAATGGTGGTTTTAGCTATGGATTTTGCCTTTATTGGAGGCTCTATGGGGGCTGTTTTTGGCGAAAAATTTGCTCGAGCAGTAGATTATGCCATTGCTCATAAATTTCCGTTTGTAGTAATAGCAAAATCGGGTGGGGCTCGGATGATGGAAGCTGCTTATTCACTTATGCAACTTGCCAAAACATCATCAAAATTATCACAATTAGCCGAAGCAAAACTACCCTATATTTCACTTTGTACAGACCCAACTACGGGCGGTGCAACTGCATCATTTGCAATGCTTGGAGATATTAACATATCCGAACCAGGTGCTTTGATAGGTTTTGCAGGGCCAAGAGTAGTGCGAGATACCGTAGGTAAAGATTTACCAGAGGATTTTCAAACAGCAGAATTTGTATTAGAACATGGCTTTTTAGACTTTATTTCGCATCGAAAAGAGTTAAAAAATAAAATAAATTTGTATATTGATTTAATTCTAAATCAACCCGTTCGATAAATATAAACTAAAAAAGGCTGGTATTTCTACCCGCCTTTTTTTATTTTCGTTCTAAATATACCACCTTTTTAGTTTCAAAAAAATCTTCCTCAAAAAAATCGGCTAATTCAAATTGAATAGCTTTGGTATAAGTTTTTAGTTCCTTTGTTAAATCGCCTCCTTTTAAATATAAAATACCGTTGTTAAGGGGGTGTATACTCTTTTTTTTGAATTTATGCTTTGTCCAACTCACAAATTCAGGCATTTGCGTAACCGCCCGGCTTACAATAAAGTCAAATTTTTCGTCTACGTCTTGTGCTCTTTTTTGTTCCGCCTTCACGTTTTTTAAGCCTAAAGTTTTTGCTATTTCGGTAACAACCGTTATCTTTTTACCAATACTGTCTATCAAAAAAAAATATGTTTCGGGAAACATAATTGCCAACGGAATACCTGGAAAACCGCCCCCAGTTCCAATATCTAAAACAGAAGCATCTTTTTCAAATGAAATAACTTTTGCAATCCCTAAGGAATGCAACACGTGCCGGATATATAATTCATCAACATCTTTTCGAGAGACAACATTTATTTTTGTGTTCCAATCGATGTATAAATCGTATAATTGAGTAAATTGTTGTATTTGTTTTTTAGTTAAATCAGGAAAATATTTCTGAATAAGATTCATAGGGCTGTATTTTCTGCAAAAATAATGTATTTTTAATTTTGAGAACTTCTAAAAATTCATTTTTATTACAAGAAAAATTATACTACCTTCAAATCCAAAAATTTCAAATTTATTTTTTACATTTACCAATTAATTTATTACTATTCCAAAAAATGACCAACTTAACTGTTATAACAACCAAAAACCCTGCTATTGTAAAATTTCAATTTGATACTTTTATAACCAAAGGAAAAAATTTTGAATTTAAAAATATAGACGAAACAAAACCCTCTCCTTTAGCTCAAAAATTGTTCTATTTTCCGTTTGTTAAAACCATTTATATTTCGCAAAACTTTATTGCCATCGAAAAATTCTCGATTGTAGAATGGGACGATGTGAAAAAAGAAGTGGCAGAAAAAATCATACATTTTATTGAAGACGGAGGGCAAATTTTAACCGATGAAGCCAATAAAAAAATGCCAATTAGTATTTATGCTGAAACCACCCCAAACCCTGCGGTTTTAAAATTTGTTGCCAATAAAAAACTAACTCCACAGCCCGTTGAATGTAAAAATATTGAAGAGGCTATTGCAGCACCTATTGCTACGGAACTTTTTAATTTTCCGTTTGTAAAAGAGGTTTTTATAGATGATAATTATATCGCAATAACTAAATATAACATTGTTGAGTGGGAGACCATAACCCTTGAAATCAGAACGTTTATAAAAGAATATCTCGAAGAACAAAAGCCAATTATAAATACTGAAAAATTAAAGCAGCAAACTACCAACAAATCTATTGACAACGACGTTTTTAAAAAATTAGATATTACTTCACAACAAATAATTAATCTGCTTGAAGAATATGTAAAACCAGCCGTAGCAAGTGATGGGGGCAATATAAAATTTGAATCATATAACCCAAAATCCAACGAAGTTTATGTTATTTTACAAGGAGCTTGTAGCGGCTGCCCATCGTCAACATTTACCTTAAAAAACGGTATTGAAAATCTTTTACGTGAATTTTTGAAAGACAATACATTAGTTGTAAAAGCAATAAATGGATAATAAAATTAAATAATTGCATATAAATAACTTATTAGTATAAAAAATATGCTAATTTTGTATATTTGTGCACAAAATCAAACAAATAACATATTAAATCCAAAAAAATTATGGGATTTTTAGACTTTATGACCGAGGATATTGCTATTGACTTAGGAACAGCAAATACCTTAATAATCCATAACGACAAAATAGTAGTTGATAGTCCTTCGATAGTAGCTCGAGACCGAATTACAGGCAAAATAATAGCCGTAGGACAAGAGGCAAATTTAATGCAAGGAAAAACACACGAAAACATCAAAACTATCAGACCCTTAAAAGACGGAGTAATTGCCGATTTTGATGCTTCTGAAAAGATGATCAATATGTTTATTAAAAGTATTCCTGCTCTTAAAAAGAAACTTTTTACCCCATCACTACGGATGGTTATTTGTATTCCTTCAGGGATTACCGAAGTTGAAATGAGAGCCGTAAAAGAATCAGCCGAACGTGTAAACGGAAAAGAAGTATATTTAATACACGAACCAATGGCTGCCGCTATTGGTATTGGAGTTGATATTATGCAGCCGAAAGGAAATATGATAGTAGATATAGGAGGAGGAACCACCGAAATTGCTGTAATTGCCCTTGGAGGAATTGTGTGTGATAAATCAGTTAAAATTGCAGGAGATGTGTTTACAAATGATATTATTTACTATATGCGAACCGAACACAACCTATATGTAGGAGAAACAACAGCCGAAAAAATTAAAATTCAAACAGGTGCTGCTATTGACGATTTAGACGATATACCCGAAGAAATGTCGGTTCAAGGACGAGATTTATTAACCGGTAAGCCTAAACAAATTGATATTTCGCATCGAGAAATTGCCAAAGCCTTAGACAAATCTATCCAACGAGTGGAAGATGCAATCATGGAAACTCTATCACAAACACCTCCAGAATTAGCAGCCGATATTTATAATACAGGAATTTATTTAGCAGGTGGAGGCTCTATGCTAAGAGGACTAGATAAACGAATTTCTTTAAAAACAGATTTACCCGTTTATATTGCTGAAGATCCTTTGAGAGCAGTTGTAAGGGGCACAGGAATTGCTCTAAAAGATATTCAAAAATTTAAAAGTATTTTACTTAAATAATATTGATGTTTCAAATAAACCAATACAAAAGGTAAATAATACAATTAATAAAAATTTTGAAATGCAACAAGCACTTAATTTTTTACAAAAAAACAGTTATAAAATACTGTTTTTTTTATTGTTGGCTATCGCTTTCCGATTACTCATACAGTCGCATTCCTTGCAACAAAATATGTATGTAAATTCTTCAAATGAAGTTTCGGGATTTGTGTACGAAAAAACAAACACTATAAAAGAATATTTTGCTTTAAAAAAAACCAACCAAGCCCTAATTGCTGAAAATCAAAAGCTAAAAGAACTGCTTTTTAATAAAAAAGATACACTACTTAACCCCGATTCGTTTACGTTTATAGGTGTTAAAGAACACAAAGTAATTGCTGGAAAAGTGATTAAAAACAGCTTTAACAAACAACAAAATTATTTAACCATTAAAGGTGGTGCTATTGATGGTATAAAACCAGATATGGGAGTTGTCAATCAAGCCGGAGTTGTTGGAAAAATAGCCCAAACTTCTAAAAACTATTCAACCGTAACAAGCCTTTTATTTACAAACGAAAAAACCAATGCAAAACTTAAAAACACCAATCATTTTGGCTCTGTAACTTGGAACGGAAAAAACATGGGCTATGTTCAACTTATTGAACTCCCTCGGTTAGCAACCGTAAAAAAAGGCGACACTATTGTAACAGGGGGCTATTCAACTATTTTTCCTGAAAACATACCTATTGGCACTATTGATAAAATATATATAGACAGAGTTACAAATTATTATACCATTGATGTTCGATTATTTAATGATATGAGTAATTTAGGCAACGTTTATATAATAGACAATAAAAGCAAAACCGAACTAAAAACCCTCGAACAAAGCCTGCCCAATGAATAGTTATTTGCTCATCAGTATTTTACGCTTTACGGTGTTGTTTTTTGCACAAGTTTGGCTTTTTAATAACATCGAATTTTGGGGATTTCTAAACCCTTTTGTATATATATTATATGTATTGTTATACCCTGTTAATGCAAACAAATCTTTTTTATTAATCTCTTCTTTTTTTATGGGTTTACTTATAGATATGTTTTTTAATACAGGAGGCATACACACCACTGCAACACTTCTTTTAGCATATATTCGCCCTACTTTGTTCCGGTTTGCTTACGGAGTAAGTTATGAATACAATACCATAAAAATTACCAATAAATTTACCTCTGAAACCTTTATTTTAGTGCTCCTTTCAGTGAGTATTCATCATTTTATTTTATATATTTTAGAAATATTTAAAATAACATTGCTTTGGGATATTCTTTGGAAATCAATTGCTAATATTGTATTTACAACCACCACACTAATTTTAATTTTATTATTTTTAAAACCCACCAAACGATGAGAAAAAACTTACTTCCCTTTCTTATCGTAATAACCGCTGTTGTAATTATTATTCGATTGTTTCAATTACAAGTTTTAGAGGGTGCTTATAAAATAGAAGCAGACAAAAATTCAATCAAAATAAATTATGATTTTCCAGAAAGAGGTTATATTTATGACCGAAACGGAAAATTATTGGTAGCCAATCAGCCATCTTACGATATTATGATTATCCCACGAGAGGTAAAAAATATTGATACTCTTGAATTTTGCTCACTTTTAAATATTACAAAAGATGATTTTAAAAAAAAATACAAAAAGGCATATAAATACAGCCCAATATTACCTTCCGTTTTTTTAGCTCAATTAAATAAATTAGAATTTGCTGCTTTTCAAGAAAAAATTAGAAAATTTAAAGGTTTTTATGTTCAAAAACGTTCGCTCCGAGATTATCAAGTGAATATTGCACCTAATGTTTTCGGATTTATAGCCCAAGTAAACGATGCAATTATTCAAAAAAATGGCTATTATAAAAGCGGAGATTTAATTGGTAAACAAGGAGTTGAACAAGAATATGAAGAAATTTTAAGAGGCATAAAAGGCGTAAAATACATACAGAAAGACAGGCATAACCGAGAAATTGGCTCGTATAAAAACGGAAAATACGACACTATTTCCGTGCAAGGAAAAGACATAACCCTAACCATAGATTACGAACTTCAAAAATATGGTGAAGAGTTAATGATAAATAAAAGAGGAGGAATTGTAGCTATTGAACCCTCCACAGGCGAAATTTTAGCCTTGATTTCGGCACCCACTTATGATCCAGCCTTGCTAGTAGGCAGACAACGTTCTAAAAACTACATCGCTTTAGAAAAAGACACCTTAGGACTGCCTTTATATGACCGAGGTTTGCTATCCGAACAGCCTCCAGGGTCTATTTTTAAGATAACAACAGCACTTATTGGGCTTCAAGAAAACGTAATTGATACGGAAACAGCCTTTATGTGTAGGCACGGATTTTCGTATGGTAGAGGTGCTTTTATGAAATGCCACGATGCAGGACCAGCCGATTTACACAGAGGAATTGTAAAATCGTGCAATACCTATTTTGCCAATGTTTTTAAACGAATTATTGATAAATATCCAACCCCACAACAAGGCGTTGATGCGTGGCATAACCATCTACAAAGTTTTGGACTGGGTAGTTTTTTAGGTTATGACATGCCCATCGGACGAAAAGGTTTGATGCCTGATAGTAAATTTTACCTACGATTTTATCCTAACGGAGGCTGGAGAAGCTCAACCATTATTTCAAATTCGATAGGGCAGGGCGAGGTGCAAATGACGCCTATACAAATGGCAAATATGATGGCAACGGTGGCTAATAGAGGCTATTTTTACACCCCTCACATCGTTAAAAAAATTAAAGGACAAACCTTAGACAAAAAATTTGTAACAAAAAACCAAACAACTATTGATAAACAAAATTTTGAACCTGTAATTTCTGGGCTTTTTGATGTGTATAATTTCGGAACAGCTGCAGGATTAAGAGTTCCGGGCTTAGAAATTTGCGGAAAAACAGGAACAGCCGAAAACTTTACAAAAATTGGTGGAAAACGTATTCAGCTTGAAGATCATTCTGTTTTTGTGGCTTTTGCACCCAAAGACAACCCTAAAATTGCCATTGCTGTATTTATTGAAAACGGAGGCTGGGGAAACCGTTTTGCAGGACCCATAACTACCTTGATGATTGAAAAATATATCAACAAAAAAATTAGTAGAACCGACCTCGAACAACGAATGCTTACCCAAGGATTGCAAAAAGAATATTATAAATACATCGTTCAGAAACCCACAACATTGGTTGATAGCCTCTATCAAAAAGGAAATACATTTGCCATAAAACCCAATCAACCAAAGGTTGTAAAAAAAAAAACACAAATTAAACCTTAACAAATGAAAGACAGAAGCGTAAGTAGCACGCTCGATTGGGTAACTGTTTTGCTTTACATTTTATTGGTAGGCATTGGCTGGTTGAATATTTATTCATCCTCCTTGCCTATCCATGAAACCTCTGTATTTGATATTTCTCAAACCTACGGAAAACAATTGATGTTTATTGGACTCACCTTGCCTATTTTGCTGGTTGTTTTAAAAGTAAACCCTCGTTTATACGAACGATTTTCAGCTGTTTTATATGTAATTGGAGTTTTGTCTATCATAGGTTTGTTTGTTTTTGGAAGCACTATCAAAGGGCAAACCAATTGGTATAAAATTGGGGGTTTTACACTCCAGCCAGCTGAGTTTGTAAAGGTTTCAACGACCCTTTTTTTAGCAAAGTTACTTTCGGTTGCTACTTTTAATATACATAAATTTAAACACCAAGTAGTTATTTTAGGATTATTATTTTTACCCACCCTTTTAATTGCTAAAAACGATGTAGGAAGTGCCTTGATATTTGTTTCGTTAATCTTTATGCTTTATCGAGAGGGCTTGCCTGATGGGTATTTATGGATTGGTGTTTTGGTTATTGGGCTTTTTGTAGTAGCTTTGTTTATAAAACCCATCTATATTGTGGTTGTAATTATCCTTTTTGTTCTTATTCACTATGTTTTTAACCGAAGTATCACTCGAAATCCTATTGTTTATACACTTATCACGGTTTTGGTTATTGGCTATGTTTATTCCATAAGTTTTGTGTACGAAAACGTACTCGAAACTCATCATAAAGATCGTATCAATGTGCTCATTGGCAAAAATGTAGATTTGAAAAACGAAGGTTACAATCTTAATCAATCAATGATAACCATTGGTTCGGGAGGAGTTTTTGGCAAAGGATATTTAGAAGGCACCCAAACCAAAGGAGGTTTTGTACCCGAACAACATACGGATTTTATTTTTACAACCGTGGGCGAAGAATGGGGGTTTGTAGGCTCTTTTGTAGTCGTTTTTTTGTTTGTTATTTTACTGATGCGAATTGTATACTTAGCCGAGAACCAAAAATCTAAATTTAGCAGAGCCTTTGGCTATGGAGTTGCTTCAATTTTATTTACACATTTTGCTGTAAATATTTTAATGCTTATAAAACTATTTCCAACCATTGGAGTTCCGTTGCCTTTTTTATCGTATGGAGGCTCTAGCCTTTGGGCATTTTCAATACTTCTTTTTATCTTTTTAAAATTAGATGCCAACAAAGTAAATGAATGGTAAAGGAGGCTTCTTAAAATTAGAAGCCTCCCTTAATTCCATATAAAAAGGCTATCAAATATATTTTAATAGCCTTTTTATATGCATTAGTCAAAATTATTGCATAACGTTTGCACGATTATCTTTTATTTCAGCTTTGTCATTTAATATTTGTAAAACTCTACCCACACTGCCCATTCCTTGTTGTTTTAATTGGTTGATGTAGTTGGTATAATTGTTGGTTGCAGGAGCTTTTACATCATTTATTTTTTGAACCATAAACATTCCGTTAAAACCTTCAATAACCCCCGATGTTTTTCCGTTGGCTAAACCAAAGGCTTTACCAACTACTTGTGGTTCTTGCCCAATGTTTGGCACAATCGGATTTATTAAACTTACGGCTGTAGCCGTTTGTATGGTAGAACTTGTTGCTTTTGAAACAGCATCAAGGCTGGTTCCGTTCATTTTTTTACGAATAATCTCGGCTTTTTTCTTGTTTCTTATAATCGGTAATACTTGTTGTTTGGCTTGTTCAAGGTCTAATAGACCGCTATCGTTTATTGATTTTAATTTAGCAATGGCATATCCTTGAGGTATCTCAAATTTTTGAACATCATCAATTTTTGTTTTTCTACCATAAGCCCACGTAACCATTTGTCGTTGAGCTCCTATCACAGGTAAATATTCATCAACATATTTTATTCCAGGAGCAGTGTTTATAGTTAAATTGCTTTCTTTAGCCACTTTTTCAAAATCTTTTTCGTTAGCATCGGCTTCAAATTTTGCCGCCTTGGTATAAATTTGATCCATAGTAGCATCAGAGGGTTGAATTTTTAAAGCAACGGTACCTAACAATACTGCATCGTATTTATCATCTACTTTGATTACATGGTATCCAAATTCGGTTTCTACTACCCCCATTCGTCCAATAGGGCTGTTGAAAACAAAGTCGTTAAAGGATTTTACCATTTGGTTTGGTTGAATATTATCATACATTCCTCCTGTTTGTTTAGAGCCTGGGTCGTCTGTATTCATCATAGCAAGCATCGCAAAATTAGCAGGGTTGCTTTGAGCTTGTCCTAATAAATTATTGGCTAATGCTTTTGCTTCTTCTTTGGTTCTTTTGATGGTTGGAGCAGCTTTCATAGCACCTGCATAGGCAATTAAAATATGACTTGCTTTGACAGAAGAGGCTGCTTTTGAACCTAATTTTCGTGATATTTTTAGATAACCATCGGCTGTGTAGGGACCATATACTTGCCCAGAAGCTAAATTGAATAATGCCTCTTGGTGCTCAACAGCTAAATCTTTTTTAGAAACATAAACCGAATCAAATTTTATAGCAGAATAGCTATTTACAAATTTAGGAACATCTGCATTACTGATTTTTGCAAATCCTGGTAATGTATCGGTTTTTTGAGTTGCTTCATTGTATTTTGTCATTCCAGTTAAGTAGCCATTTATTTCGCCTTTCATAGCTTCTTCATCGGCTACCGAAGGTTTTGTTTCGATAATTACAAAATCAAAAGTTCTTGTTTCGTCTGATTTGTATTTCTTTTTATTTTCTTTCATATAAGCAAGTAGTTCTTCGTCCGAAACTTTTGCCTGATCATCATTTATAGTGGTAAACGGAACGGCTACAAATTTAAAATCAACTTTATTGTTTTCTGCCTCGTAACGTGCCTTTACATCGGTTTGGGTTACATATATCCCTGACCGAATCATGGTAAAATAAAGTTGCTCTTTTGCAGATTTTTCGACCTCTTTTTCGTAGTTTAACCACTCGTTCCATTGATCTTGATTAGGAGAATTTTTAATAGATTTTACAAACTCGTTAAATTTTGCATCGTCTATTTGCCCAGTAGCATTTAAAAGTTGTGAATTTTGAGCAAAATATGGATTTTGTTTAATTAGTTTTAAAACTTGGTCTTTACCTACGGAGATTCCGAGTTTTTCAAATTGCTCGTTTAATAGAATACTTTTTATTTCTTGTTCCCAAGCATTATTTTGTGCTTGTGCCACACTCATTCCTTGGCTTTGTTTTTCCATTGCACCTGCTTTTGCTGAGAGTTCTTGTGCACTGATATCGGTCCCATTTACAGAACCTGCATTGTTTGAACCCATAGAAAAAGTACCGCTTTGGATAGCATCACCCACTAAAAAAGCTAGTAAACTAAAACCTATTACTACTAAAAGTAAGCCCGATCGTTTTTGAATTTTTGATAAAATTGCCATCTTAATTGTAAATATATATTTTTAGAGGGCGAAAATACAACTATCTATTTAATTATGAAAATATTTTTGAGTTTTAAAAGCATCTTTTTAAATAATCCCTTGTTAATCACTTCTTATTTCTTTTTTTTCTTTCTTTTTCTAACCGCTCATCAATAAATAATTTCACATTATTAATAAGGTTAAATTTATAAGCAAAATAAACATTTAAGGTAAAAACAAGAATTCCTTTGTATAAAATAGTAGTCGTATAAGAAGTGAAATCGGGTAATGTAAAAGCTAAAACAGCCACAGCTATCGAGAGCATCATTACATAAAGATAGCGAATATCGAAGGGTAAAATTTTAAATTTTTTATAAACATACCACAGTTTTGCAAGGTTATAAAGCGTCATTGACAAAGTGGAGGCAATAGCAACGCCTACTAATTTTAAATTGGTTTGGGTTAAAAAATAATAGTTTAAAACCACATTTGTAACAACTAAAACAAAAATAGTTAATAAGTTAAATCGATAGTACTTTGAGAAGGATATAATTTCTGAATTAAAACCTGTTCCCATATTGACGAGCATACTAAAACCTAACAACAAAACAACCCAATTAAAATTTTTGTAAAAAACATGGTTTGTAAAAATTTGTGTTATAAACGGGGTAGAAACTAAGAGCAGGGTAAATAATATAGCGCCAATCCAAAATAAAAATTTTGCGGTTTCTGTATATTTTTTTCCTAATTCTTCTATATTTTCATCTTCAATTAGTTGTGCAATGATGGGTGAATGTAGGGTAAAAACGCCTGCCATTGGCACTCCAATAAGTCCAGAAATATTTAAAGCTACATTATATGTTCCGTTGTTTTCCAAACTTAAAAACTGAGGAATCATAAAATTATCTATCCGAAAGGCTACCAATGTACCTAAACTACCCAGAAAGGCATAAAACGAAAATTTTAAAAACTCTGAAACTGAATAGTTTTCAAACAAAAAATAATACTTTGTAGAAAAAATAGGGAGCGAATACCGAGATAAATAAACAAAAAGCCCAAGAACCAATACAATATAAAATATCAGATAAAAAACCATTGATTGGTCTTTGCTTAAACTGTTCTTTATCAAGAGGATAAAAAGGATAGGTAAGGCTATTTTTGGTAAAACTTTTTCAATAAAAATAGGTGTTTTTACTTTTTGTAGGGTAATGGCTCGGCTTTTTATCAAATCTATAAAAGCATAACAAACGGCTAATACAAAACCGTATAAAACAGATGTATAATTAGAAAAAGGTTTATAGTGATGAATAATTGTGATGAGTATAAAAACAAAAACAGATAGAAATGTAACAATAAAAAAAGACATACCACAAAAACGAGGCAAATGATAGCTACGCATTTGTGGGCTAAATTTTACTAATGCTTGGGGCAAACCAAACAACAAAATAGGAAATAAAAATTGCCCAATAGTTTCGATGTATCGAACTTCGCCTAAAAACTCTAAGTTGTTCGGATACAAAAATATAGATGCAAAAAAACTCAAAACAAACCCTATATAGTTTGCCGAGCTATACCAAAATATTTGATATTCTAAATGTTTTATGTAAGGCATTTTTTATTATTTCCAACCAAAAATCCGACTAAAAAATCCACGTTTTGTTCCTTTTACAGAATCTCTACCCGTCATTATTAAGTTTCGAGTAAACTCGTCAAAGGTTCGGTTTCGTTCTTCTAAAAATCCTTTTAAATATTTTTCGCTGGCTTCAACTCCTTTGTTTTTTTCAATATAAATGAGCTGATTATACAGTGGAACAATGTGTTTAAAAACCACGCTCATGTTTAAACCTGAATGTTTGATGGTAATATGATCAATGCTTTCGTCAGCGTTTTTATGGAGTTTATAATCAATTATTATCCAAAAATATTTGCCCGATTTGGCTAAATTCTTCACAATAACACTGGTTTCTATACCTTGTTTAATTTCGTGCCAAATCCAATTGTTAATGGTTGTAGGCATATCTGGATGTCGAAGCACATCGCACGATTTGCCTAAAATATCCACGCTTTCATAGCCCGAAACTTCTAAGTAGGCTTGATTGGCATATTCAATGATACCGTTGACATCTAATTTTAAAAGCAAGCTTTTGGTTTTGTCCCAATCAACCATTTTATCAATCAACGGGATGTTTTCATCCTCGTCATCATCTCCATCAATATTTTGGTTTATCTGATGCTCGGCTTCGTTTAATAGCCAAACAATTTGTTTAGAGGTTCGTTCTAAATCATCATATAAATCTTCTGCCAGCTCTACATTTCCGATGCTTTTTAGTTCGAAAATATCTTTGGCTAATTGATGAAGTTTGATGTGCTTTAATTCAAATTTTTTGATGGGTTCTAAGGAACCAAATTCTTCTTTGCCTTCCGTATAAAACCATTTTCCTAATCTACAATGAAAATGCGAAACAATTTCTTCTTTTTTAAGGTCTTCTCCACCATTTAGGTAATTTCGCATTTTATACATCCAATCCAAGTGGTCTTGCCGGGCTTGTTCAAAGTTTATTTTTGTTGCCATAATTTTAGTTTTTTCGAAGTTTGTTTTTTGAATTTACACTTTTAAATTGTTGTTTTCTTTTAATATTTTATCAATAAACTCATTATAGGTTGTCTTATTTTCGTTTAAAAAATTGATTAAAAAGGTTTCACTTGCCTCCATACCCCCATCGGCTTCTATTTCTAACAATTTTTTATAAATTGGTTCTATAATTTCAATTACATTTTTAGAAACAGCTTTCCGAGACGAGAAATAATGATTGTCTCCTTTTTCGTCTTTTAAAATCGTAAAATTTGCATACACCCAATAATACCTACCCGATTTGGCTAAGTTTTTTGCAATTGCCACAATGGTTGTGTCGTTGTTTAGGTTATCCCACAGCCATTTGAAAACTACTTTTGGCATATCGGGATGACGAATGATACTGTGTGGACTATGCATCAATTCGTAATCCTCGTATCCCGAAACGTTACAAAAAACTTCGTTACAGTACTCAATAGTTCCGTATTTATCAGTTTTGCTGATAATGGTTTCACTTTTGTCCCAATCTACTTCTTGATTGATTGCTATAGGTCTTATAAAAGTATCCATAGGTTTCGTTTTTGGTTCTTAGTTTAAAAAAATAAATGACAACAAAAGTATAGTAAAATTATTGAATAACCAAGGCAGTTTTTATGCCTTTCTAAAAAAAACGTTAAAAAAAGCTTTTAAACAACAGTAAAAATAATTTACTTTAGGGGGTCTTCTAAAAATTGGTTTTCTAATAAAAATTTGTAATTTTTAAGAAATAGAAGGCAAAATTTAAAAGGATTTTTTGAATAAAAATGATTTTTTTTTAATTCACAATTTTATTCATACAAGACTAAATCAAAAATAATTTTATAAAGAACCAAAAAAACAAATGTTTTTTTAATACCTTTGCTTTTCAAAGCAAAAAGATATGATTATTCCATCAAATTTAAAGTACACAAAAGACCACGAATGGGTTTTAATTGAAGGTGAAATTGCAACCGTTGGTATTACCGATTTTGCACAACGAGAGTTAGGCGACATTGTTTATGTAGAAGTTGAAACCCTTGACCAAACCCTAAACAAAGAAGACGTTTTTGGAACAGTAGAGGCTGTAAAAACGGTTTCTGATTTGTTTTTGCCACTTTCGGGCGAAATTATAGAATTTAACGAAGCCTTAGAAAAAGATCCAGAATATGTAAATTCACACCCATATAACGAAGGTTGGATGATAAAAATAAAAATTGCAAACCCAAGCGAAATTGAAGAATTACTTTCAGCAGACGACTATAAAGCTCTTATCGGATTCTAATTATGCACTTTTGGTCGCTATGTTTTGGACAATTTTAATCACAATTTTGTCCTTAATTAATGGTGATAACTTTTCAGATGTTTCCATCATCAATATTACAGGGAAAGACAAAATAGTGCATTTTATCTTTTATTTTGGCTTTACAATTGTATGGTTTTTATATAATTTTACCAAAAGAAAAGAAAAAAAATATAAAAAAATATTTATTTTTTCTGTAAGCTATGGAATTTTGATGGAACTATGCCAAGCATGGTTTACCACCGCCCGAACAGCCGATTGGCTTGATGTTATTGCAAATACCACGGGTACATTGTTCGGTTTAGCACTTATGCATTATCTTATAAATGTTAAAAAAAATAAATATTTATCAAACTAATTGTTTTTTTACTAAAAAAAATATATTTTAGCCCCCGAAATTTATTAACTATAAAAATTTATACGTATGCAACCGAAAAAAAACCCACAAATAGACCCTAAAAGAAACAGTTTTTTGTTTTTTCAATTAGGTTTAGCTGCCGTTACAGTTTTAACATACATTGCAATAGAATTGAAAACCTATGACGAAGTAGTTAAAGTTGAAACAGTTAATAAATTTGATCAAATGATGGATGACGAAGTTATCCCAATGACGGAACAAATACAAAAAGCCCCACCACCACCTCCACCAGCACCCGAAGTAATAAAAATCGTGGAAGACAAAGTGGAAGTAAAAGAAACAGTTATAGAAACCTCTGAAACCAACGAAAAACAAGAAGTAAAAGCTGCTGTCATTGTTGAAGCAGAAGAAGATGATACCGACTATGACAAAGAAGTAGTATTTACAGTGCTTGAAGACCAACCTGTTTTTCCTGGTTGTGAAGGTGTGGCTAAAGACAAGCGTTTTGACTGCTTCAACGAACAAATGGCAAAACACGTAGGTAAAAACATTAAATACCCTGAAGATGCTGCCGAAAACGGTATTCAAGGAAAAGTATTTGTTGCTTTTACAATTGCTAAAGATGGTTCTGTCACTAATTTAAGAATGAAAGGTCCGAAGGGAGGAGAATCATTAGAAAAAGAAGCTGCTCGAATTATGAGTAAATTGCCTAAATTTCAGCCCGGAAAACAACGAGGACGACCAGTTCCTGTAAGTTTCAACTTCCCTGTAAATTTTAAACTTCAATAATAAAATAGAGTTTCATAAACATATTTTTTAGAAACCCCTTAAAGTTGTCATTTAAAAAAAACCTCCCTTGTGGAGGTTTTTTTATGGGGACTTCGAAAAATTGGTTTTCTAATGAAAATTTGTGTTTTTTAAATTTTAACAAACTCATTTTTTAAAAACTTTTTGTAATAAAAATGAATTTTTAGAAGTCCCATTATGTTTTTTTATATCTTTACACTTACGAAATCGTTTGAAACTTATGGAAACACATTTTGAAACCAACCCACTGATAGATCGTTTACCTAACCATCTAAAGCAATTTATTAAGCCACAGGTGTATGACGATTATACGCCCATCAACCAAGCTGTTTGGCGATATGTGATGCGAAAAAATATAAACTACTTGTCTAAGGTTGCCCATCATTCATATCTTGAAGGCTTGCAAAAAACAGGAATTTCTATTGAAACTATTCCAAGCATGTATGGTATGAATAGGATTTTAAAAGAAATTGGCTGGGCAGCTGTGGCTGTTGATGGTTTTATCCCTCCCAATGCTTTTATGGAATTTCAAGCCTATAATGTACTCGTTATTGCCTGCGATATTCGTCAGCTAGAACACATAGAATACACCCCAGCCCCAGATATTATACACGAAGGGGCAGGGCATGCTCCCATTATTGCTAATCCAGAATATGCCGAATATTTAAGACGATTTGGCGAAATTGGTTGCAAGGCAATTTCCTCTTCAAAAGATTATGAATTATACGAAGCCATCCGATTGTTATCTATTTTAAAAGAAGCCGAAAACACCCTACAAACCGAAATTGAAGCTGCTGAAAAACAAGTAGAGTATCTGCAAAACAACATGGGAGAAGCCTCCGAGATGGCACAAATACGAAATCTACATTGGTGGACCGTGGAATATGGTTTGATAGGAACGATTGAGAATCCAAAAATTTATGGAGCTGGTCTGCTGTCGTCTATAGGTGAAAGCGAATGGTGCATGACCAACAATGTAAAAAAAATAGCTTATTCTATTGAGGCTGCCAACCAAAGTTTTGATATTACCAAACCCCAACCTCAACTGTATGTAACACCCGATTTTGCTTATTTGAGTATGGTTTTAGAAGAATTTGCTAATAAAATGGCGCTTCGGACGGGTGGTTTATCAGGGATTGAAAAACTAATCAATTCAAAAACATTAGGAACTATTGAATTAAGTACGGGTTTACAAATTTCTGGAATTTTTACCAATGTTATTACCAACGAAAACAAGCCTATTTATATACAAACGACAGGAAAAACAGCCCTTGCCTACCGAGAAAAAGAATTGGTTGGACACGGAACTGAATATCATTCCGAAGGGTTTGGAAGCCCTATTGGTAAACTTAAAGGCATCAATTTGGCTATTGAAGATATGAGCCCTCGAGATTTACAGGCTTATAATATATATGAAGGAAAAATTATAACCCTTGAATTTGAAGGAAACGTTACTGTTCAGGGTGAAATTATTACAGGAACCCGTAATTTACAAGGCAAAATAATTTTAATTCGGTTTAAAAATTGCACAGTTAAACATAACGAAACAGTTTTATTTGCCCCCGAATGGGGTGTTTATGATATGGCAGTGGGTAAAAAAGTAATTTCGGCCTTTTCGGGTCCTGCTGATGTGCATAGTTTTGATATGATTTTACATGTGCCATCCAGCCAAACCATTAAAGCCATGATGAGTTATGATCGTTTAGAATTAGAAGAATTATATGCCAAAGTACGAAAAATTAGAGAAGAAAATTTATCTAAAAAAGCATTGAATAGCATATTTTTAACACTAAAAAACAAGCATCCGAATGACTGGCTTTTGCCACTCGAAATGGCAGAACTTTTAATCCATTCCGATGAAAAAGAAATGTTCTCTAATATAGTTCAACATCTAAAAAATTTAAAAACAAGCCGTCCAGAAATAGCCCATCTTATTGAGGGAGGTTTAGAATTGTTGTCTTAAAAGTGTGAAAAAAATAAATATTCTATTATGAATAGTTATAAGATATATTCTTATCAAAAACTCCAGTTTTTATAAGTTGTATTTTTTTCTAAAGTTATTTCAAGGGCATCGGGTAGTTTATGAAAAAAGTCAATTTTTGTTCGTTTTTCAAGCTCATCAACCGAAACTGCAAATTTATACAAGGCTTCGGACGATTCTTGATGGGGAACTAAAAAAGCAATCATTCGCTTTTGGTCTTTGGTCATCAAAACTTTATAAAAATATTTAGGAACACTCACGTTTTCTCGACCAATAACGTCTAAATCTGAACTTAAAACTCCAGCTGTAACCACGTATAAGCCATTGTATTTTGTAGCCCAATACCGCACTTTTTGTTCTAATCTGTTCCAAATACCCGCATTAAATTTAGGCTTTTGAGGCGAAATATTAGAGGTGTAAAAGGTTTCTTTATATAATTGATAATTTTCTTTTCTATCTCCAGCAGGGCATAAATGCCCTTTATCATAGCCCGAATTTTTGTAATTTTTCCAATCGGCTGAATAGGTTTTTACATACGGGTCATCAATAAAATAAGGTCGAGTATAGTTTCTATTACCATAGTCGCTTCCGTTTAGTTCGTAGGCTACCCATTCGGCTTGTTCGTGTGCTTCTGAATATGACAAGGTGTAGGCTTGGTGTTTTACAATTTGTTGGGTGGTTGATGTGGGTAAAAAATTAAAGGTAGGAGCGGTGTAGCCAAAATTCTGAGGCTCTTCGGTTTGATATTTACACGAAAGGAGGCTTAAAAAGATAAAAAAAATTAAATTTTTCATAAAATTGTTCATTTGTTTAAGAATAGAAACTAATTTTGTAAATATAAATATAAATTTTAAAAAGTAAATCTATGAAAAAATTATTTGTAACTGCATTTGTATTGATTAGTATGCAATGTGTTGTAGCGCAAGAGGTTATAGTTGATAGCGTTCGTGTAATGACCGATACTGTTATTGCATTACCTACCAAAATTAAAAATGTAAAAGAAGTAAAACATACCAAGTCGGAAGCTCAGAAAGAAGCAGAGAAAGCACAGGCAAAAGCCGAAAAAGCCCAAAATAAAGCCGAAAGAGCCGAAAAACAAGCCGAGAAAGCTCAAAAAGAAACAGAAAAACAACTGAAAAAAGCAGAAAAAGAACGCGAAAAGCTAATCAATGCTCAAGAAGCCGTTGTTGAAGCTAAAGAAGATTTAGCAGATAATCAAGAAAAAATTGTAAAAGCAACCCAAAAATACCAGAGACAAAAAGATAGAGGTAAACTTTCGCCTAATGATGAGGTTAAAATTTTAAAAAACATTGAAGAAATGAAAGAAAAAAATCAAAAATTTCAAGAAAGAATTGAAAAAGCAGAAAAAAATCTCCGAAAAGTTAAGTAATTTTAAAAACATATAAGGAGGCTTCTAAAAATTCTTTTTTATTGCAAAAAGTTCTTTTAAAATTTTGCATTCTACTTCTTAAAAATAACTAATTTTCATTAGAAAGCCAATCTTTAGAAGTCCCCTTATTTTTGTTTTACCACAAATAAAAGTAAAACCCAAGCATTAAATTTTTTTAACACTTGGGTTTAAAAACAAAATTAACCAAAAAACTGTTTTTACTGAAAACTTAAAAAATACTCTTCTAAAGCTTTTAATTCCTCGTCGGTCATAGCCTTAGTGATTGCAAAATTAGCCTTCATTACTTCATATTGTGCCGGATCAACAATGGGTTCGGCATTTCCTTTTAAAAACGCCACCATATTACCTCCTTTTTCTTTATAAATGGATGCAATCTCTTTTAGGCTGGGTCCAATTGATTTTTCGTTTGATTTGTGGCACGTATGGCACGTTCCTTTTCCGTTAAACAATTCTTCGCCTAAACTTGGCTTGGCTGCCTCTGCAACGGGTGTAACTTCGGCTGGCTTATCAAAATCGTTTGCTTTTTTATCATTCCCACACGAAAACAATATAACTGAACTTGCTAAAATTATTATTTTTTTCATTGTATAATATTTGATAAAACAAAAATAGAGTAGTAAATTGCTTTAAAAAATGATAATAATCATTGTTTATAAACAAAATTAGTATCTAAAAAATATAGATTAAGAAAACTTTATAAAAATTGGTTTTCTAATGAAATTTTTAGAAGTCCCCTTTATATTATTAAAACGCATTAATTTTATTCATTAAACAAAAGGGTAAAATTTCTTTGTTTTCTCCGTATTTTAAAGACTCTTTCCCTGTATATACAATAATTTGATTGCAATTAAAATTTGAATATTTTGAAAATAATTCAATGTTTTTGAACCATTTTGAATGAAAATTACTTCCAGATTTCATTTCAATTAGGGTAATATTCAACCCATTTTCAATAATTAAATCCACTTCAACTCCATTGCTACTTCTCCAATAATAAAAATTAGATTTATTCAATTTATAAGAATCTTCCTTTACTAAATTTATAATACAATAATTTTCAAACAAATTACCTTTTAATGGATGGTTTTCAAGATGTTTAACTTCATTTATTTTTAGCAAAGCACAAGCAATACCAGTATCAATAAAATATAATTTTGGTCTTTTTACAATTCTTTTTCCAAAATTGGAATAAAAAGGGGTTAATAAATATATAATTCCAGCAGTTTTAAGATAACCAGTCCATGCTTGAATGGTTTTTAAATTTACCCCAATTTCTAAGGCTATTTTTGCAAAGTTTATCTCTTGTCCAACCAATGTTGCTAAATAAGAAACAAAATTTTGAAACAAACTTATATTGCTTATATTTACTAATTGTCTTATATCTCGTTCTATCACTGTTTGGATATAATTAGGATAAAATATAGATGGATTTATAGAATTTACCCAAACTTCTGGAAAACCACCTTTAAAAACATGATGCCAAATAGAAAAATTCATTGCTTTTTTTATTTCATGATAGCTTAGTGGATACATCTCAATATAGCCAATTCTTCCTGCCAAACTTTGTGTAATTTTTTCATTTAATAAAAAATTACTACTGCCCGTCAATATATATTTACCTCTATCTTTTTCGTTATCTAAAATTTCTTGTAAATAGTTAAATAACGTTGGCGAACGTTGAATTTCATCTAAAATTACACCATTATTATTACTATTTAAAAAATCTTGTGGTTGCTCGGTTGCATATTTTTGAGTATTTAAGTTTTCAAAATTATGATAATTATAAGCACTAAAAATATTTTTAGCAAGTGTCGTTTTCCCAGATTGTCTAACGCCCATTATAGCGATTGCCCTAAAAGATTTTGAGTATTCTTGTATCTTTAAATTTATTTTTCTTTCCCAATTCATAGAGTTTTTTTTTTGCAAATATATGCAAATATGTAATTCAATTCCATATTTGCACATAATTTGATTATTAATTTTCTTAATGAGATATTATTTAGCAAAAGCACACTAAATATATTGCACAATTCACTCAATAAATTTACCTATTCAATAAAAAGAATATACAACTCATCATAAGCTAACTAATCCTTTGTTTTTTTAAGAGGACTTCTATAATTTAAAATTTTGATAATCAAATAATTATATGTATATTTGAGGCATAAAACCTATAAAAATGCAAACACAAAGACATTGATGCCCGTTGGACAAAGAAAAATGGCGAGAAATTTTACGGTTATAAAAACCACACCAAAGCCGATACAAAATCAAAATTCATTGATAGTTATGTGGTTACATGCGCTTCCGTTCACGATTGGCTACGCCGAACCACTTCGTTAGGTTTCTCAAGCATTAGACGAATTATTAACCGAGAAAGACAAAGGTCAAGAATTGTATGCCGATAGTGCTTACACAAGTGAAAAACAGGAAGAAAGCATTG
>CAYXAF010000002.1:0-81629 GCA_964463035.1 uncultured Flavobacterium sp.
AAAATCGCAAGTGATTTTCTTGCATACTAAAAATGCTTTTTTATGAGTTTTTTTTGATGATTTTTAATATTTATAGGATAAAACGACTATTTGTGTTTATACAAAGATACTGGCTAAAAAAGTATGTAAAGTTTTAAAAATTTCAAAACTAACAGTTGCTAATTTTGGAAATATAAATGAATTTTTAGAAGTCCCCTATAAGCCCTATCAAAAACAATTATGCTATGTAGGGCAAGATTTAAATATTAATTAATTAAAATTTTTGTCGGTTAGTAGTTCCATGTGCCGTGTTATTTTTTATAGAAAACAATTTTTATAAGTTCATTTAATTTTTATTTTCTAAAAGAGGCACAAAACGAAATGTTCCAAATTCATGTTTTTCAAATTTCGTTTCAGAAATTCGGATAAAAAGGGTCATAATTTGTGGGTCAGTTCCTAAAGGGATTACTAATTTCCCTCCTGTTTTTAACTGTGATAGCAAGGCTTCGGGGAGTATTGGTGCCCCAGCTGTAACAATAATTTTATCAAACGGAGCATACATTGGAAGCCCTTTATAACCGTCTCCAAAAACTAATTGTTTGGGTTTAATACCAATTTTTGGTAAAAATAAGGATGTTTTTTTAAATAATTCTTTTTGACGCTCAACGCTATACACTTTTGCTCCCAATTTACACAAAACAGCCGTTTGATAGCCCGATCCTGTGCCAATTTCTAAAATTATATCAGTCGATTTTACATCTAATAGTTGCGTTTGAAAGGCAACTGTAAAGGGTTGCGAAATGGTTTGCCCAGCACCAATCGGAAATGCTTTGTCTTGGTAAGCAAAATACTCAAAACTGGAATCTAAAAATAAATGTCGAGGGATATTTTTTATAATTTCTAATACATTAAAATCGGTTATACCACGTTCTTTTAGTTTCTCAACTAATTGATTTCTAAGTCCTTGATGTTTTTGTGTGTCATTCAGCATACGGTTCGTTTCTATTGGGTAAAAATAAAAAAAAGGCTTATTTTTGCAAAAATATTTACTTGTTTATGTTAGAAAATTTACCAAAAAACAAAAAAATAATTCTTTTTGATGGGGTTTGTAACCTTTGTGAACGTTCGATTGTTTGGGTTATTAAGCACGATAAAAATGATAAATTTCGCTTTGTTTCACTTCAAAGTGAGTTAGGAAATGCCCTAGCCAAACATATCGGGATAGATGCTAATTATTTAGAATCCATCGTTTTATACGAACCTGGAGTTGCTTATTACACCAAGTCTATTGCTGTTTTTGAAATTTTTAAAACAATTGGAGGTATCTATACAATTGTAGGTTTATTATCTTATTTTAACAATTTTAACAATTTTATTTATGATTGGGTTGCTAAAAATAGGTATCACTGGTATGGTAAAAAAGAAACCTGCTTGCTACCAACCCCCGAAATTCAAGCAAAATTTTTATAAGCCCCCCTCAAACCCAAATTACGCATTAGAGTTCTATTACAAACTAAATCTAATGCGTAATCTGGGTTAAAAAAAGCGAACACAGATAACATATATTAGACTGATTCTTTCACAGTTTTTCACAACACAAATAAAAATAATTTACAAAACACATATATATATATGGAAAATTTTAATGCGGCTAATAATATTCAAGATTTGCAATATTTTGGCGAATTTGGAGGGGTAAATCCTTCTATTTCAGATAGTTCAACTTACACGTTTCTTTCTGCTAAAACGATGTTTGATACCTTTGAGGGTTCTACC
Organism: uncultured Flavobacterium sp.; assembly: GCA_964463035.1. GTDB lineage: Bacteria > Bacteroidota > Bacteroidia > Flavobacteriales > Flavobacteriaceae > Flavobacterium. Next base: position 1,756 of record CAYXAF010000002.1, read on the forward strand.
GATGGCTGTTATTTGTATTCAAGACATTCATCACCCAGCAATTTATACCTTTCAAAAGCCTTAGCACAAATGGAAGGTACCGAAAGTGCCAATGTAACCGCCTCTGGAATGGGAGCTATAACTGCTACGCTTTTACAACTTTGTCATTCAGGCGAACATATTGTTTCGAGCCGAACCATTTATGGAGGAACCTATGCTCTTATGAAAAATTTTCTTCCTAATTATAATATTAAAACCACGTTTGTAGATATTACAAACCTCGAAGAAGTGGAGCAAGCCATTACCCCTAATACAAAAGTGCTATTTTGCGAAGTGGTGAGTAATCCATTGCTTGAAATTGCGAACATTAAGGAATTAAGCATCATAGCCCAAAAATATAATTTAAAATTGGTGGTTGATAATACATTTTCTCCACTTTCGGTTTCTCCCATTTTGTTAGGGGCTGATATTGTGATTCATAGCCTTACAAAATTCATCAACGGTAGTAGCGATACCGTAGGAGGTGTGGTTTGTGCCTCACAACAATTTATAGACGATTTAAAAAATGTAAACAATGGAGCTTGTATGCTTTTAGGGGCTACAATGGATAGTTTTCGGGCAGCAAGTATCTTAAAAAACCTACGAACGCTGCATATCCGAATGAAACAACACAGTTATAATACGCAATATTTAGCTGAAAAATTTCAACAAGATGGGCTAAAAGTAAATTATCCTGGACTGCCAACCCACAAAAATTATAGTTTCTATGCCTCGATAATACATAAAGAGTATGGTTTTGGCGGAATGATGACACTCGATGTAGGTAAGTTGGAGAAAGCCAACGAACTAATGGAGCTTATGCAACACGAAAATTTAGGATATTTAGCTGTAAGTTTAGGATTTTATAAAACATTGTTTACCGCTTCGGGCACTTCAACTTCTTCAGAAATTCCAGAAGAGGAACAAAAAAAAATGGGACTATCTAACGGTTTAATACGTTTTTCTATTGGTCTTGACCACGACATCGAACGAACCTATCAGAAAATGAAAGCCTGTATGCAAAAGGTAGGAGTTTTGTAAAATTTTTATGTACTATCAAAAACCTCAACGATGAGGTCCGGTATTGATAAAATGACGTCTAATATTCCGTAGATGACTTTACAAACCCCAAACAAGGATAAAACAACCTCATGCTTGGTTTTTTTTAAGGGGACTTCTAAAAATTAGTTTTCTAATAAAAATTTGTAATTTTTAAGAAGTAGAAAGCAAAATTTAAAAAGACCGCAAGCCTATCCGTAGTTACGATGAGGACGTTTTTTAAAATATTTTTTTGAATAAAAATGAATTTTTAGAAGTCTCCTTAAATTATACTTTTTAGTAATCAATCTATTAAACCCAAAGGAATGAAATGATTATAGGGTTTAAAAAAAATAGCACCTCAAAAAAAAATAATTAACAAAAAAAACAGTTTTTTTCTTGAATATTTTTAACACACATTTTTAATCAAAAAACCCTCGCAAGTATTGATTTACAAGGGTTTTTGCCAAATTGTAGCGAGAACAGGACTCGAACCTGTGACCTTCGGGTTATGAGCCCGACGAGCTACCTACTGCTCTATCTCGCGCTTTGTGAATGCAAATATATAACAATTTTTATCAATAACAACTATAAACGAATTATTTTTTTTTAAATGGGCACATTCAAATAGCAAGTGTAATTAATTTAATCGAAATTTAATGTTTAATCGTTCTAATTCTTGCAATAACTCTGGACAAATATTTAGTTTTGTTTTGATGCTTTGTAGGATTAGTTTTGTTTTAATAATTTCGGGGGTTTCGGCTACTTGAATATCAAAATTTTGTTCAATATTTTCAAAATTCTCTTCATCATCTGTTATGATTTGTGCGGGTTCATATTCTGTTTCATTCTTAGGTTTCATAACCACTTGAGGTACAATTGTTTCGGTTTCTACTATTTCAAAACTTAACGGATGAGTTCCTTTTTGTTTGTTTAAAATGGTGTATAAATCTTCTACAAATTTTTGATCAAACTGATTGATGGGTAGCGTAACTACAATTTTTTTAGCAAATTTTGGCAATACATCGGCTAATTGTAGAATATCGGTAAACTGAAGTCGAGGTTCGGTTTTAACGCCTTCTGGGTTTATCCAACCTTCTTTTACATAAATTTTAAAAAATGTAAAATTATTAACCACTAAAAAATGTCTATATTTAAGGTATTCTTCTCCAAAGATTTTGAAATCGGCACTACTTTCATAACTTTCGAGGGTAAAAATAGCCCAACCTTTTCCGTTTTTAGCCACTTTGTGTTCCACTTTGGTTATCATACCTCCATAACTCAAATTTTTATTAACAAATTGATTTAAGTTATTCAAGGCATCAAACGGAGAATTTGCAAAATATTTCATTTCAAATTTAAAATTGTCTAACGGATGCCCCGAAATATAGATACCAACTACCTCTCGTTCTTTGGCTAATTTTTCCATCGGAATCCACTCTTCACAAATAGGTAAGGCAGGTTCGGCAATTTGAACATCGCTACTCTCTCCAAACAAACTTACTTGTGATGAGTTTTCGTTTTCTTGAAATTTACCTCCAAATTTTATTACTTTTTCTATAAAACTAATGCTATCGCCTTCGTGATGAAAAAATTGGGCTCTATGGGTGTTGCTAAAACAATCAAAACCTCCTGCTAATGCTAAATTATCAAAGGCTTTTTTATTACAAGTTCCTAAATCAACTCGCTTAGCAAAATCAAAAATAGAGATGTATTTTCCTGTTTTTCTTTTTTCTACAATTGTACTCACTGCCCCTTGCCCAACGCCTTTTACTGCTCCCATCCCGAACCGAATTACATTGTTTGGAGTTACTGTAAATTTATAAAACGATTCGTTTACATCGGGTCCTAATACTTGAATGCCCATTCGCAAACATTCTTCCATAAAAAAGGAAACTTGTTTGATGTTGTTCATATTGTTAGAAAGCACAGCGGCCATATATTCAGCTGGGTAATGTGCTTTTAAATAAGCGGTTTGATAGCCAATCCAAGCATAGCAAGTAGCATGCGATTTGTTGAAAGCGTAACCCGCAAAGGCTTCCCAATCTGCCCAAATTTTTTCTAATATCTTAGGTTCATATCCTTTTACAGAGGCTTGATTTATGAACTGAAATTTCATTTTGTTGAGAGTGTCTTTTTGCTTTTTACCCATCGCTTTTCGCAAAACGTCTGCCTCACCTTTGGTAAAATCCGCTAATTGCTGCGATAAAAGCATCACTTGCTCTTGATACACCGTAATTCCGTAAGTATCTTTTAAATATACCGAAGTGTCTTCAATATCATATGTGATAGGTTCTAAACCATTTTTTCGGTTGATAAAACTTGGGATATAATCCATTGGACCGGGTCTATAAAGTGCATTCATGGCAATTAAATCCTCAAAAACAGTAGGTTTTAATTGTCTTAAAAACTTTTGCATTCCATTTGATTCATACTGGAAAATACCAACGGTTTCGCCTCGTTGAAATAATTGATACGTTTTTTCATCGTCAATAGGTATCAAATCGGGGTCGAGGTCTATGTTTTTTGTAAATTTTAATAGTTTTATGGTATCTTTTATGAGGGTTAATGTTTTTAGTCCCAAGAAATCCATCTTTAGTAAACCTGCACTTTCTACAACCGAATTGTCAAATTGAGTAATTAAAAGTCCTTCGTCTTTAGAGTTAATTACAGGAACTAAATTAGAAATATCATCGGGTGTTATAATTACTCCACAAGCGTGTGTACCTGTATTCCGAATTGAACCTTCCAACACTTTTGCTTGTTTAATGGTTTCGGCAACAAGGTCGTTTCCAGATACTAATCGTCGTAATTCGTTTACTTTGTCTAACTCGTCCGAACGGAAATTTTCTTTTAATTTTGAATTTTCTGTATCTAGTATTATTGCTAAGGTTGCGGTTTGATTTGGAATTAGTTTGGCTATTTTATCTGCTTCAAACAAAGATAAATCTAGTACTCGAGCGGTATCTCTCAGTGCCGATTTGGCAGCCATGGTTCCATAGGTAATAATTTGAGCTACTTGTCTTTTACCATATTTATTGATTACATAATTAATTACTTTTTCACGTCCTTCGTCATCAAAATCAATATCAATATCGGGCATCGAAACTCTTTCTGGATTTAAGAAACGCTCAAAAAGGAGGTTGTATGGTAGGGGGTCAATATTGGTAATTGATAGGCAATATGCCACAGCACTACCTGCTGCAGAACCTCTCCCAGGACCCACCGAAACTCCCATTTTTCGGGCTTCGGCAATAAAATCTTGCACAATTAAAAAATAGCCCGGATAGCCTGTATTGGCAATAACTTCTAATTCAAAATCTAAACGCTTTTGTATTTCGGGGGTTATGGTTTTATATTTTTTTTCAGCTCCTTTATAGGTTAAAAAACGTAAATACTTATTTTCGCCTCGTTTTCCGGCATCGGTTTCGTCTTCATGGTCTAAAAATTCATTTGGAATTTCAAATTTTGGTAGCAAAACATCTCTATCTAATGTAAATTCGTCTATTTTTGAAACAATTTCTTGTGTATGTATGATAGCTTCGGGCAAATCGAAGAATAATTTTTTCATTTCATCGCCCGATTTAAAATAATACTCTTGGTTTGGCAACCCAAACCGATAGCCTCTGCCTCTGCCAATAGGCGTGGCTTTTTTCTCGCCTTCTTTTACACAAAGCATAATATCGTGGGCTTGTGAGGCGTTTTCGTCGGAATAAAAAACATTGTTAGTAGCCACCAATTTAATCGAATGTTTTCGGGCAAAGGCAACTAAACTTTTGTTGACTCGGGTTTCATCTTCTTGGTTATGCCGAGTAAGTTCAATATATAAATCATCTTGAAACAAATTTTTCCACCAAAGCAGGGCTTCTTCGGCTTGCTTTTCGCCTACATTAAGTAATTTATTAGGTATTTCTCCCATCAAACCACCTGTTAAAACAATTAGGTTTTCGGTATATTTTTCAACAATATTTTTATCAATCCTTGGCACATAATAAAACCCTTGTGTGTGGGCAATAGACGACATTTTTGAAATATTTTCATAGCCTTTTTTATTTTTAGCTAAAAAAACTATTTGAAAACCGTTGTCTTTTTTGCTTCTATCCAAATGATTTTCACAGACATTAAATTCGCAACCAATAATTCCTTTTATTTTAAAATCATTATATTCATTATGGTTTTTAAGTTCGTTTAAAAAGGTAAAAGCACCCATTAAATTTGAAAAATCGGTAAGGGCTACGGCTGGCATTTTGTGTTCGGCTGCTTTTTTCACCAAATTTTTAACGCTTATGGTTGATTGCAACACACTAAATTGTGAATGGTTATGCAAATGCACAAAAGCACAATCGTTTATATGTATCCCTTTAAATTCGGGCGAAATTTCGGGCGGAGTATCTTCGGTTAAGGTGTTGTTTTTAAGGTGTAATTGATGCGAAACTTCTTTTAAATTCAGATGTTTTAAACCTATCAATTCAATGGGTTTCGGATTTTGCCGGTTAAATTCGTTAAAATAATCTTGCTCTACATCAAGTTCTTCTTTTGTAAAAATATTTTGTCGAATCAATTCAAAAAAGCAACGTGTGGTTGCTTCTACGTCTGCTGTGGCATTATGAGTTTCGGCAAAGGGTTCATTAAATAAAAATATGTGTAACTCGCTCAGGGTAGGTAATTTAAACTTACCCCCTCGTCCTCCAGGTAGTTTTAATAACGAGGCTGTTACTTCGGTACAGGTGTCTAAAATTGGTAAACTAGACAGGCTTGTTTCAATATTTTCTCGATAAAATTCGCAACCTAAAATATTAACATCAAAACCTACATTTTGCCCCACAATAAACTTAGTTTTTCCTAAAACTTCTTTAAATTTCAAGAGTATTTCGTGTAAATTACTCCCTTGTTCTTCCGCTAATTCGGTAGAAATCCCGTGAACTTTTTCAGCATCATAAGGGATGTTAAAACCAACGGGTTTTATTAAATAATCTTGATGTTCCAGTAGCTTACCCATTGCATCGTGTAGTTGCCAAGCAATTTGCACACAGCGAGGCCAGTTATCAGTGTTTGATAGGGGAGCCGCATAGTTTTTGGGTAAGCCTGTGGTTTCGGTGTCGAAAATTAAAAACATAATGGTAACTCCAAATCCCAGAAATGGTTTTTTAAAAAAGTTAATGAAATAATTTGTGTGATGTATCTAAAAATATTGAATTTTTACGAGTTACAAATTTGTTTCAAAAATACTAAATTTTAAAGATATACTTTTTAAAAACTTATGAACAAAATAGTAAAATAAAGAAAGACAACTTGTTAGGGTTGCCTTTTGTGAAATTTTTATTTTTTTTTAGAAATCTCTTAACAGTATTCGTTATAAGCATCTTTTAAGTTTTCAGCTATGAGTTCGGCTGGTCGTCCTTCGATATGGTGACGTTCTAACATGTGGACTAATTCACCCTCTTTAAACAAAGCCATACAAGGTGATGACGGAGGAAATGGCAACATAAATTCTCGAGCTTTTGCTACAGCATCTTTATCAACGCCTGCAAAAACAGTTACTAAATTATCAGGTTTTTTATTGTTTTGCAAGCTCATTTTGGCCCCTGGACGGGCATTGCCTGCAGCACAACCACACACAGAATTGATGACTACTAAGGTGGTTCCAGGCTTGGCTAAAGCAATTTCTACTTCGGCTGGGGTGGTTAAATCGGTAAAGCCAAAATTGATTAAATCGGCTTTCATTGGGATAACAATTTCTTGTGGATACATATTTTTTAGATTTAGATTTTTTAAGGGGACTTCTAAAAATTGGTTTTCTAATGAAAATTTGTAATTTTTAAGAAGTAGGAGACAAAATTAAAAAGAACTTTTTGTGATAAAAATAAATTTTTAGAAGCCCCCTTAAATAAATTTAGTGCAAAGATAGTTAATCTTCGCAAAACAACAGAGATTAACTATTTTTTTTCTACGCATTTTAAAAATTTAATTTTTTTGTAAATTTATCTGTCGAGTTTTAAAACGTTGTTGATTAAACCCAGATTACGCATTAGATTTTGTTATGAAAACTAAAAACACAATAAAATTAAGTACTCACAGACTATTTTTAGATGAGGAATACTTTTGTATTTTGAATTTAAAAATAGGAATAAGTATTTAATTTTGAAGTAGATTGAGTTTGTAATAGAACTCTAATGCTCAATCTAGGTTAAAATTTTAGTATTGCAGTTTTTATAAACATATTCTACAAAAATATCGCACCTATTAATAGAGTTTATACAAAATATTTTGCTTAATTTAGCACAGAAAAAAATTTTTTTATTAAAATATTTTAAAGAATACAAAACAACCAAAAAAAAATTATCTTTGCTAAAATTTTAAAAATATAAACTATGAAAAAACTATTACTTATTTTAATTTCTATTGTTGGTTTTGTTACAAACGCACAACAATATGTATCGGTGTTGCCAAATAATGGCTCAACATCTCCAAACTCAAGAGCTCCACAGGGTTTACAACGTTACATTAGAACCTGTTACATTATTGCACCTTCTGAAATTACTGCTAGTGGACTCCCTAATTCAAGTGTTATAAATGCTTTAAGTTTCGAATACTCTGTTGCTCAAGACGTTGCAACCGCAGGAACTTTAAAAATTTATTTAGAAAACACCTCTGATGCAACATATACAAAAGCATCTACAAATTGGGACGATGTAATAAGTAGCATGACTTTAGTGCACAATGCTAATTCAACCATCCCTGCTGCTACAGGTTTTTGGGATATTACTTTTAGTGGAGGCTCTCCGTTTACATACACAGGGGGAGGAATTTATGTAGCTTTTGAATACGAAAACGCAGCTGGAATTGTAGCTACAACTGGTAACATTGCTTTGTGTAACACTGCTATAACAGGGAGCTTACGTAATGCATTTTCTACTACCGTTATGCCAACTGCCTTAGGAGCAACCGCATCTGCCTTTAGACCTGCAACTCGTTTAGCATTTCCAGCTACGTGTATTTCTCCAAGTGCAGTTACTTTGAGTAGTTATACTACATCAACAGCAAATATTACGTTTACAGCACCTGCATCAGCACCTGCAAATGGCTATGAGTATTATTTATCAACATCAAGCACTGCCCCAACCTCTACAACCCCTGCAACAGGAACAACAGCTACCACCTCTATTGCATTAACATCTTTAACTCCTGCATCAACATATTACGTATGGATTCGTTCGGTATGTTCTGCATCTGAAAAAAGTATATGGACAAGCGCACAAGCGATTCACACCACAGCAGTAGTGCCTTTTGATTACGGCTTTGAAAACCCTTTACACCCTAACTGGACAATTTTAAATGCAGGAACAGCAAACAATTGGGGTATAGGTAGTACAGCAGGACTAAGTGCAACAGGAACTAGTTATGCTGTTTATTCATATCACACAACAAATGCAGCAAACGCATGGTTGTTTTCAAGAGATATTGAATTAGTAGCAGGAACACAATACACCATTACCTTTAAAGTAAGAGCTAGGGATACTACATATCCAGAGAGCATGAAAGCAACTATAGGAACTGAAAGAACGGTTGCTTCACAAACAACAACCTTATGGGATTCTGGAGCGAGTGGTGTAAATTATTCAGCTTACACACAACAAACAGGCACATTCACTCCTACTACAACTGGTTCATATATTTTAGGGTTTCATTGCTATTCTTTAGCTGATCAGTGGCTATTATTGTTAGATGATATTTCTGTAACATCTGCATTAGGAGTTAATGAAAATGAAATTTCAGATAAAATAGCTGTTTATCCAAACCCTGTAAACGATGTTTTAAATGTTTCAAACAATAATTTATATGAAATAAAATCATTAAACATTACCGACGTAAACGGACGGACTATCAAAAAACTTGAGTTAAGCAACGTAACCGAAACTCATGTAAATGTTTCTCAACTTACCTCAGGAGTTTACTTTATAAATATTGAAACTAATAATGGTAGTATTACTAAAAAATTTATAAAAAATTAAATTTAGGATACTTCTAAATTCTTTTCAAAAAGATGCTGCCTATTTTTGGCAGCATCTTTTTTTTGATTTTTTTAGAAATTTTTATAATGAATATTTAAGGGGACTTATAAAAAATACCAAAAATATACTACCTTCGTAAGATGAATTTTTTACGCAAAATATTAATTCCTTTTTCGGGTATCTACTTTATTGTTACCTATTTACGGAATATTTTATATGATTTTAACCTTTTAAAATCATATAATTTTGATATCCCAATTATTAATGTAGGTAATTTAAGCGTAGGTGGAACAGGTAAATCACCTATGATTGAGTATTTAATTCGCTTACTTTCAATTAATTATAAAATTGCCACTTTGAGCAGAGGTTATAAACGAAAAAGCAAAGGTTTTATTTTGGCAAACCAACATACACCAATGTGTGATTTGGGCGACGAGCCTTTTCAGTTTTTTTTAAAATTTAAAAATATACAAGTGGCAGTAGATGCCCAACGAAAAAATGGTATTGAACAACTGCTAAACTCCAACGCTCCCCCTGAAGTTATTTTATTAGACGATGCTTTTCAGCACCGAAAAGTGAAGGCAGGCCTTACTATTTTACTTACTACTTATGAGCAACTTTTTGTAGAAGATTATTTGCTACCCACAGGCAATTTAAGAGAGGGTATAACAGGGTCCAAACGAGCCAATATTATAGTGGTTACCAAATGCCCCGAGTATCTAACCGAAATAGAGCAAGAAAAAATAAAGTTAAAATTGAAAGTAAAGGAATGGCAAAATTTATTTTTTGCAACCATTGCTTATGATACATTTTTATATACCGAAGAGGAAAAATTTAGCCTTGAAAGCCTCAAAAATAATTCCAAAATATTGGTAGCTGGAATAGCAAAACCCGATTTATTTTTTAAATATTTATATCAACCAAACGATGTAAATCTTACCTTTGCAGATCATCATCAGTTTACAAAAAAAGACATTGATTATATCGTTGAAAAAGCTCAAAACATGCCTATTATAACTACTGAAAAAGATTTTATGCGTTTAAAAGGCTTGTTGCCCAAGCATCAACTGTATTATTTACCTATAGAAACTAAATTTTTAAACAATCAAGAACATTTTAATTCAATTATTTTAAATTATGTGGAACAAAATACAAGAAACCGTAGCGTTTTTACGAACTAAAATAAACCAAACTCCAGATTTTGCTATTGTTTTAGGCTCAGGATTGGGGGGCTTTGGCAACGATATTGATATAGAGGTTACAATACCTTATGAAGAAATTCCAAATTTCCCTGTTTCAACAGTTGAGGGTCATCAAGGGACTTTGCTTTATGGTAGTATAGGTAGTAAGAAAGTAGTGGCTATGCAAGGCAGGTTTCATTATTATGAAGGTTATACGATGCAACAAATCACATTTCCTATTCGTGTTTTTAAATATTTAGGAATTGATAAATTGATTGTTTCTAATGCTTCTGGAGGGGTAAATCCTACGTATAAGGTGGGTGATGTGGTTATTATTTATGATCATATCAATATGATGCCCGAACATCCGCTCAGAGGGCACAACGATAATCGTTTAGGTCCTCGATTTTTGAATATGCACGATGCATATTCGCCCGAAATGATAAAAAAAGTTAAAAAAATAGCTTCCGATTTGAATATTGAAGTTAAAACAGGTATTTATCTTGCACTGCAAGGACCCACATTTGAAACCCTTGCCGAATATAAAATGGTTACTCGTTTAGGGGCAGATTGTGTGGGTATGTCTACCGTTCCAGAGGTTATTGTTGCCCGTCATGGAGCTATGGAATGCTTTGGAATATCTGTAATTACAGATATTGGCAGTGAAGAAAACATCGAAACCGTAAGCCATCAAGAAGTGTTGGAAGCAGCCCAAAAAGCAGAACCCAACGTTCGGAAGTTGATTAAAACGTTTATAGAACAATACTAATTGTTGTTTAAATAGTAAAAACCACTCTGTTTTATAGAGTGGTTTTGTTTTTTAACTCCATTTTTGTTGTTTCTCTTTTTCTATCAGTTCTTTTATTTTTCGCTCTTCCCACTCTTTACCAAAAAAAAATATAGGTGCAAAAACCGAAAGCCCATGTATTAGCAAGCCTAATCCCCAAAAACCTACGTTTGAAAATGTCCAATACACAATATTTATGTTTAAATTATTTTGTTTATTCAAGATAAATGGCAAGATGAATAAAAATAAATTTGCGACTACAAAAAACACTATATGCACATAAAATCCTTTTATTTTTTTTACTCTTTTTTGTGCCTCTAAATAATTATTGTTTTGTTCTGTATTTGTCATAATTAATTCCATTTTTGTTGTTGATTTTCTTTTTCCATGAGTTCTTTTATTTTTCGCTCTTCCCAAGTTTTGCCATACCCAAAGGTGCTAAAAGCATGAAATATCAAGCCCATTCCCCAGCCAAGCATCGGGAACCAAAACCACTGAAAACCAGATGAATAACGGAGGTTTATAAAAATTAAAAAAGGAATTACAATACAGTAACTCAACAAGTTACCATAAAATTCTTTAAGCTCTTTTATACGTTGTTGAGCTTTTAAATAAGCATTATTTTCGTTAAATTCTGATGGGTTCATTATACTAATTTTTTGAGTTAATAATGGGAGTTTTACACTAAAATATTCAGGAGTTTCTTCTATTAAAACATTTCTATCGGTTAAAATTGCATATCTGTTTACAATAATTTGGATACCTACTCCTTTTCTGTTGGTTAAAATTTCTTTTTTTTGTAAATAGTTTTTTATAATTAATTGATTATCTTGAATATAAATATCAATATGTAATGGTTTTTGTTCGCTTACAATGTTGTGTTTAATAGTGTTTTCTAACAATAATTGTAGTGAAAGTGGAACAATTTTAACCTCTAAAAATTTATTTATTTCTTCGGTTGTTGGGATATTATACGTTAAACTATTTTCAAACCTAATTTTTAGCAAATTTATATAGGTTTTAGCAAAATTTAACTCTTCAGATAAGGGCACTAATTCTTTATCTTTTTGATCTAAAATATAGCGATAAATTTTTGACAAACCAATCGTAAATTTTTGTGCTGTTTGTTGGTTTTCTTCAATAAGTGAACTTAAAACATTCAAACTATTAAACAAAAAATGAGGGTCAATTTGGTTTTTTAAACTTTCAAATTTTGCTGACGCATTACCTGCAATTACTTTTTGTTGAATAATTTTTGTTTCTTGGAGTGCTTTATAAAAATAAAACGCATGAATGGCAAGTGTTACAATAATTGTTATGGTTATGGCAACTATATAATTTGAAAATTTTTCTTCTTGTAAAAACTGTAAAATTGTTTTTTTATCAAGCCAAACTTCTTCAAACATCCGAAGTAAAAAAATCACAAAAACCGAAACAAAAAACGAAACAAAAGCACCTAACAATAATCGTTTATGGGTAAAATTTTTGTTACCAAAAACCTTATCCATTTGTTTAAAAACCAAAAAATTAGCATAATATAATGAATATCCATATAAAAAATTAAATGCAATATATATCCAAATAAAATTATCTAAAAAAATATTTCTGCCCGATGCTATTTGTACCAACAACATTACAATGGTGATGGTAAGAGTTATATAGGTTGCTTGTTTAAATTCTTTCATGTTTTAGGCTTGGGTAAATTACTTATGGGAACTTCTAAAAGTTCATTTTTATTACAAAAAATTCTTTTTAAATTTTGCCTTCTACTGCTTAAAAATTACAAATTTTTATTAGAAAACCATTTTTTTGAAGTCCCCTTAAAAAATTAAAACCTTTTGTAATCCTCTCTCCTTCATAGATAACCTGTCCTGCTTTATCGGGAGGTTAGGAGTGATGATTATTATTTAGAGCATTCTTCTGCTAAAAATTGTGCACGTTCTGCTCCCCAATTTGGGTAAAAAGGTTTGGTTTCTTTAGGTGCTTTAAAGAGTTCGTTTGCTTTTTTAATAGCTTCACACATAGGTTTTGTATCTTGTTTAAAATAACGAGCCGAACCCATTTCAAACTCTGCTTTTTGCAAAATAACTCTCGGATTATTGGGTTCTAAAACAGTTGCTTTTTCATAAATTTCCATAATTTTTCCAGAATATTTCATTCCGTTTGTCATAGGGTCATAAACTATCCAAGCGGTTAATATCATGGCTTGCATTACCAGAACTTCAGCATTGTCGTGTGCTAAAGTAGCCGAACTATCTTGATATTTTTGTGCTTTTTCTAAGAGCTTTACAATAGTTTCTTTATCTTTTGTTTTAAAAGTTTCTATCGTATTTATTAACGATACATAATAGGTAGGTAACCAATTTTCTGGGTCTGTTTCGGCAATACGTTCAAAAAGTGCACTTGCTTCGGCTGGTTTATTTTCTCCCCAAAGTTTAAAGGCTTTTTGCATCCCCGTCTCAAAATCTGATTGAGCATTGGCAATAAATGATAATAAAAAGAATGCTATATAAAAAGTTAATTTTTTCATGGTTTATGATTTTAATGGTTTATATTTTAATTTTAATAGTTCTATTGGTATTTAATTCAAATTTTTCTTTTTCAAAACTCAGAGGTCTCATAAAGCCTTTAGCATTGTTAGAAAAACCATATTTTTCTGTTGGTATTCCAAAGATTCCTGTGTCTAAGTTTACCATTTGTGTTTTCATCTTGAAACAATGATACTGCATATATTCCTTCAGGCAGGTTCTTAAAAAAAAATAGAACCCTCAGACGTTGAGACTTTTTTAACTTTTCCTAAAAAAGGTTTGTTTAAAAATGTTTTTTCAGAATTGTATATAGCTATTAAAACAGTTCCTTTATTGGCTTTTAAATCAATGATTTCAACGGTTAATGTATGTTTTTGTTCGTTTGAAAGCGACATTAAAATCAAAGCTAAAAGTACAATAATTTTCTCATAACGCTATGTTTTTAAAATTTTATGGGTCAAAAGTAAAACAGAAAACATAACCCTAAAAAATATTTATACTGAATTGTTATTTTTTACCGATGAAGTGTAATATTCGAGTATTTTTGTAACAAATTAACAGAAAATTATACTTATTTTGGTATTACCCCCTTAAACCTAAAAATATGGATACGAAAGCACTTATGAACTCAAAATTTTTTAAATTCGTTTTTATGCCCCTGCTATTTGTTTTTTTTATAACTCAGATATACCAGCACGGGTATCAATTTGGGCAATGGATTTATAAAATAACACATTAATTTTTTAACCCAGATTGTGCATTAGAGTTCTATTAAAAACTAAATCTACTTCAAAATTAAATACTTACCCCTATTTTTAAATTCAAAATACAAAAGTATTGCTCATCTAAAAATAGTCCGTGATTCCTTTTTTATTGTGTCTTTAGTTTTCATAACAAAATCTAATATGTAAGCTGGGTTGAAAATGACTTTTGTAATAAAAAATTAATTTTTAGAAACCCCTATAAAAAAAATTCCATAAAAATTTAGTAAAACCAAATTAAACACATCTAAACTACTATTTAAAAATATGAAAAAACTACTTGTTTTATTATTTTCAACGACTTTATGGGCACAAGACCCAACAGTTGCTGTTTTGATTGATTTAAAAAATGTAACAGACGACAAAGTGAAGGTTACAATTGAACCTAATTTTGAAATAACGACTCAAAACATTGAGTTTTTTATTCCTAAAATTATTCCAGGAACTTATGCCGAATACGATTTTGGGAAATATATCGAAGGGTTTAAAGCATTCGACAAACAAGGGAAAGCATTAAAAGTAGCCAAGTATGATGAAAATTCATATGAAATTCAAGAGGCAAAAAAAATATCAAAAATAACTTACTATGTAAACGATACCTTTGATATAGAAGATACACACGATATATTTTCGCCCGGAGGAACTAACATTTTAGCAGAAAAAAACTTTTTATTAAATCTGCATGGTTTTGTAGGGTATTTTCAAGATAAAGGCAATGTAAAATACACCGTTTCTGTAGAACATCCTGCACAGTTACAACCCACAACCGCTATGATTGATACCGATGTTTCGGCTGAAAAAGATGTATTTACTGCCAAAAATTATGGAGATTTGGTAGATCATCCGATTATGTATTCAGAAAGCGAAAATATTTCATTTCAATTAGATGATTTAGAGGTAGTTATAAGTGTATATTCGCCTACGGGCAAGGTAAAAGCTACGGATATTGAAGAAGCGATGAAAAAAATGATGACTGCTCAAAAGAAATTTTTAGGCAGCATAAACAGCACTAAAAAGTATGCTATTTTATTATACCTTTCAAATGCTGGCAAAGCCGATGCACAAGAATACGGAGCCTTAGAACACAACACCTCTACAACGGTTGTTTTCCCAGAAATGATGCCACTTGAAGAGCTTATACAACAACTTATTGATGTGGTTTCGCATGAGTTTTTTCATACACTTACCCCACTAAGCGTGCATTCCGAAGAAATTCAAAATTTTAACTTTAATACCCCAAAAATGTCTGAACATTTATGGTTGTATGAAGGAGTAACCGAATATTTTGCCAATTTATTCCAAGTAAATCAAGGGCTTATTACCGAAGATGATTTTTATAAACGAATGGGAGAAAAAATAGAAGGTGCAAAAGGCTTTGATGACACTATGAATTTTACGTTTATGAGTAAAAATATTTTAACAGAACCTTATAAAGCAGCTTATTATAATGTATATTTAAAAGGTGCATTAATAGCCATGTGTATTGATATTCAGATGCGAGAAAGCAGCAACGGAACCAAAGGGATTTTACACTTAATGAAAGCCCTATCAAACGAATATGGCTCTGATAAGCCTTTTAAAGATAGTGAATTATTTACAAAAATTACCGAATTATCATACCCTGAAATAGGAACGTTTTTAAATACTTATGTAAACGGAACCACCCCCATACCCTACAACGATTATTTTGCTAAAATGGGGGTAACACAAGCCACTTTAAACCTTCCAGGCAATCCGTTTGTAAAAGATATGAAAACCCCAACCATCACCATTCATCCAGTTTCGCAAGAAATAATGATTTTACCCGATTTAGAGCTAAATATCTTCTATAAAACCCTAAATTTGCAAGCAGGCGACCGAATTTTAGCCATCAACGATGTGGTTTACAACTTAGAAAACATCTATGATTTAATTACGATAAGCCAAAGCTGGAAAGATGACGATGCCATAACCGTAAAATATAAACGAGAGAATAAAGAATATACAATACAAGGCAAAATAAAACTTCCAATCGAAGAAAAAGAAGGCTATAAAGCCACTGACATAACAAAAAAAACATTAAAAGAGAGTTGGCTACTAAAATAATTGTTTAATAATTTTTTTTTTGGCAGCTTTTCCGCCTTCCGTTTTTGCTTTTTTTCTTAAGGAGACTTCTAAAAATTGGTTTTGTGATGAAAATTAGTTCTTTTTAATAAGAAATTTTTGTAATAAAAAAGAATTTTTAGAAGCTCCCTTACATTTTTTCCATACAATGCAAATGCTAAAAACCTAAGAAAAAAAGAATTCCACTCAAGTCGGGTTGCGGCTATTAATAAAAACTTTCAAAAAACAACCAAAATATAATGAATTTATTTAAAGAAAATACTAAAATTGCTTTAAGTGCTATTAGTAATCAATTATTACGAACGGTTTTAACGGTTATGATTATTGCTATTGGTATTACGGCTTTGGTGGTGGTGCTTACGGTTGTTTCAGTATTAAAAAACACGTTGTTAAGCGATTTTGCTTCGATGGGTGCTCATACGTTTTCCATTCAACAATACGATTTTTTGGCACAAGTAAACCAAAATAATGACGACCAAAAAACAAACCCAATTATTAGTTACCCTCAGGCAAAAGAATTTATTAAAAAATATAACTATCCATTAGCAACTACTTCGTTGTCGTTCACTGCTACCAGCACAGCCGAAGTAAAATACGAAAACGAAAAAACAAACCCTGAAATTACCATTGTTGGAGCTGATGAAAATTTTGTAGCAAACAAAGGATTACAAGTAGTGGAAGGTAGAAATTTTACCAATTTTGATGTAGAAAATAACCATTTTGTATGTGTTTTAGGCTCCGATTTCACCAAAGGTTTGTTTGAAAAGCTAAACCCTATCAACAAAATCATAAGTATTAGAGGAGCCAAGTTTAAAGTTATTGGTTTGCTTAAAGAAAAAGGTTCAACCTTTGGTAATAGTCAAGATTTACGAGTAATAATTCCGTTGCAAATTGCTCGTTCGTTGTTTTCATCGCCTAATATCAATTATGATTTGAATGTGATGATTGATAAAAACACCTCGTTAGACGAGGCAGTAGATGCCGCTACTTTAACGATGCGGCGCATACGAAAATTAAACCCTGTGCAAGAAAATAATTTTGGAATGGAACGTAGTGATGATTTGATAAATATGCTAATGGAAGATGTAGAAGTTTTAGAAATTTCGGCTTGGGTTATAGGTGTTATTACAGTTTTAGGCTCTTCTATTGCTTTGATGAACATCATGTTAGTATCCGTATCTGAACGAACCCGAGAAATAGGTATCCGAAAATCATTAGGTGCCAAACGTAAAACAATCGCTTGGCAATTTTTTACCGAAACACTTGTCATTGGTCAGTTAGGAGGTTTGGTAGGTATTATTTTAGGTATTTTAGCAGGTTTTGGCTTTGCAACAGCCTTAAAATTTCAGTTTGTAATTCCTTGGTATGCTATTTTTGCCGCCTTAACAACTTCGTTGATTGTGGCTTTAGTTTCGGGTTTATATCCAGCCATCAAAGCCTCTAAACTCGACCCAATAGAAGCCCTAAGACATGAGTAATGTTTACCGTTCATTTTCTATACAAAAAGCAGTTTTAGTATAATTTCAAAACTTTTTCTGTAAGATATAAGGATTTTTCTCTAAAATTAGACATCTTTCTCTGAAATTAGCGTTTTTAGGAAGTCTTTTAGGGGAGTTTCGCTAAATTATCCCAGATTACGCATTAGAGTTCTATTACAAACTAAATCTAATGTGTAATCTGGGTTTAAAAAGCGTAATTACTTAATTAGCTTATTATAGAATAAAAAAAAGGCTACTCAAAAATGGGTAGCCTTTTTTTTTAAACATTTATAATCACTTCTTTTTTGTTTTTATCAAAAAAATGATATTCTAAATATGTGTAAGCATCACGAGGTATAATTTTCACTCTAATTTTGTGTTTAAAGAACCACTTTAAACGCATTGATGGAAAACCTTTGGTAAGGTAAGCTGCCACAAAAGGGTGCATGTTTAACACTATTTTTTTATGGTCTTTTTTAATAAGTTCAAGTTCCGATTCAATTTTTGTTAATACAGAAATAGGAGCTTCAATTTCAGCATTTTCATTGCTGGGGTCTTCTTCTCTTGTTTTTATATTAACTTCGGGTCGAACCCTTTGTCGAGTAATTTGGACTAACCCAAACTTGCTCGGGGGCAATATTTTATGTTTAGCTTTATCATCGTTCATCTCATCTCTTAAAAAATCGAACAATGTTTTCCTGTGTTCGGGGTCGTGCATATCAATAAAATCAACTACAATAATGCCTCCCATATCTCTCAACCTCAGTTGTCGTGCAATTTCGGCAGCTGCAATCATATTTACTTCCAAAGCCGTATCTTGTTGGCTTTGAGCTTTATTTGATCGGTTGCCACTATTTACATCTATTACGTGTAGGGCTTCGGTATGTTCGATGATTAGATAAGCACCTTTGCTCATCGAAACGGTTTTTCCGAAAGATGTTTTTATTTGTCGTTCGATAAGATATTTTTCAAAAAGAGGAACGTCTTTGTTTTGATAAAACTTTACAATGGAAGTTTTTTCTGGAGCTATTTCTTGTAAATACTCTTTTGTTTGTACATATAATTCTTCATCATCTATATGAATTCCTGTAAAAGTATCATTAAAAACATCTCTTAAAATAGAGGATGCTTTGTTTACTTCTCCTAAAACTTTGCTCGGATGATGAGCTTTTATAAGCCTTTTACACATCATAGACCATCGGTCGTATAAAGTTTGTAAATCCTTGTCAAGTTCGGCTACTTTTTTGCCTTCGGCTACAGTTCGGACAATAACTCCGAATCCTTTTGGTTTGATAGATTGAACCAATCGTTTGAGGCGTTCTTTTTCTTCTTTTGATTCTATTTTTTGAGAAATTGAAACCCTGTCTGAAAAAGGAACTAATACAAAATATCTACCAGCCAACGAAATTTCTGAACTTATTCGGGGTCCTTTGGTAGAAATTGGTTCTTTCACTATTTGCACTAAAATTGATAAATTAGGACTTAGCACATCGGCTATAGCACCATCTTTATGAATTTCTGGCTCAAAAGGAATGTTTTTGAGTGAATAATCTTTTAATTTACCTGCGCTTACAAGTTTGATGAATTTATGCAAAGTATGAAAATTAGGGCCCAAATCATGATAATGTAAAAAGGCATCTTTTTCGTGCCCTAAATTTACAAATGCAGCATTGAGACCTGAAACATATTTTCTAATTTTAGCAATAAAAATATCGCCTACAGAAAATTGATTTCCGCTTTCTTCTTCTTTGTGTAATTCAACAAGTTTCCCATCTTTTAATAAGGCAAAATCTACAGCTCCCGAACTTGATCTAATAATTAATTCTTTGTTCACACTATACATTTTAATCTATATTTATTTTTTAATTTTAGGGGACTTCTAAAAATTCATTTTATTACAAAAAGTTCTTTTTAAATTTTGCCCTCTACTTCTTAAAAAATACAAATTTTCATTAGAAAATCAATTTTTAGAAGTCTCCTTTAAAACGAAAAAGTGAAAAAATAAATTATAAAAATATAATTATTTTAAACTTTTGAATAAAAAAATAAACACAGATGGATTAAACATTAATTTTTTTACAGGTTTTTTTACCCGAAAGTTGCTGTTTAGCAACTATTTTCAATGAACTTAAAAAAGAAAAGTAGTTAAAAACTACTTTTTCTTTTTATGTCGGTTAGCACGTGCTCTTTTTTTTCGTTTGTGGGTTGCTACCTTATGTCTTTTTCTTTTTTTTCCGCTTGGCATAGGAAATAATTTTTAAAAATTAGTAAATCAGTTATTTATGTTGTAATTATTTTACTTTTGTGTTTGTTTTAATAGTTTCAACAAATGTTTTGGAAGCTTTAAAGGCAGGAACGTTGTGAGCTGGAATTTTTATTGTTGTATTTTTTGTAATGTTTCTCCCTGTTTTTTCGGCTCTCTTTTTGATAATAAAACTTCCGAAACCTCGTAAATAAACGTTATCTTCTTTTTCTAAAGATACTTTAACTTCTTCCATAAAGTTTTCAACAACTGCTTGAACATCTCCTTTTTCAAGACCTAATTTGTCAGAAATTTTTGCAACAATATCTGCTTTTGTCATTTTTATTAGTATTTTATTAGTATTAGTATTTCAATTTTTTTAAAGAGTGCAAATATATAAATAATTGTATTATAGTAACAAACAAATTGTTATTTATTTTTTATTCGATTTTAGAAAGAGTTTTTATATTTTTGTAAATTATAAAACCATACACATGAAAAAAATATACATTTTTGTAATTAGCATTCTGTTTTTAAGTTGCGGAGTTCGAGAAACACAAACCCTTGTAAGCACAGGCAACTATGATGCGGCTATAGACATGGTTATCGATAATTTAAGCACCCGAAAAGATGCCAAAGGCAAACAAGACTATATTTATTTATTAGAAGAATCGTTTGCCAAAGCAAAAGATAGAGATGAAAATAACATAAAATTGTGGGTAAAAGAAAATTCACCTATATCTTTCGAGAAAATTTATACTACTTATTTGCAGTTGCATAGCCGACAAGAACGCATCAAACCGTTGTTACCCTTGAAACTAATCAACGAAAACAGAAATGCTATTTTCCCTTTTCAGGACTATTCCGAACAACTAATTAGTAGTAAAAATGCTTTATCTAAATACCTGTATGACAATGCTTTAAAATTGTTGTCTTCTAAAAATAAGTTAGATTTTCGTCAGGCTTATAACGATCTAAGATATTTAGATAATTTACATCCTAATTACAAAAATGTTCGAGAGTTGATAGATGAAGCACAATTTAAAGGAACCGATTTTGTACATGTTTATACCTTAAACGAAACCCAAATGATGATTCCTCAAAACCTAAAAAACGATTTGTTAGATTTTAGCACCTTTGGGTTGAATGATAAATGGACGGAGTATCATAACAATAAACGAAAAGAAATTCAGTATGATTTTGCTTTGGTTGTAAAGTTTAGAGAGATAAAAATTTCGCCCGAACAAGTAAAAGAAAAACAATTTATAAAAGAAAAACAAATAAAAGACGGTACACAAGTGCTTTTAAATGCTCAAGGACAAATTGTAAAAGATAGTTTAGGAAAACCAATTATGGTTGATAAATTTAAAACCGTAAGTATAAGTATTTATGAATTTAACCAATATAAACAATGCCAAGTAATCGCAAAAATTGAGTATTTAGATTTGCAAACAAAACAACTTATAGACGCCTACCCTATCAGTTCAGAATTTGTTTTTGAACACCGATATGCTACCTTTAACGGAGATAAACAAGCCTGTGAAACCGATTATTTACCTTATTTTGATAAACGAGTTGTGCCTTTTCCTACCAACGAACAAATGGTTTACGATACTGGAGAAGACCTTAAAGTAAAACTCAAAAGCATTATAACTAACAACAGATTCAGAAGAAATTAAAGGATACTTCTAAACAATTTTAAAAGGACTTCTAAAAATTGGTTTTCTAATGAAAATTTGTAATTTTTAAGAAGTAGAAGGCAAAATTTAAAAAGAACCGCAGGCGTATCCGTAGTTACGATGAGGAGGATTTTTAAATTTTAACGAACTAATTTTTAAAAAGAATTTTTTGTAATAAAAATGAATTTTTAGAAGTCCCCCTTAAGAAGCTCAATCCTGCTGTCCGCTCCTATCAGGGCTAAGAAAAAATATGATTAAACTAATAGAATGCCCCAGAGATGCAATGCAAGGCATCAAAACATTTATACCAACTCAAAAAAAAGTTGCGTATATACAAGCCTTGTTACGTGTAGGGTTTCATACTATTGATTTTGGAAGTTTTGTATCACCTAAAGCCATTCCACAAATGCAAGACACAGCCGAAGTTCTTTCAAAATTAGATTTATCAACCACTCAAAGCAAACTTTTAGCCATAGTTGCCAACACATTCGGTGCTAAACAAGCAGCACAACACCCAGAAATAAGCTACTTAGGCTATCCGTTTTCAATTTCTGAAAATTTCCAGATGCGAAACACACATAAAACCATAGAGCAGTCGGTAGTTACGCTTCAAGAAATATTAGAAATTGCAAAAAAAAATAATAAAATTGTAGTTACCTATTTAAGCATGGGCTTTGGCAACCCTTATGGAGATCCTTGGAATATAGAAATTGTAAGCCAATGGACCGAAAAATTAGCACAAATGGGAGTTGAAATAATTTCACTATCCGATACAATAGGTAGTTCTACACCTGATATAATAACTTATTTATTTTCGAATATAATTCCTAAGTATCCAAAAATAGAGTTTGGAGCACATTTACATACCACCCAAAACACATGGCTCGAAAAAATTAATGCAGCCTACAAAGCAGGTTGCACAAGGTTTGACGGAGCTATACAAGGATTTGGAGGTTGCCCTATGGCAAAAGACGAATTAACAGGCAATATGCCTACCGAAAAAATGTTATCCTATTTTACCGCTGAAAAAGCAACCCATAACCTCAACCCAACTAGTTTTGAAAGTGCTTATAACGAAGCTATCAAACTGTTTGGTGCTTATCATTAATTATATGTTTGAAACTTTCTTTTTTAAATATTTATACCAGCTTCTCACACTGTAAAACATTCTTTTTAAGGTGTATAAAACCCCAAGATTGAATTCAAAAAATCGTTGTTATTTTTAAATTTTAAAACAAATTTTAAGACAAACTTAAAAAATTAAAAAAAAAATATACTTTTGCCCCCAAATAAAAATACGATGGCAAAAAATTTAGTAATTGTAGAGTCTCCGGCAAAAGCAAAAACTATTGAAAAATTTTTAGGTAAAGATTTTCAAGTAGAATCGAGTTTTGGACATATTGCCGATTTACCTTCTAAAGAAATGGGAGTGGATATCGAAAATGGTTTTATTCCAAAATACGAAGTATCACCCGATAAAAAAGCTCTTGTAAAAAAGTTAAAAGACCTTTCTAAAAATGCTGAAATGGTTTGGTTAGCTTCTGATGAAGATAGAGAAGGAGAGGCAATTTCATGGCATTTGTTTAAAGAACTTAAACTAAAAAAAGAAACAACCAAACGTATTGTTTTTCACGAAATTACTAAAACGGCTATTCAAAAAGCTATCGAAAACCCAAGAAACATCAATTATGACTTGGTAAATGCACAACAAGCTCGTAGAGTTTTAGATAGGCTAGTGGGTTATGAACTTTCACCTGTGTTATGGAAAAAAATAAAAGGCGGTTTGTCGGCTGGACGTGTGCAATCGGTTGCTGTTCGGCTTATTGTGGAACGTGAACGAGATATTCAAAATTTTATCCCCGAAGTTAGCTATAATATTAGTGCTGAATTTGTTACTAAAAATGGCAAAATTGTAAAAGCAAAACTAAATAAAAACTTTTCAACACAATCCGAAGCAGAAGCCTTTTTAAAGCAAAACATTGGTTCTAAATATACAGTTGATGATTTTGAAACCAAACCAGGCAAAAAATCGCCAGCACCCCCTTTTACAACCTCTACTTTGCAACAAGAGGCTGCCCGTAAATTATATTTTCCCGTAGGGATAACCATGCAAATTGCTCAACGCTTATACGAAGCCGGACTCATAACTTATATGAGAACCGATAGTGTAAATCTTTCGCAAGATGCTTTAGAGGCTACAAAAACTGAAATTGAACGTAATTTTGGAAAAAAATACCACAAAGCCCGAAATTTTGCTACCAAAACCAAAGGCGCTCAAGAAGCCCACGAAGCCATCAGACCAACAGATATGAGTCGAAGTTCAGTAGCTATTGATACATATCAAGATCGTTTATACGACTTGATTTGGAAACGAACCATAGCCTCGCAAATGGCAGATGCCGAACTAGAACGAACCAACGTAAAAATAAAAGCACATAATCATTCTGAAAATTTTATTGCCACAGGCGAAGTTTTAATTTTTGATGGATTTCTTAAAGTATATTTAGAAGGAACAGACGAAGAAGATGAAGAAAAAGAAGGAATATTGCCCGCTCTAAAGGTAAACGAAAGTTTAAACAACAACTATATTAATGCCACCCAACGTTTTAGCAAACCAGCAACCCGATATACCGAAGCTGCTTTAGTAAAAAAATTAGAAGATTTAGGCATTGGCCGTCCTTCTACATATGCACCTACAATTTCAACAATTATCAATCGAAATTATGTTGAAAAAGGAAGTTTTGAAGGTAAAGAACGTGCCTATAAACAACTTGTTTTTAAAAACAATTCAATTGAAACTAAAAGTTTAACCGAAAACACAGGTTCAGACAAAGGGAAATTAGTACCTACGGATATTGGTAATATTGTAACCGATTTTTTAGTGAAAAATTTTGATACGATTTTAGACTATCATTTTACAGCCAAAGTAGAAGAAGATTTTGACGAAATTGCCATCGGGAAAAAAGATTGGAGTAGTATGATGACCAATTTTTACAACCATTTTCACCCAATAGTTACCAATGTTGAAAAAAATTCTGAACGAGAATCGGGCGAACGAATTTTAGGCACCGACCCACAATCAGGCAAGCAAGTAATGGTTAGGTTAGGTAAATTTGGACCTATGGTTCAAATAGGTAGTGCTGAGGAGGACGACAAAAAATTTGCAAGCTTAAAAACCGACCAAAACATAGGAACTATAACCTTAGAAGAGGCTTTAAACCTGTTTTTATTACCTAAAAATTTAGGCACATATTTAGGAGAAGAAATTGAGGTAAACAACGGAAGGTTTGGACCTTATATTCGATTTGGGAAGACCTTTGTTTCTTTGCCTAAGGGTGAAGAACCATTAGATGTAACCCTCGAAAGAGCACAAGAGTTAATTGATAAAAAATTAAAAACCGACGCTCCTATTGGGATGTATAAAAACCTCCCCGTTCAAAAAGGAGTAGGTAGATTTGGCCCTTTTATTAAATGGAATGGTATTTTTATAAATGTTTCAAAAAAATATAATTTTGACGCATTAACTCGGCAGAATATTGAAACTTTAATAGAAGAAAAACTTCAAAAAGAAGAAGATAAACTCGTGCAATATTGGGAAAAAGAAGGTATAAAAATAGAAAAAGCCCGTTGGGGACGCTCGGTTATAACCAAAGGGAAAATTAAAATTGAACTTTCAAAAGATATTGACCCAGAAAAACTTACGTTAGAAAACGTTTTGAAAATGATTGAGGCAAAAACACCTGCTAAAAAAGTAGCTACCAAAAAAACAGTTGCTAAAAAAACAACAACCCCTAAAAAAGCAAAATAATCGATGATTTTCGATGTCATACAACCCATAGCAAAAGAAATTTTAGATTTTATAGAAACCTTAAGCCCCGAAGCTTTGGGCAATAAAATAGAACTGCATACACACCAAAAAAAAGTTGATTTAGACACGATTGATTTGGCAATTATTGGAGTTTTAGACAATACAAATTACACGAACGAAAAAAAAGTAAATTTGCATCACTTCCGTAAACAATTTTATAGTTTGTTTCCTGGAAATTGGCAAAAAAATATAGCCGATTTAGGCGATATTGAAGCAGGTGAAACCTTTAACGATACTGAATTTGCGGTTTCAAAAGTGGTAAACGTATTGCAAAATAAAAATATAATAACCTTAGTAATTGGGGGCTCACAAGAGTTGACGTATAGCTTGTATAGAGGCTATAATCAATCCGAAAAATACCTTAAAGTAATAAGTATTGATAAAAAGTTTGACATAAATAAAGGAGGAAGTGAACAGGTTTTTCCGACCTATATTTATAGAATGATAGTTGAAGAACCCACAAATCTATATAATTTTGGCGTTTTAGGGTATCAATCCTATTATGTGCCACAAGAGGAATTAGATTTGTTTGAAAATTTATATTTTGATGCGGTTCGATTGGGCGAGATTATTAAAAATATTGAAATTGCAGAGCCTTTTTTACGAGATGCAAACCTCGTTTCATTCGATTTAACAGCTATAAAATCTTCAGATTCAGGTAATTATATAAATTTTACACCCAACGGTTTTACAGGTCGTGAAATTTGTGCTTTAGCCCGATATGCAGGCATGTCGGAAAAAGTTTCGATTATTGGACTTTTTCAACACAATAATACGATGCCCGAAGCCGTTACTATGGCAGAGATACTTTGGTATTTTATCGAAGGGTATCAATTCAGAATCATTGAAGACTTTAAAAATGAATCTATTTTTTCAAAATATATAGTTCCTATTGATGATTTTGATTTAATATTTTATAAGAGTAATAATACCCAACGTTGGTGGATGGATATGAATAATTTTTTAAAAGTAAACAATAATATACAAAATATAACGTTTATTTCGTGTAGCCACCAAGATTATTTAATCGCAACCCAACAAGAAATACCTGAAAAATGCTGGAAAGCACTTAAAAAAACGATATAAAAATTATATAATTCATTAAAAAAACATCAAATATCTAAATTTATTGACAATTTTATATCATTTTTTTTTAAAAATATTGTTTATATCAAAAATATTCAATAGGTTTACAGCCTTAAATTTTATATTTAATTAACTCAAGTTTAAAATATGAAGAAGTTCATAGTATTTTCAGCAATTTTAGCACTGTTTATCAGTTGCGGCAATAGCAAAAGAGGCGAATTAGTCGGAGTCCAAGGTAAAAAATGGTATCCAGAAAAACCCTACGGAATGACATTAGTTCCTGGTGGAGCTTTTATCATGGGTAAAGCAGAAGACGATTTTGCCAATGTTCAAGATGCACCTACCAAAACCGTTACGGTTCGCTCGTTTTATATGGATGAAACCGAAATTACTAATAGCGAATATCGCCAGTTTGTAGAATGGGTTAAAGACTCAATTATACGAACTAAGTTAGCTGTTTTAGCAGAGGAAATTGGTCAAAACACCGCAGCAGGTGGCAAAGGCGGGAGCATTGGAGATTTTGCTTTCAAAAATAATGACCCCGCAAAAATGAGTGCTTATGACAAATATATGTATGAAAATTATTACAGTATAGGTACGGATGACGACCCTTATGCCGGTAGGAAATTAAACCGCAAACCAAAATTAATAAACGATGTTCAAAAATACCCAGATGAGTATTATGTAGAAGTAATGGATACTATGTATTTAAAACCATCAGAATCATACAATGGTTTACGAACAATTGATGCACGTAAATTAAAATTCCAATATGCTGAAGCTAATTTATATGAGGCAGTTAAGAAAAAAGGCAGAAAAGAATTCTATAAAAAGAAAGAAGCTATTGAAATATATCCAGATACAACGGTATGGATAAAAGATTTTAATTATTCATACAATGAACCCATGCATAATGATTATTTCTGGCATCAAGCCTACGGAGATTATCCAGTAGTAGGGGTTTCATGGAAACAATCAAAGGCATTTTGTGCATGGAGAACAATGTTCAAAAACGAAGAACGTAAAAAGAGTAAAAAACCCTATGTAAATTCTTTCCGTTTGCCAACAGAGGCAGAATGGGAATATGCTGCTCGAGGTGGTCTTGAATCAGCTGCCTATCCTTGGGGAGGACCGTATGCTAAAAACGATAGAGGTTGTTATTTAGCAAACTTTAAACCCAACAGAGGAGATTATGCAGCTGATGGAGCTTTGTATACTTTAGAAGCAAAATCATTTGAACCAAACGGATACAACCTATATAATATGTCAGGTAACGTTTCTGAATGGACAAACACAGCGTACGACCCAATTGCTTATGAATTTACTTCAACAATGAATCCAAATGTACCAGACGATAAAAACATGAGAAAAGTTATTAGAGGAGGTTCTTGGAAAGATGTTGGATATTATTTACAAGTTTCAACAAGAGATTTTGAATATGCCGATTCTGCCAGAAGTTACATAGGTTTTAGAACCGTGCAAGACTATATGGGGACAAAAATTACAAAAAAACAATTAAAATAATCAATAAAAAATATTAACAAACAATTTAATTATTATCTACTTAACTAACAAAAATTTAAAATTATGGCAATTTCAAAAAAAATAATGAACATGGCTTATGGATTAGGAGCGTCAATTGTAATTATAGGGGCTTTATTTAAAATCACTCACATGGAATTCGGGTTTATTTCTGGTAACCTTATGTTAACAATAGGATTAGTAGTTGAAGCATTGATTTTCGCTTTATCTGCATTTGAACCTGTTGAAAACGACTTAGATTGGTCATTAGTATATCCAGAATTAGCAGGTGGAGAAGGTAAAAAACGTGAAGCTAAAAAACAAGAAGAAACGGAAGCACAAGGATTATTATCACAAAAATTAGACAATATGCTTAAAGAAGCAAAAATTGACGGGGAGCTAATGTCAAGTTTAGGAAACAGCATCAAAAACTTTGAGTCAGCAGCTAAAGGAATTGCACCAACAGTTGATGCAATTGCTTCACAAAAAAGATATAGCGAAGAGTTGTCAATGGCTGCTGCACAAATGGAATCTTTAAATAGTTTATATAAAGTTCAGTTAGAAAGTGCTTCTCGAAATGCAGAAGCTAACAAAGAAATTGCTGAAAATGCAGCTAAATTAAAAGAACAAATGCAATCTATGACAGCTAACATTTCATCACTTAACCAAGTGTATGGAGGTATGTTAACAGCTATGAGTAACCGAGGATAATTTTTCACGAACCATTTAAAAAAATAATTAAAAAGAAGAAACAATGGCAGGAGGAAAATTAACCCCAAGGCAGAAGATGATTAACTTAATGTATTTAGTTTTCATCGCAATGTTAGCATTAAACATGTCAAAAGAAGTATTATCTGCTTTTGGTATTTTGAACAATAAAATTACAGAAGCTAATAATGTTACCGATCAAAGAAACGATGCTTCTTTTCAACAATTAGCACAAAAGGCTGAAGATCAACCCTTACAATTTGGTGATAAAAAAGCAAAAGTTGAAAAAATTCGATCGATTTCTAAAGAATTTAATTCGTATTTAGAAAATATTAAAACAGAAGCTACCAAAGGTTTCGAAAGGGTTCATGGAGAATTGCCCTACGAACAAATGGACAAAGGAGATTTTATTGATAACTTATTTTTTAAAGGTGATAAAATATCCCCAAAAGGTCAAGAATTTTTAGAAAAAATTAGAAATTATGTTTATCAAATAAAAGAGGTTGGCGGTAGTTCAATTGCAGAGGAAGAAATGTTGAAAATAGAAAAAAGATTTGCAACTGCAGATGTTTTTTCTAAAAAAGCAGGTGCAAAACTTTCTTGGTTAGATTATAACTATAAAGGGTTTCCATTAATTGCCTCTATTACAAAATTAACACAGTTACAAGCAGATATTAAAACTACTGAAAGCGATATTATGGCAGGGATGTTTCAGTCTGATCTTATAGCTGCAGCATCTTTAAATGCCTATCAACCAATTGTTATCCCTGAAAAAACAGCTTTCTTTCAAGGAGAATCTGTTACTGGAAAAATTATATTAGGAAAATTTGATAAGAATTTAGTAGCAAAATCTGTTATTGTAAACGGTACTTCAGTAAAAGCGGAAGCAGGTCAAGCATCTTTTTCTTTTGGGGCTGGAGCAGTAGGTGAACATGAGATTAATGGTACTTTCAATTTTGATGAAAATGGAAAAGTTATTAGCCTACCAATAAAAGGAAATTATATTGTTGTTGATAAACCAAAATCTGCAAATATTTCTGCTGATAAAATGAATGTTGTTTATCGTGGTTTAGATAACCCAATGACTATTACTTTTGCAGGAGTTCCGGATAAAGATGTTGTTGCAAATGCTACAGGTTTATCTAAAATTGGTAACGGAAAATATGTAATGAGACCAGGTGCTGGTAGAGAAATTACAATTAATGTTTCTGCAAAAATTGATGGAGGAAAGCAAACAGTATCTGATAAAAAAACGTTCCGTATTAAAGGTATTCCTGGACCTACTGGAACAATTAGAGGAGAATCTGGAACGGTATCAGGACCTAAGCAAAGTTTAGAAGTAACTTCAATAGGTGCAGTTTTAGAAGATTTTGATTTTGAAGTTAAACTAAATGTAGTTGGTTTCAATATTAAAGTTCCTGGACAACCAACCGTTGTAGTTTCAGGTAATAAATTAGATGCTCGTGCGAAAGCAGCCGTTGCAAAAGCTCAAAGAGGAGATGTAGTTATTGTTTCTGAAATTAAAACAAAACTTGAAGGAGCAGGAGGATATATGTTGCCTAAAACAGCACCTGTAGCCTACGAAATAAAATAATAAAATATACGTATTTATACAAATTTTAATACTATAAAAAATGAATTGGAAAATATCTTTAGTGATTATAGCATTTTTAATATCAGTAAGTTCTTTTGCACAATCGAATTTGTTAAATGCTAAAACACCCGACCAAATTGGTAAAAAATCAGAAGCTCAAAAAAATTCTGATAATGATAAACCATTACCGTATGGTTATATTTTAGATAGAGATTTACTATTCGGAAAACGAGTTTGGGAAGTGATTGATTTGGATGAAAAAGTTAATTTTCCTTATTATTTTCCTGTAGAAGGTGATTTAGGTTTTGATAGAAGACCTTTGTATCAAGTTTTAATTGATGGTATTAAAAACGGCAAGTTAACAGAAATATATGACTCAAGTTATTTTACTCGCAAAAAATCTCTTAAAGAAATTGAAGAATCATTAACAATGATTGATACCGCTGATGCTGGAAGAGAGCAATATAATGCAGGAGAAAAAATTTCTGATGAATATATTGTTAAATATACCATAGAGCCTTACCATGTTACTGCGTATAAAGTAGTTGGTTATTGGTATTTTGACAAACGTCAAAGTGATATGCGATACAGAGTTTTGGGAATTTGCCCAATGGTTCCGGATGTTTTCACGCTTAATAAAGAAGAAAAAGATTATATTGAGCTTTTCTGGGTATATTATCCTGCAGCTCGTGATGTTTTGCATGAAGCTAAAGCCTTTAACAATCGAAATTCTGCCTTACCCTTTAACTTTGATCAATTGTTTAACGCTCGTCGTTTTACTGGTTTAGTTGAAAAAGAAGAAAACGTGTATGGTGATCGTATGATTAAAGATTATATGCAAGAAAATGCTCAGATGCAATTATTAGAAGCAGACAGAGTTCGTGAAAAAATTAGAAATTTTGAACACGATATGTGGAATTACTAATATACAAATAATTATAAATTTTAAAACTCTCATCAAGAACGATGAGAGTTTTTTATTTTATGTGTTATCTTTGCAACTAATAATTAAAATTCCTCTTTGGTGGATAAAGGGCAAAAAATGTTAGATTACATAATTGTAGGGGCTGGTTTGGCAGGTTGTAGTTTTGCCGAAATTGCTTTGCAACATCAAAAAAAAATTTTAGTTTTTGAAAATTATTCACAACATTCCTCCACAGTGGCAGGAGGTTTAATAAACCCTATTATTTTAAAACGTTTTACTGAGGCGTGGAATGTGACTGAACAACACGAATTTTCGATTCCTTTTTTTAAAGAATTAGAACAAAAACTACATACAAATTTTGTGTTTGACTTACCTATTTATCGAAAAATAGCATCTATTGAAGAGCAAAATGATTGGGTTATTGCATCAGATAAACTTAATTTACAAAAATTTTTGAACCCTAAAATACATCACAAAAAACATACTTTTATTGATGCTTCTTTTGGGTTTGGCGAAGTGCTTCATACGGGTTATATGGATAGTAAACTTTTTTTAGAAAAATACCATAATTATTTAAAAACCAATCAATTAATTGAATATTCAACCTTTAAATATGATAAACTTAAATTATTTAGTGATTTCATAAAATATAAAAATATAAAAACTAAAAATATTGTTTTTTCAGAAGGTTTTGGCTTGCATAAAAACCCTTTTTTTAAGACCCTTCCGTTAGATGGTACCAAAGGCGAACTTTTAATTATCGAAGCCAAAGAATTACCACAAGATATCATTTTTAAATCAAATGTTTTTATAATGCCTGTGGGTAATCATCTTTTTAAAGTGGGAGCAACCTATAATTGGGATGATAAAACAAACATACCAACAACAGAGGCTAAAAATGAGTTAATAGAAAAACTAAACGAACTCATTTCGTGCGATTATAAGATTATAGAGCATTTGGCAGGAGTTCGCCCAACGGTAAAAGACAGGAGACCCCTTGTAGGAACACATCCTATATATCCTAACGTTCATATTTTGAATGGATTAGGAACTCGTGGGGTTTATTTAGCTCCTTATTTAGCTAATCATTTATATGAAAATTTAGAAAAAAATAAACCTTTGTTGAACGATATAAATATCAATCGACTTAAAAAAATAATTTGGAACTAAGATGTTAAATATACACAATTTATCAGTTTCATTTGGAGGAACTTTTTTGTTTGAAGAAGTTGGTTTCCGTTTAGGGGCAGGCGACCGAGTGGGTTTGGTAGGGAAGAATGGAGCAGGAAAATCGACCATGCTTAAAATTTTATCTCGCGAAATGCCCCCCGATTCGGGGAGTATTGCTACTGAAAAAGAAGTGAAAATTGGCTATTTAAAACAAGATATTGATTTTGAAAGAGGGAGAACAGTGCTCGAAGAAGCCTATCAAGCCTTTAAAGAAATTATACATACCGAGCAAAAATTAATCGAAATAAACCACCAATTAAGCACTCGAACGGATTATGAATCGGAAGAATATCATCAAATTATCGAAGATTTGAGTCATTATACCCATCATTTTGAAATTATTGGAGGGTATAATTATGTGGGAGATACTGAAAAAATTTTGTTGGGATTGGGCTTTAAACGAGAAGATTTTAATAACCAAACCGATACATTTTCGGGTGGGTGGCGAATGCGGATTGAATTGGCTAAAATTTTATTAGAAAAAAACGATATTTTACTATTAGATGAGCCTACCAATCATTTAGATATTGAAAGTATTATTTGGTTTGAAAATTTTCTGAAAAATTTTACGGGAGTTGTGGTAATTGTTTCGCATGATAAAATGTTTTTAGACAATGTAACTAACAGAACCATCGAAATTTCGTTAGGAAAATTGTATGATTTTGCCAAGCCGTATTCTGAATATTTAGTTTTACGGCAAGAAATTCGTGAAAAACAATTAGCTACTCAAAAAAATCAGGCTAAAAAAATAGAAGAAACAGAAAAGTTAATTGATAAATTTAGAGCCAAAGCCTCCAAAGCCTCCATGGCTCAATCGCTGATTAAAAAATTAGAAAAAGTGGAACGAATTGAGGTGGATGAAGAAGACACTTCGGTAATGAATATTTCATTTCCTGTGTCGATAACTCCAGGCAAGGTAGTGGTAGAGGCCGAAAATGTGAGTAAAAACTATGGCACAAAACAAGTGCTTCATAATATTTCATTGATGATAGAACGAGGGTCAAAAATAGCCTTTGTTGGGCAAAATGGGCAAGGAAAATCAACTTTTGTAAAAGCATTAGTAAAAGACATTGATTACCAAGGCACTATAAAAATAGGGCATAACGTCCAATTAGGCTATTTTGCACAAAACCAAGCGGAATATTTAGATGGAGAAATTACACTCTTAAAAACAATGGAAGATGCGGCTAATGATATCAATCGTTCTAAAGTTAGAGATATGCTGGGTTCGTTTCTTTTTAGAGGCGATGATGTAGAGAAAAAAGTAAAAGTATTATCTGGGGGTGAGCGTAATCGACTGGCTTTGTGTAAGTTATTGTTGCAGCCTATCAATGTTTTGGTAATGGATGAACCTACAAACCATTTAGATATAAAATCAAAAAATGTGCTAAAAGCGGCTTTAAAAAAATACGAGGGAACACTGATATTAGTATCGCACGACCGAGATTTTTTACAAGGTTTATCTAATATTGTTTATGAATTTAAGGACAAAAAAATCAAAGAATATTTAGGGGATATTAACTTCTTTTTGGAACAACGGAACATGCAAAACATGCGAGAACTGGAACGAAAAGAGGTTTTTAAAATAGAGCAAACAAATAAAACAAAACAATCGTTTGAAAAACAAAAAGCAACCAAAGCCCTTCAAAATAAAATTAGTAAAATTGAAAATCAAATTCAGCAGTTGGAAATAGCCATTAAAAATGATGACGAAAAATTAGCAAAAAATTATGATGAATTAGCTACAAATCAAACATTTTTTATAGCTTATGAACAAAAAAAGCAAGATTTAAATAATTTTATGCAGGAATGGGAAAAGTTAGTTTAAAAGTTTAATTATTTTGTTTTAAATCGTCAATATTCAATCGTTAATCGTTATTTTCTATGTTTTTTATCAACGTAATTTTACCTTTAAATCTCAACAAAGCCTTTACTTATAAGGTTTCGGAAGCGGAATTTAATTTTATCGAAGTAGGAATGCGTGTGGCTGTTCAGTTTGGAAAATCAAAGGTATATACGGCTTTAGTATTAGAAAAACATCACCAAGAACCTCAATTATACGAAGCCAAAGAAATTCAGGAAATTATTGATGATAAACCGATGGTAACAACTGTGCAAATAGCCCATTGGCAGTGGATTTCTCAGTATTATATGTGTTCCGTAGGCGATGTTTATCGTGCAGCATTACCCTCGTCATTATTGCTGGAAAGTGAAACAGTTATTCATCAGGTTGCAAAATTTATTGGAAATCCTGCCGAACTTACAGACGATGAATATTTAGTTTATGAAGCCTTACAGCAACAAACAACCTTAAAAATAGTCGATTTAATCAAAATTTTAGGCAAAAAAAACGTGTTGCCCTTAGTACAAAAATTGCTGGCTAAAAATATCGTGATCTTACAAGAAGAAATCACCGAAACCTATAAGCCTAAAACTGTTCGGTATATAAAACTACACGAAAAATATAACCAAAACGATGCTTTGGAACAGCTTCTAAATGAATTAAAAAATGCCCCTAAGCAAAAACAACTTATTTTACAGTATTTTCAGCTAAAGGCACAAGAAAAAAAAAATATTTTAGCAAAAAAACTGCTCGAAAATACGCAAGTTACAGCCTCCATTCTTAAAAATTTAGTTGATAAAAATATTTTTGAGGAATATTTTACAGAACAATATCGGATTGAATTTTCTGACGAAAAAAACTATCAATTTAATCTTTCGGAAGCCCAAAAAACAGCTTATAATCAAATTATCAAGGCTTGGAACGAAAAAGATGTTTGTTTGTTACACGGAATTACAGGTTCTGGTAAAACAGAAATTTATATAAAACTTATAGAAACCGCTGTGCAACAAGGCGAACAAATACTTTTAATGCTCCCAGAAATTGCTTTAACCACGCAATTAGTAAACAGATTAACGGCTTATTTTGGAAATATTATTTCGGTTTTTCATTCTAAATATTCCAATAATGAACGAGTAGAAGTTTGGAAAAAAGTGAACGAAAGTAGCCCAAATGCTCAAATTATTATCGGAGTTCGGTCGGCTTTGTTTTTACCTTTTCAAAAGTTAGGTTTACTAATTATTGACGAAGAGCATGAGCAAACTTATAAACAAACAGACCCCGCTCCTCGTTACCATGCCCGAGATGCAGCCTTGATTTTGGCACATATGCATCAAGCAAAAGTGCTGTTGGGTTCGGCAACACCCAGCTTAGAAACGTATCAAAATACAGTCATTGGAAAATATGCAAAAGTAAGTTTAACCGAACGCTTTGGAGAGGTTTATTTACCTGAAATTGAGCTTATTGACCTGAAAGATAAGCATAAACGGAAACAAATGAAAGGGCATTTTTCAAATACTTTGATTGAGGCAATAAAAGAAACACTTGCCAAAGGTGAACAAGTGATTATTTTTCAAAACAGAAGAGGCTATGCCCCTATAATTGAGTGTGTTACCTGTGGTCATATTCCTCAATGTCCTCAATGCGATGTGAGTTTAACGTATTACAAACACAAAGCCCAACTGAAGTGCCATTATTGTGGATATGCAATGGCAAAACCTACCCATTGCCACAAATGCCATTCGGTAGATTTAGAAACCAAAGGTTTTGGAACCGAACAAGTGGAGCTGGAGTTGCAACTATTTTTTCCTGAAAAAAAAATTGCCCGAATGGATCAAGATACCACACGAAGCAAGCACGCTTTTGAAACTATTTTAGAGGACTTAAAAAACCAAGAAATAGACATTTTAGTAGGCACACAAATGGTTGCCAAAGGCTTGAATTTTGAAAAAGTTACGTTGGTTGGGGTTTTAAATGCGGATAATTTATTGTTTTATCCCGATTTTAGAGCTATGGAACGAGCCTTTCAGATGCTTACCCAAGTGGCAGGAAGGGCAGGAAGAAGTGCGGCAGGCAAAGTGTATATCCAAACCTATAACCCGTTGCAAAGTTGCTTGCAACAAGTGGTTACCAACCAATACGAAGCCATGTTTGCCGAGCAAATGAACGACCGAAATCTATATGCCTACCCTCCGTATTTTAGAATTATAAAAATAACCCTAAGACATAAAAATTATCAAACCCTTGTAGAAGGGTCGTTTTGGTTGTATAATGTGATGAAACTACAATTACCTATACCTATTTTAGGCCCCGAAGAACCACCTATCAGTCGAATACGAAACGAATATATCCGAAATATTTTGCTCAAAATACCCCCACAAACCAACCTTTATAAAGTGAAACAAACTATTCAAAAAATATACAACAGTTTTGAAGCCACACCAAATTATAAGGGTATAAAAGTTGTTTTTAATGTGGATTTTTATTGAGGTAGTATTTTATAAGTTTCCTTAATCTTTAATAAATTTTACAATTTTTTTTAAATACATCGTTAGGCTTTTGATAATGTAAGAACATCCGCCAAAATGCCTTTTTCCTATCGTTTAAACTTTTTACAAATCTATTGTGAGTTATCTTTTTCCTTACTTCCGCACATTTTTCATTTTTCATCACACATGTTTTATAAACATCTAAAAATCAATTATATATAATTTATGTTTTTATGATTTTGGGTGTTAAAATTAAGAAGTCAAGAAAAATTCCTTGGATTCCAAACCTTTAAGATATTTTTTTATAACTCAATCCCATTGTATTAAAAAACAGTGATACTAATTTACTTACTATTCACTGCCTTTGATAACTTGACATTTTGCTACTTATTTTACCAAATGTTGCAAAGGTTTTAGTTGTTCTAAATTCAAATCGGCTTTTTGAATGATAGAAAACATATTTATAATGTTATCAGGGTTCATATCATTGCCTAAAACTCGAACCAAAGCCAAACCAGTATCTTTTGAACTCGCAAAAAAAACAAATTCATCAATTTTTTCGTTTTCTTCAATTAAATAAACGGCTGCCCCCTGATTACCTTTGTTAAATTTTATCAGCTCTTGATACATCTCATCTTTTAAAATGGTTTTTATTTTTACCGCTTCTGTTTCGTATTTTTTAATTTGTAACGAATCGGTAGGCAACACTAAAATATTCATTTTTTCAAACGATTCTAAAGCTGTTTTTTCTTCTTTGCTTAGTTTAATTTTGTCGGTATTGATAAAACTCGAAGCCAAATCGACACTTATAAACTCTTGTTTTTCAGAATTTTCAACAAAATATTTTTGTAGTGTAGGCTTGTTATCACAACTTATAAAAAAAAGGAATGCTATGGGTAAAAATATTTTTTTCATATTAATTTTATACTATTTTTAAGGGGACTTCTAAAAATTGGTTTTCTAATGAAAATTTGTAATTTTTAAGAAGTAGAAGGCAAAATTTAAAAAGAACTTTTTGTAATAAAAATGAATTTTTAGAAGTCCACTTAAGTTAAATATTTATTTTTTAGCAGCTTTTTCAAGTTCTTTTCCACCAGGTATATTCATTCGTTCAGTTAATTCCGAAATTTCATCCAAATTAAAAGTACCTATAATAGAAACAATTACACTTTCAAAATCTTTCTGACCAGCACCTTCAATAAACATCAAAAGTTCTTTAACAATGCTATCATTAGTCCCCGAACGGACATAAATTTTTACATTTTTAGCCCCCTCTGTAATCCGCATCAATTCCTCTAAAGTATTGTTTTTTAGGTATTGATTAACCGTCGATTTCATTTCAGCGGCTGTTTTAACATTTGAGGTGGTAAAAACTTTTAAATTTTCTAATTTTTTAAGTAAATTCATGTATTGTTGAGATTCTTTATCTTCAATTTTCACACGGCTCATCATTTCGAACATTTTTTTGTTTACAACAACAGCAGCTACATTTTCATTACCATCAAATTTGTCAAACGCACTTTGTGAAAATATAAGTGCAGGAACCAAAAACACAAGGGTTATAATTATTTTTTTCATTTTATTATTATTTTTAAGGGTTGTTTTTTTTAAATACTTTCTCTTTACTTTTTTTAAACTCTGTTGCATAATTAGCATTTTCTATGCCAATATTTATATTTTCAGAAACCATTGCTAAGGCTTTCCGAGTTTCAATAAATGCAACTTTAGGGTCGGTAAAAGTGCCTAATCCGTTGCTTGTTTTAGTTTCTTTTTCAGGAGGTTGTAACAACACAACAGTTCCAAGCAATACCACAACAGCTGCAGCAATTGCATACCATTTTTTGTTTTTATAAACTTTAAATTTTGAAAACTCAAGTTCTTTTGTAAATATTTCCGTTTGTGCTTGAGAATATCCTATAAACAAATTTTTATACCTCAAAAACTCTTCAGAAATAGTTTCAGAAGCAAAATAATCTTTCAAAATTTTTTCTTCGGCTACTGTTGTTTCCGCTTCAAAATATTTGTTTAATAGTCCTTTTATATAGTTAGCTTCCATAATTTTGTATGTTATGCATTTTCTCTTTAATCGTTTTTCGGGCTCTCGAAAGGGCAACTCTCACAGCCGTTTCGTTCATGTCCATTATTTTTGTAATGTCTGCAAACTCCTGTTCTTCAATATCACGGAGTTGCACAATTAGTTTTTGTTGCATCGGTAATTCGTCAATAATTTTATTAATCCAATATAAATGATCATTATTTTCAATTATTTTATTGATATTCAACGAATTATCTTCATAATTACTGTGAGTTAAAGTGCTTAAACCAGCCCGTTTGGAACCCAACACATCTAAACATTGGTTTTTAATCATCGTAGTTGCAAAAGCCTCAATATTATTCAGTTTTTCCAGTGTTTCGTTATTTTTCCAGAGTTTAAAAAGCACCTCTTGTGTAGCGTCTTCAGCCTCTTCCACACTCACCAACATACGTTTGGCAATACGAAAAAGTTTGCTTTTAAAAGGATTGATAATTTGTATAAACTCTTTTTGATTCATATTTTTTTAAAATAACTGACAATAAAATCAAATGTATAAAAGCAAGACGAGGAACCTTTATTTTTGTTACATTAAACAACTGTTTTTTTATTTTTTTGGGCAGCTAATCCGCCTTCCGTTCCCGCTTTTTTATATTTTTTTAACTAAATATAACCTAAATAACCGAGTGAATACTATAAAAAAATATAAAAAGAGCTCCACTCATGGCGGGCTGCAAGGCTTGGTACAAAAAATTTAATTTAGAATACTAATTTTTTAAATTCTGTAATTTTATGGTTCTATATTGTTTATAGCTGAGGTAATATGTTTTTATTCTATAAATAGGTTGCCCCTATAGAGTTAATTTAAGATGTAAATTATATTTAAAAAGCATAAATAATCAATGCTTTTTCTATAAATTTACACTATTCCATATTTAATTACCCACTATATTCAAAATAGAGCCAATTTTATATACTACTTTTGAAATTTTTAAGTTATATATTGGATGCGTTTTTTATTTTTAATTTTATTTTTTTTAGGAACTTTTTTGGGTGCTTCGGCTCAAGAACAAACTAATCTATGGAGTGAAAAAAAAATAATTTTCACCTCCGATACCCTAAATATTGAAGATACAAACATCAATCTAACAGATTTAAAAATATTTACAACCAAAAACCAGTTGATTGATAGTACTTTTTATACCCTAAATTTAAACAAAAAAAATATAATATTTCGTAAAAATATCCAAAAAAATGATACATTAGTCATAAGATATTTAAAATACCCTAAATTTTTAACCCAAATATATAGTTTTTACGACGATTCTAAAATCGTGAAAAACAACCCAAATAAAACGCAACTTTATTCCCTTTCAAAACCTTCAAAACCAATAGTAAATCAACCTTTGGATGGACTTTTAACCAACGGAAGCATCAGCAGAGGGGTTACAATTGGCAACAACCAAAATGCTGTAACAATTTCAAATTTAGACTTGCAAATTTCGGGTAAATTATCCGAAAAAGTAACCCTAAAAGCATCAATAAAAGATTCAAATATTCCCCTGCAAGAAGGCTATTCGCAACGCCTAAACGAATTTGATCAAATATATGTCGAACTACTTTCCGATTACTGGAAAGCAAGAGGGGGCGACTTATTTTTAGAGAACAGAGCGTATAGTTTTTTAAATTTTAACAAGCGTGTGCAGGGGCTTTTAGTAGAGGCTAACTATAAAAATAACGAAAAAGAAACCAATTTATATGGCTCGGTTTCATTTGCACGTGGGCAATTTGCACGAAGTAGTTTTACAGGACAGGAAGGCAACCAAGGACCCTATAAATTGAAAGGAAATTCAGGGGAATTATACATGTTGGTGGTAGCTGGGTCTGAAAAAGTGTTTGTAAACGGAATTTTGCTCGAAGCAGGCGAAAACAAACACTATACGATTGATTATAATGCAGGAGAGCTTACTTTTACAACGCTTTATCCGATAACATCTGAAATGCGAATTGTGGTGGAATATCAATATACACAACAAAATTATACCCGTTTAACCAATTATTTCGGAGGAAAACATACCAAAAAAAAGTGGAATATCGCTGCAAATATTTATAGCGAAAACGACTTAAAAAACAAAACTATTTTACAAAATTTGTCGGATGAGAAAAAACAAGTTTTAAGTGAAGCGGGTGATGATTTGTCTAAAATGATAGCCCCGTCTGCAGTGGTTGAAAGCTATTCAGAAAATAAAATTTTATATAAAAAAACTATTCAAAATGCTATCGAAGTATATGTTTTTTCTACTAATCCAACCGATGAGTTATATTCAATTAAATTTGTGTATGTGGGTGAAAATCAGGGCAACTATAAATTGATAAATGTTTCAGCCATTGGTAAAATTTATGAATATGTGCCACCCGTTTTTGGGGTGAAACAAGGTAGTTTTGACCCCAATATCCCGTTGGTTGCACCCGATAAAATTCAAATTATAAACGTTGCAGGAGGTTATCATCCGTCCGAAAAAACTAATATTAGTTTTGAAACCGCTATGAGCAACTATGATAAAAATTTATTTTCTACAATCAATGATTCTGATAATCAAGGTTTTGCAGGAAAATTTAAAGTCAACCAACGCTTGTTTTCTAAAAATATTACCATTGTTGCTTTTGCCGAAAGTTTTATAATTAATGAAAATTTTAAACCTATTGAACGTGTTTTTGAAGTAGAATTTAACCGAAATTGGAATATTAATTCCGTTTTTAAAACTCAACAAATTTTTATGAATACAGGTTTAGAATTTCAAAACAAAAAAAATGATATAGCTTTGTATTCGTTTGATAATATGTCTTTTACAAATTATTATAATGGGAATAAGCATTTCTTTAGATTTAAATCGAACCGTAAATATTGGAATATTTTTACCGAAAATAGTTACCTAAACAG
The DNA here is from genome assembly GCA_964463035.1 of uncultured Flavobacterium sp. Taxonomy (GTDB): domain Bacteria; phylum Bacteroidota; class Bacteroidia; order Flavobacteriales; family Flavobacteriaceae; genus Flavobacterium. The sequence goes on from CAYXAF010000002.1 coordinate 43,817, forward strand.
TAGTTCTGAAACGCAAAAATCTATTTTTTTAAAAAATAATGTATCGGTTTTGTATAAAAAGAATAAAAATTGGGCTCGGGCTTTTTTAATTGCCGAGAATAATAAAATTAAAGATGTTTTAACCGAAAAATATCTTTTAAATAGTCAAAAATTTATAGAAAACGGATTGTTTTTTGGAAGAGGTGATAGTGCAAAAGTTTTTGTAGAAGTGGGACTAAAACTTAGACAAAATGATAGTTTGCAGATTGATAAAATCGAACGTAAAAACAGATCTATTCAGTATTTTTTAAATAGTAAAATTTTAGAAAACGAAAAAAGTAATTTATCTATCTTTTTGAATTATAGAACGTTACGATTTTATAACAACACTCCTGATGAACATTCGCTAAATTATCGATTGTTATATCAACAAAAATTTTTAAACGATATTTTGGTATATACAACAACCATGGAATCTCATTCGGGTAGTATTGCTCAACAAGAATTTACATTTATTGAGGTAGAACCTGGACGAGGCACGTATATGTGGAACGATTATAACCATAATAATATACAGGAATTGCAAGAGTTTGAAATCGCACCTTTTATGGATTTAGCAAAATTTGTAAAGGTATTTTTACCTAATCATGTTTTTATACAAACACATCAAAATAAAGTTTCACAAAATTTAATTATCCAGCCAAAAGCATCTAACAATCAATCATTTATCAATAAATTATATAACCAAACGAGCTATTTAATTGACCAAAAAATTAAAAAAAACAATCAATCGTTTCGGTTTGATTTGTGGAATACAGGGGAAGATGTTTTAGGGCTGCAACAATCGGTTACCAATCGGTTGTTTTATAATAGAGGTAAGCAAAATCATTCGATAATTTATACGTTTCAAGAGGCAAAAACACAGTATTTATTAGCTGTTGGTAAACAAAAAACCAATTTACAAAGTCATAAAATCAACTATACACATTTGTTTCAAACACTTTGGTTAGCCAATTTTTCAACAGAAATTTTTAAAAATATAACCGAAGCAGAAGGGTATGCAGCTCGAAATATTTATTTAAAAAGCATTGCATTGATGCCAAAAATTTCATATTTATTAACAAAAAATTCAACATTTGATATGTTTTTCAGTTGGCAAAATAAACATAATCGAATGATGAGTTCAGAAACGCTGGTTCGACAAGAATTGGGTTTTGCTTTTACTCGCACTTCCGAACAAAATTTTAGCGTAAATGCCTCGTTTTCGTATATCAAAAATAATTTTGACGGAGCAACCAACACCCCTGTAGCCTTTCAGATGCTGGAAGGCTTTCAAAAAGGTGAAAACCTAACGTGGTCTGCCCTTTTACAACGAAATATTACAAAATTTTTGAACCTAAGTTTAAACTATCAAGGCAGAAAAAGTCAAAGCACCAACCCTATCCACACAGGAATGGTGCAATTGAAAGCATTTTTTTAAGGGAACTTCTAAAAATTGGTTTTCTAATAGGAATTTGTAATTTTAAAAAAAAAGCTTTTTGTGACAAAAAATTATTTTTTAGAAGTCTTCTTAATTTTTAAACGCTTTTTTATTAAAAACTAATAATATACCTACTCCTGTTGAAATAGCCATATCTGCAATGTTAAAAATATAATCAAAAAATTTAAAGTATTTACCTCCCCAAAAAGGTATCCAATCTGGCAAAGTTCCTTCGAAAATTGGAAAGTGAAACATATCAACCACTCGTCCGTGAAACCAAGTTCCATAAGGATTTTCAGCAAAAAGTGATGCAATTTGATGTGTGCTATCGTTAAAAATTACTCCATAAAAAACAGAATCAATTATATTGCCCATAGCACCTGCCATAATAAGCGAAATTGCTACAATTAAGTAGTCCGAACTATGCTTTTTTACTGCATCTTGCAACCACCAACCGATACCGATTACTGCAAAAATCCGAAACAATGTTAATATAAGTTTGCCACTTGCAAAAGGCAATTCAAAACCAAAAGCCATTCCTTCGTTTTCAATAAAATGAATTCGGAACCATTCCAATCCGAACATATTAAACCCATCGTTTAAAAAAAAGTGAGTTTTAATAAATATTTTTGTAATTTGATCTATTAAAAGAATTATAATTACTAATAAATAAGCTTTTTTTAGGTTCATTTTTTACAATTAGTCATTAACCATTAAAAATTTATCGTTGATTGTTTTTTGCTTCTATGCTCATAGTTGCGTGTGGTACAAGCATAAGCCGTTCTTTAGGAATTAATTTTCCGGTTATTCTGCACACTCCATAGGTTTTGTTTTCAACTCTAAAAAGTGCATTTTTTAGGTCTCTAATAAATTTCTCTTGTCGGATAGCAAGTTGCGAATTTGCTTCTTTACTCATGGTTTCGCTACCTTCTTCAAAGGCTTTAAACGTAGGAGATGTATCATCAGTTCCGTTGTTTAAATCGTTCATATAGGCACTTTTGATAAGTTCTAAATCTGTTTTTGCTTTGTCTATTTTTTTTAAAATAAGGTCTTTAAATTCAGCCAAATCGGCATCTGAATATCGTGCTAATTCGTTTTCCATATTAATTATTTTTTTATTAATATTTTTGTTTTAATATCATCAAAATCAATTTCTATACTATTTTCTAAAATATCAACAAATTCTAACTTTTCTGTTAAAGTTTCGTTTGTTATATATTCAAAATTATTTTGAACAGCTTGTTCTAATTCTTTATTTTTTTGAATTGTTATTGCTATTTTATCTGTAATTTCAAAATTGTTTTCTTTTCTAATATTTTGTATTCTGTTTACCAATTCTCTTGCGATTCCTTCTTGTTTTAAATTTTCTGTAATGGTAATGTCTAAGGCAACTGTTTGTCCGTTATTATTAGTAACTAACCAACCGGGAATATCTTGAGAACTAATTTCTACATCGTCTAAAGTAATTTCAATAGTCTTTTGATTTATAAAAAGTTCAAAAGTATTATTTTTTTCAATATTTTTAATATCCTCTTGTGAAAATTCTTTAATTTTTTGTGCAATAATACCCATTTCTTTTCCAAATTTGGGACCTAAGGCTTTAAAATTAGGTTTAATTTGTTTTGTTAAAATTCCTGATGAATCATTAATTAGTTCAATTTCTTTAACATTTACTTCAGCTTTTATTAAATCTGCTACTAAATTTATTTCTAAAATTTCAGCCTCATCAAGCACTGGTATCATAATTTTTTGCAATGGTTGTCGCACTTTTATCATTTCTTTTTTACGAAGTGCTAGTACCATTGATGAGATATTTTGTGCTTTTTGCATTCTGTTTTCTAAGGCTTTATCAATTTTTAAAGTATCAAAATCAGGGTAGTTTGTTAAATGCACACTAATTGTATTTTCTTTTTTAGTAACATCGTTTAAATCTTTAAACAATCTATCCATATAAAAAGGAGCAATTGGAGCGGCTAATTTTGCTACTGTTTCTAAACATGTATAAAGTGTTTGGTAGGCGGCTATTTTATCAGTTTCGTATTCGCCTTTCCAAAAACGTCTTCTACAAAGCCTTACATACCAGTTACTTAAATTGTCGCTAACAAAGTTACTAATTTCCCGTGCTGCTTTTGTGGGTTCATAATCTGCATAAAATTCATCTACTTTTTTTATTAAAGTATTTAATTCAGAAAATATCCAACGATCTATTTCAGGTCGTTCTGATAATGGAATTTCAGCTTCTTTAAATGTAAAATTATCAACATTGGCATACAATGCAAAAAAAGAATATGTGTTATAAAGTGTTCCAAAAAATTTACGCTTTACTTCGGTGATTCCTTCTTCATCAAATTTTAAATTATCCCATGGGTTTGCATTGCTAATCATATACCAACGAGTAGCATCTGCTCCGTATTTTTTAAGGTTTACAAAGGGTTCAATGGCATTGCCTAATCGTTTAGACATTTTTTGACCATTTTTATCTAAAACTAAGCCATTTGAAATAACGTTTTTATACGAAATTTTGTCAAAAACCAAACTCGAAATGGCATGTAAGGTATAAAACCAACCTCTTGTTTGGTCAACTCCTTCAGCAATAAAATCGGCAGCATCCCACGTTTTTTGGCTAAACGGATAGTGCCATTGTGCATAAGGCATAGCCCCACTATCAAACCAAACATCAATCAAATCTGCCTCTCGTTTCATGGGTTTACCGCCTGCAGATACTAAAATGATTTCATCTACAATATTTTTATGCAAATCGATATGATTATCATAATTTTCGTCGGTTAAATTACCTATTTCAAAGCCTTTGTAAGGATTTTTGGTCATAAAACCTTTGCTGATAGCTTGCTCAATTTCGTTGTATAATTCTTCTACCGAGCCCATCACTTTTTCTTCGGTCCCGTCTTCGGTTCTCCAGATAGGCAAAGGAATTCCCCAATATCTTGACCGAGACAAATTCCAATCGTTGGCATTTTTTAACCAATTGCCAAACCTGCCTTCGCCTGTGGCTTGTGGTTTCCAGTTGATGTTTTGGTTTAGTTTATACATACGATCTTTTACTTCCGAAATTTTTACAAACCAGCTATCTAATGGGTAATATAAAATAGGTTTATCAGTTCGCCAACAATGCGGATAATCGTGTACATATTTTTCTACTTTAAAGGCTTTGTTTTCTTCTTTTAATTGAATGGCAATTTCTATATCTACCGATTTTTCGGGCGCTTCTCCATCATTATAGTATTCGTTTTTAACATATTTGCCAGACAAATTACCTAAATTATCAATAAATTTTCCTTGTAAATTAACCAAAGGAACAGGGTTTTTATTTTCGTCTAAAATCAACATCGGAGGCACTTCTGGGGAGGCTTCTTTGGCAGCTTTAGCATCGTCTGCACCAAAAGTTGGGGCTGTGTGCACAATACCTGTTCCGTCTTCGGTGGTTACAAAATCGCCTGCTATTACTCGAAAAGCATTTTCAGAATTTTGATAAGGCAAAGCCCAAGGTAATAATTGTTCATATTTAATATTTACAAGTGCAGCACCTTTACATTCAGCTATTATGTGATATGGAATAAGCCCTTTGGGGTTGATTTGAAATTCATTAAAAGCTGTTATTTCGTTTATTAAACTAAATTTTTTATCAAATATTTTTTCGACTAAATTTTTTGCTAAAATAACATTAACAGGTTTAAAAGTATATTGATTAAAGGTTTTTACTAAAACATAATCAATTTTTGGTCCAACGGTTAAAGCTGTATTTGATGGCAAAGTCCAAGGGGTAGTTGTCCAAGCAAGAAAAAATACTTCACCCCAGCCCTCTCCAAAGGAGAGGGAGTTTAAACCGAAGGCTTTTAATATATTATTATGAGTTTCCCCTTCGGGGGTTAGGGGGCATCGAAACTGTGCAACAATTGTAGTATCGGTAACAGGTTTGTAGCAACCCGGTTGGTTGAGTTCGTGCGAGCTTAAACCTGTGCCTGCTTTTGGAGAATAAGGCTGAATGGTGTAGCCTTTATACATCAAACCTTTGTCGTAAATTTGTTTTAAAAGCCACCAAACACTCTCCATATATTTGGGTTTGTAGGTAATGTATGGGTTTTGCATATCAACCCAATAGCCCATTTTTTCGGTAAGGTCGTTCCAAACATCGGTATATCGCATAACGGTTTTTTTGCATGCTTGGTTATACTCTTGCACCGAAATTTTTGTTCCAATGTCTTCTTTGGTTATGTCTAATTCTTTTTCAGTGCCCAATTCCACAGGTAAACCATGGGTATCCCAGCCAGCTTTTCGGTTTACTAAATAGCCTTTTTGGGTTTTATATCTACAAAAAATATCTTTAATTGCCCGAGCCATCACGTGATGAATACCTGGTAAACCATTGGCAGATGGAGGTCCTTCAAAAAAAATAAAAGGTTTGTTATCTTTTCGTAGGTCTAAACTTTTTTGAAATACAGCTTCGTTTTTCCAAAAAAGGAGTTGCTCGTCTGCTATTTTGGTTAAATCTAATTGATTATATTCGTTAAATTTTGCCATTTTTGTAATGAGTATTTTTGTTAAGGCTTACTTTTTTATTTGAAATTTTTTATAAAAAATAATTATAAATTTTAATATGTAGAGGACTTCTAGAAATTTATTTTTACTACAAAAAGTTCTTTTTAAATTTTGCCTTCTACTTCTTAAAAATAACTAGTTTTCATTAGAAAACCAATTTTTAGAAGTCACCTTTATTTTAAAGTGTGCAAAGATACTAAAAATTATGTTTCAAAAGCAGGTAAGATGTTTATTTTTGTGCCTGTTTAAATGGATTTTTTTGTAGAGTGTAATCAAATAATAAGATTAAATTTTAATTTTAAATATCTGTATATCATTTATTTATGTAGTAAAATAAAAACAAACAAACAGAAATTAAGATACCACTAATTTAAACCCAATTCTGGGCAGGTTTTCAATTTTTATGGAAGGCTCATCGGCAAATAATTTACGTAATCGAGAGATAAAAACATCTAAACTTCTGCCAGAAAAATAATCGTCGGTGCCCCACAATTCGTGTAGTATTTTTTCACGTTTTAGAATGGTGTTTTTATGCTCTACAAATAGCTTTAAAAGAGAAGATTCTCGTTCAGTAAGAGTTATTTTTTGCTCGTTTTTTTCTAAAAAATATTCATCGCTATAAAATGTAATACCTCCTAAGGTATATGTTTTTAAAGGTTCTGATTTATGGATTTGACTTCGTTTTAAAAAAACATCAATTTTTAATTTTAATTCTTCTAAACTAAAAGGTTTAATCAAAAAATCATCGGCACCCAGATGAAAACCTTTAATACGATCTTCTTTTAAGCTACGTGCCGAAAGAAAAATAATAGGAACTTCATGACTGATACTCCGGATATATTGAGCAATTTCAAAACCATCTTTTTTAGGCAAACTAATATCTAAAATACACAAATCAAATGTGTTAGAAAAATTTTGAATAGCCTTTTCGCCATTTTCAAAATGTGAAACCTTATAAAATTGCTCTAAATAATCGTGTGTTAAAAACGCTAACGTTGCATCGTCTTCTACATAAAATATTGATGATTTTTCCATAAAATATACATTTGAACTTTAGAAACCTCCTTTAAACCCCGATTACGCATTAGAGTTCTATTACAAACTAAATAGACAATAAAATCTAATGCGTAATTTGGGTTAAAAATGTAAAGATAGTTAAAAATTATTTTTGAGGACTTCTAAAAATTCATTTTCATAAATCGGCACATTCGATTTACAAATTTTTAAAAATTAATTGATTATCAATACTATCAATTAAAATTTTACTATCAATTTTTATTTTTCCTTCTAAAATTTGTTTCGATAGTTCGTTCAAAATCTCTCGTTGAATGATACGTTTTACAGGTCGTGCTCCAAATTGTGGGTCGTATCCTTTTTGAGCCAAATAATCAATAGCTTCGGGGGTTGTTTCTAAACTTATGTGTTGTTTTTCAAGTATTTTTATCACATTTGCAAATTGCAAACCTACAATTTTTTTAATATCTGCTTGGGTTAAAGGGGTAAACATGACCACTTCGTCAATTCGGTTTAAAAATTCGGGACGAACACTTTTTTTAAGCAAATTTAAAACTTCAATTTTAGCTTTTTCTGCTATTTCATCTAATGACTTTTTAGAATTTTCAAAATACTCTTGTATCAAATGGCTTCCAGTGTTTGAAGTCATAATGATAATCGTGTTTTTAAAATCAGCTACACGTCCTTTGTTGTCCGTTAAGTGACCTTCGTCTAAGACTTGTAATAAAATATTAAAGGTATCAGAATGGGCTTTTTCAATTTCGTCTAATAAAACTACGGAATAGGGTTTTCTGCGAACAGCTTCGGTTAGCTGTCCACCTTCATCATAACCCACATAGCCTGGAGGAGCCCCAATTAATCGGCTTACACTGTGCTTTTCTTGGTATTCGCTCATGTCTATTCGGGTAATTGCTCCTTCATTGTCAAATAAATATTCGGCTAAGGCTTTGGCTAATTCGGTTTTACCAACCCCTGTAGTTCCTAAAAAAAGAAACGAACCAATGGGTTTTTTAGCATCTTGTAAACCTGCTCTACTTCTACGAACGGCATCTGAAATGGCTGTAATGGCTTCTTCTTGCCCTACTACTCGTTTATGTAATTCATATTCTAATTTTAAAAGTTTTTCACGTTCGCTTTGCAACATTTTGGTTACAGGAATACCTGTCCATTTGGCAACTACTTCGGCAATGTCATCAGCGGTAACTTCTTCTTTAATCAAGGAGCTATCTTTTTGTATTTCCTCTAATTGTTTTTGTTGTTTTTCTAAGTTTTCCTGCGCTTCTTTTACTTTTCCGTATCTAATTTCGGCTACTTTACCGTAGTTACCCTCTCGTTCAGCACGTTCGGCTTCGTTTTTATAGTCCTCAATTTGCTCTTTGATGGTTTGGATACTTTCTACTACATCTTTTTCTGTTTTCCAACGGGTATAAATTTCGTTTCGTTGTTCTTTTAAAAGGGCTAAATCAACACCTAAACTTTTTAACTTTTGTGTATCATCTTCTCTTTTTAAAGCTTCGGTTTCTATTTCAAGTTGCATAATTTTTCGATCTAAAACGTCTAATTCTTCAGGTTTAGAGTTTATTTCCATCCGAAGTTTTGAGGCAGCTTCATCCATCAAATCAATGGCTTTATCAGGTAAAAAACGATTGGTTATGTAGCGTTGTGAAAGTTCAACCGAGGCAATAATTGCTTCGTCTTTAACACGAACTTTGTGATGGGTTTCATATTTTTCTTTAATTCCTCGTAAAATTGAAATGGCACTTTCTGTATCGGGTTCATCAATCATCACTCGTTGAAACCTACGTTCTAAGGCTTTGTCTTTTTCAAAATATTTTTGATATTCATCTAAAGTTGTAGCCCCAATGGCTCTTAATTCGCCTCGGGCTAAGGCTGGTTTTAAAATATTTGCGGCATCCATAGCCCCTTCTCCACCACCAGCACCTACTAATGTATGAATTTCATCAATAAACAGCACAATATCGCCTTCGGCACTGATGACCTCTTTAACTACAGATTTTATACGTTCTTCAAACTCTCCTTTGTATTTTGCCCCAGCAATTAACGCTCCCATATCTAACGAAAATACAATTTTATTTTTAAGATTTTCAGGGACATCTCCATCCACAATTCGATGGGCTAAACCTTCGGCAATTGCTGTTTTTCCGACACCTGGTTCGCCAATCAACATAGGATTGTTTTTAGTTCGTCGAGTTAAAATTTGGAGCACTCTTCGGATTTCTTCATCTCGTCCAATTACAGGGTCTAATTTGCCTGTTCGGGCAAGCTCGTTGAGGTTTTTAGCGTATTTATTCAAGGAATTATAAGTTTCTTCAGCCGAAGCAGAGGTAACCCGTTCGCCATTTCTAATTTCTAAAATTGCTGATTCTAAAGCCTTTTCGGTTACTCCGTAATCTTTCAAAATTTGAGCAATTTTACTTCTTGATTTAAAAATTGCCAGTATCAAATGTTCAACCGAAACATATTCGTCGTTCATTTTTTTAGCAATAATATTGGCTTCATTTAGCATAGAACTTGCTTCCCGAGAAAGAAAAATATCACCTCCCGAAACTTTTGCAAAACTTTCTAAGGTTTTGTCTAAAATTTGAGTAAAGAGAGGAATATTTACGTTCAATTTTTTAAGAATAAAAGGCGTTACGTGTTCATCAACAGTTAAAATTCCTTTAAAAAGATGTTCGTTTTCTATTTGTGGATGTCCAAAACCCTGAGCTATTAGTTGAGCTTGCTCAAGTGCTTCTTGACTTTTGATGGTTAAATTTTTTGTGTTCATATTGTTTAGTGTTTTTAAAAATTAGTTATAATTCTCGAAAAGATAGTCAAATTAAGTTCCAATGAGTAGAAAAATGTCAAAGTGTCTGATTTTTAAATGATTAAATGTATAATTATGTCAAAATGTCGTATTTTTCAAACAAAAAAAGCGATTGTTTTTTCAATCGCTAGTTCTTTAAAAAATGAGTTGAATTTTATTTATCGTTTAAAATAATGGGTGCGTTGCCTCCTTTATTCATAAAAATGATTTTGGCGTTAGGCGATTCGGCTAATTCTTTTTGTGCTTTTATTTGTTCGTATTGCAACTGTTTATCGGTTAATCCTGCCGAAATGATCCGTTGATAATCGGCAATTCCTTGGGCTTCTACTCTTTTTCGTTCGGCTTCTTGTTTTTCTTTTTGCAAAACAAATTGCATTTTTTGAGCATCTTGTTCGGCATTAATTTTAGATTCGATGGTTTTTTTAACTGATTCGGGCAAATTAATATTTCGGATAAGCAATTGTTCTAAAATAAGCCCTCGAGTTTTAAAATCTTTCTCTATGGTTTGAAAAATTCGTTGTTGAAATTCGTTTCGTTTGGTAGAATACAAAGCAACTGCATCATAATAAACTGCATTATCTCGAATACGAGTTCGAGTAACGGGACGCACAATTTTATCAGTATAATTTACACCTATTGTTTTTAAAATTTTCGGGGCTTCTTCGGGCACCACACGATACAAAACGGTTAAATCGATTACCACTTCTAACCCATCGTTAGACAACACCCGAATGGCATCATCTCCTTCTTTATCCCCTTCGGAATGAATGGCTGACATGGTATAATTTTGTGTTTGAATATCAAAAATAGTAACATCAACCAACGGATTTACCATGTGCAAACCACTTGGTAAAATATTGGCTTCTACATTACCAAACAACGATTTTACTCCCACTTTTCCAGCATCTATCTGTTTAAATGTAGAGGTTAAAACCCCAATTATGGTTAAAAGTAAACCTAAAAACTTAATACTTTTTAAGTTTTTAACCATCGGGTTTGTCGTATTGCTGTTTCCCAAGGAAATTCCAGCAATAATTAAAATAATACCTAAAATAAGAAGAACAATCATAGTAATTTGGTTTAAGATTTATGAAAACAATCAATAATTTTATAGGCAATTCGTAAGGCCTCGGTTCCATCTTCGAGGGTAACCACTGGTTTTGTATTGTTATTTATCGCATCGGCAAAGGTTTCTAATTCATCTAAAATTGCGTTATTGGTTTTTATGGTTGGGGTTTCGAAATAAATTTGCTTTCGGATGCCTTCGGCATTTTGTAAAATCATATCAAAATCACCTGGAACTTCGGGTGCATCTTTCATTTTTACAATTTCATATTTTTTTTCAAGAAAATCGACCGATATATAGGCATCTTTCTGAAAAAAACGTGTTTTCCTCATATTTTTTAACGATATTCGGCTGGCTGTTAGGTTTGCGACACAACCATTTTCAAAAGCTAAACGAGCATTGGCAATATCAGGTGTATCACTAATAACCGAAACTCCACTGGCTTGCACATCTATTATTTTTGACTGTACGACGCTTAAAATAATATCAATATCATGAATCATTAAATCTAAAACTACAGGAACATCGGTGCCTCTGGGGTTAAATTCGGCTAACCGATGCGTTTCTATAAACATGGTTTGATTGATGCTGTTTTTAGCAGCCAAAAATGCAGGATTGAAGCGTTCTACATGCCCCACTTGTCCTTTTACGTTGTATTTTTTTGTTAAAGTAATAATTTCTTCTGCTTCTTTTACTGAATTTGCAATTGGTTTTTCTAAAAAAACATGTTTTCCTGCCTGAATTGCCTCAACAGCACAATCAAAGTGCGAAAGTGTAGGTGTTACAATATCTACGACATCTACCGCTTGAATGAGTTGATTGATAGTATCAAATTTCTGATAGCCAAATTCTTGGGCTACTTTTAGTGCATTTTTTTCGTTTGGGTCATAAAAACCGATTAATTTGTATTTTTTAGATTGATTTAATAATCGTAAATGTATTTTTCCGAGGTGTCCAGCACCTAAAACGCCTATTTTTAGCATATTATAAAGGGTTGAGTATTTGGGGGACTTCTAAAAATCCATTTTTATTAAAAAGATATTTCTTAAAAATTACAAATTTTCATTAGAAAACCAATTTTTAAAAGTCCCTATTATTTATTTTTTAAAATTAGTATACAAAAATAATAAAATTCTATCAATTTTAATCTTATTTATGATAGACTATCGAAATATTACTATATTGCCTATTAATTTATTTTAAAATACATAAATGAAATCTAGTGTACAAAATTTACAAATAGTTTTTGAAGATAATCATCTTTTAGTTGTAAATAAAAGAGTTGGAGATATTGTTCAAGGAGATAAAACAAACGATTTACCACTTTCTGAAATTTGTAAACAATATATTAAAGGAAAATATAATAAGCCTGGCGAAGTATTCCTTGGGGTTATTCATCGGTTAGATAGGCCAACTTCGGGCATTGTGGTTTTTGCCAAAACAAGTAAAGCACTCACCCGAATGAACGAAATTTTTAAAAATAGAACTACTAAAAAAACGTATTGGGCTATTGTGAAAAATAAACCCCTTTTAGAGGTTGATACGCTTAAACATTATATAACTCGAAATGAAAAAAACAATACATCAAAAGCACATCTTACGGAAGTTCAGAACAGTAAAGAAGCCATTTTAGATTATAAAATTATAAAAAAACTAAATAATTACTACATTCTCGAAGTTAATTTACATACTGGGAGGCATCATCAAATTCGGGCACAATTAGCAGCAATTAGTTGTCCTATAAAAGGCGATTTAAAATATGGTTTTAACCGAAGTAATCCAAACGGAGGCATATCTTTGCATGCTCAAAAATTAGTTTTTATGCACCCTACCACCAAAGAAATAGTAATTTTGACAGCACAGCCACCTGAAAATGATTTGTTTAACGAATAAGTGAATAATGAAATATAATTTAGCAGGACGTTGTTTTTTTCTTTTTTTAGTTGTTAAACTTGGTTTTTCTCAAGAAATGTTACCTTATGTTGAAAATTTTTCAAAGGCTGATTATTTAGGTGAAAATCAAGTTTGGGATGTGTGCCAAGGTAGCGATAAAGCAATGTATTTTGCTAATAATCATTATTTTATTCGTTATAATGGGGTTAAATGGGAACGTTACACCTTGCCCGATCAAACAATAATTCGTTCGGTTTTTGCAAAAGACAAAAAAATTTTTACCGGCTCGTATAACGAATTTGGTTTTTGGAAACGAGAGCAAGGTAAAATGCTTTATACATCGCTTTCTAAAAATAAAAATTTATTTATTAAAGAATCTATCAACGAAGAAATTTGGAAAATATTTGAATTTAATAACAAATTATATTTTCAATCGTTTAACGAATTGTTTGTATATAATTATAAATCAATAAAAAAAATACGACTTCCCTTTCAAATATCTTATTGTTTTCCTGTTGATAATCAATTATATATAGCCTCTGTTAAAGAAGGACTTTTTTTATTTAAAAACGATAAATTAGTAAAAATATTTCCTTCTGAATTATTAAAAAATAACGTTATACATTCTGTTGAAAAAATTAAAAATAAATTATTTATTTTTACTAAAAAAGCAGGGATTTTCTTTGCTGAAAATAATGATATTAAAATTTGGAACCACCCTTTAAATCAGTTTTTAAAAACAGAATTAATACTTTCTACTAAAAAAATTGATGATGATATATTAGCTATTGGCACCAGTTCAAACGGGGTTTATATTATAAATTTAAAAAATAATAGTTTTATAAATATCAATAGAAAAAATGCGATAGATAACAATTCAGTTTTAAAAATTTCATTAGATAGTGAAAATGATTTATGGCTTGGCTTAGATAACGGAATTGCACATATCGAGGTTAATTCTCCTTTTTTAGAATGCAAAGATAATACGGGTGTTTTAGGCTCTGTTTATAGCATTATGCCTTTTCAAAACGGATATTTATTGGGTTCTAACCATGGCTTTTTTGTTTATAAAAATAAGTATTTACAACTAATTAACAATACACAAGGTCAAGTTTGGGATATTTTAAAAGTTGATAATAACTACATTATTGGGCATAATGATGGTACTTTTTTGTTTAATGGTTCTTCAATACAAAAAGTAAATTCTATAAATGGAGGCTGGCAATTGTTAAAAAGTAATTTTTCAAACATCTATTTTCAAGCAAATTATAGTGGAATTGTATATTATGACGATGCAAATTTTTCTAATTATAAAACGATAAATAAACTCACTCGACCTATAAAATCTATTGTTCAAACAAAGCCTACTGAACTTTGGGCTGCAGATACCTACAAAGGTTTATATAAAATTACATTATCAGAAAACAATAAAGAAACTAAAATTGAAAATATTACTAAAAAAAATAATATTAAAAATGACTATGAAGTAAAATTATTTTACTATCGAGATGAACTTTTATTTTATATTAACAATTTATGGTATAAATACAATTCGATTAGCAACATGTTGGAACAACATCATATTTTTAATGCATATTTTAAAAATATTAATCAAATTGTTGCTATTAACGATTCGCAATTTTTAGTTATTAAAAAAGGGCTTTTATATATTATATCACAAAAAAACAACAATTTTATTTCTGAATTGATCCCCGAAAAGTATTATAAAGGGAAATTAGTAAATCAAGATATTAAAGTCGTTAAAAATAATAATAAATTGATTATCAATATAGATGATGGTTTTTTTGAGTTTGTTCCACAAGATGCAGTAAAACATACTCCTATAAAACTCGAAGCTTTTGTAACTAATACTTATTTTGATAATACAAAAAGGTTAAAATATAATAAACCGCTTGAACTAAATTTAATTAGTCAATTTTATGGTTTTAAAAAAGAAAACTATTATTATACATTAAACACTAATAATCAATATAATTTAGTGATAAATAATAAAATTTTATTAAATAATTTATCCAGTGGTAAACAAAATTTAAGTATTTATAAATACGATGGTATTCGTTTTTACAAAATTAAAAATTATACATTTTCAGTAGCTCGTCCTTGGTATTTTTCTTTTTGGATGATATTACTTTATATAGTTTTGATTATAACTTTTTTTGCTATTTATTATCGTTGGAATGCAATACGAAACGAAAAAATAAAGCTAACACGTGAAGAATTAAAACATAAAAATGAACTTTTACAAGTTGAAATTGATGCTCAAAGCAAACTTAAAATTCAAGAATATGAAAAACATATTTTAGAAATTCAGATACAAACAAAAGCATCAGAAGTAGCAGGAAAATCGTTATCAATTGCAAAACAATCTGAACTAATTGATAGTATTCAAAAGCTTTTAGAAGCAGAACATGATATTTCAAATTTAAAAAGGAGTATTAAAAAAGCAATAAAATTAAATACAATAAATAAAAAAGAATGGGAAACTTTTGAAAATAATTTATTTAAAAGCCATGAAGATTTTATCACTCGTTTAACAAATCGTTTCTCGAATCTTTCTTCAAAAGATAAAAAGTTATGTATTTATCTTAAAATGAATTTAACTTCAAAAGAAATTGCACCTCTAATGAACATAACATACAGAAGTGTAGAACTACATCGTTATCGTTTACGGAAAAAAATAAATGCAAAAACAACTGAAAATTTATCTAATTTTATGAATACTATTTAGTGTTTAAAATAAACACACTACATCATAAGTACATCATTTGCATTTTTAATTAATATACTTTTGCACTTGTAATTTTTTTTAAAGTATTAAAATACAATAGATTATATTTATTATTTTAGAATATTGATGTATTGATGTAGTTTCTATTTTTGAATTAACTACAACGTTATAATAAATTATTTTATATATTTGTTGCAGTATTATTTTTAATACTATTTGAAATAATAAAACAAAATCAAATTTAAGTCAAATGAAAAAAACAATGTATTTACTGCTTTTCCTTGTAACGTCTTTTGCATTTTCGCAATCTGTTGAAGGATTAGTAACAGACAAAGCAGGTGCACCTTTAATAGGCGTTACAATAATTAACAAAACAACCAAAGCAGGGGCAACCTCCAATTTTGATGGTAAGTATTCTATAAAAGCATCTGATGAAGATGTTTTGGTTTTTACTTATATAGGTTATAAACCGCTTACCCAAAAAGTCTCTTCTAAAATCTTGAATATAATAATGGAGGAAGAAGTAACCACCCTACAAGAAGTAGTAGCCGTAGGTTACGGAACCCGAAAAGCAGTAGATGCAACCATGGCAATAGCCAAAGTAAAAGCTGATGAAATTGCTAAACAAAAAGTTTTAAACCCATTACAAGGAACACAAGGAAAACTTACAGGTGTTACTATTGTGGGTAATGATGCACCAGGTGCAGAACCAATGGTTGTAATTAGAGGAGTTAACTCTTTTGTAAATGCTGGTATCCCCCCGTTATATGTTGTTGATGGTTTTTATCAATCAAATATAAATAACCTAAACTCTAACAATATAGAGTCGTTTGAGATATTAAAAGATGCCTCTGCCTTAGCAATTTATGGTAATCAAGCAGCTAATGGAGTGGTTATTATTACTACTAAAAAAGGAAAAGGCGATTTAAAAGTTACTACTGATAGTTTTATGGGTATTCGTAACCCATTAAAAATTGTAAAAATGGCTGGGAGTAATTTATATGCACAATATAACAACATTGCTAACCAAACGATTATTTTTTCGCAAGACCAACCCGTAAATACTAATTGGATAAAAGAAACCTTGAAATCAGGGCTCTATTATAGTAACGATTTAACCCTTTCGGGTAGTTCTGAAAAAATTACATATAATTTGAATGCTAATACCTTTTCAGAATACACCATTTTTGAAGGGGCAAAATATTATCGAAATACATTCAGATTAAACAACGATTTTAAATTAGCCCCAAAAGTAACCCTTAAAACAGGTGTAAATATTGGATTTACAAATACCACAAACAAAGGTGGAGTTCTAAATACAGCCTATAAACAAGCACCTATTGTACCTGTTCGATATAGTGATGGCAAATATGGGCAACCATTTTTAGGGACTAATGGTTTTGTGGCACAATCAGGCTTACGATTTAATAATGTAGGTAATCCTGTAGCAGATTTAGATTTGCAAAATGACCATTCAAAAAACTTAAATCTCATTTTAAATGTTGGTTTAGATGCTAAAATTCATAAGTATTTAAAATATAATGCAATCTTTGGAGTAGAAATTAATAACTGGAAAGGGTATAATTTTGGAGACTACAGACGAGGCTTTTTTATTGCAAACCCAACAGAAACTGTATATTCAGGTAAGTATTATAATGGGCTAACATTAAGCCGTTCTAACGGAAATGAGTGGAATTTTAATAACTTTCTAACTTCAAATTTTATAATTAGCGAAATCCACAACTTTGAATTAATGGCAGGAGTCGAGATGATTAAAAGAGGAGGAGGAGAATATTTAGGAGGCATTAGATATAATTTACCAGCACAAGAAAGTTATTGGCAATTTGGATTTTCTAATGAAGGTGCAGATATGGGAGTTTGGGGAGGACAAGGTAATGACAGACGAAAATTCTCATATTTTGCTAGAACACAATACAAATTATTAGATAGATATTTAGCAACCTTTAATATTCGTAGAGATGGTTCATCTCAATATCTGCCTGGTTATCAATGGGGAACATTTCCATCGGTTGGTTTAGGTTGGATAGTTTCAAACGAACAATTTTTAAAAGAAAATAAATTTTTAACCTTTTTAAAATTAAGAGGTGGCTGGGGATTACTCGGTAGCGATGCTTTTGGTAGAAACATACAAACTTTAAGTTTTGGCACCAATGGATATTCTTTTGGAGAAGCACCTGTGCCGTTTACAGCAAATACAACTTTTATTGATTCAAGCATAAGCTGGGAAGAAACAAGGGAACATTCGGTAGGTGCTGATTTTGAAATTTTAAAAGGAATGTTTAAAGGTTCTATAGATTTTTATGATAAACAAAACCGGAATTCAATACTTTATATAGCCTCAAGTTCTGGAGCTGGGCAAACAGGAGCAACAGCAAGGCATGCCGCAAAAGTATCAAACAAAGGAGCTGAACTATCATTAAATTATCATAATAAATTAACTGATAATTTTAGGTTTGATGTAGGAGGAAATGTAACCTATAATAAAAATGAATTAAAAGAAGTTTCAGATAAAGTAAGTTTTATGTGGACTCAAGATTTGAATAACGGCCCCAATGGAGGTTTAAAAATGATGTCGAAAGAAGCCTTAGGACAGCCAATTGGCTCATATTATATTTATGAATATGCAGGAGTAGATGAACAAGGCAGAATGCTTTATTATAATCAAGCAGGTGAAAAAGTGTTGCAAAATAAATTAGTTACCAAAGACCGTAAATTTTTTGGAAGCGCTATGCCACATACCACCTATGGTATAAACCTAAGTGCAACTTACAAAAATATTGATGTTTCTGTTCAAGGTTACGGAACAATGGGTGCAAAAGTATTTAATGCTAAACGTGCACAACGAATTTCAAACGAAAACATAGAACTTGAAATTGCAAAAGATTTTTGGACACCACAAAATACCGATGCAGCACACCCAGCACCTATTAGCGAAATTCCTTATGCTTCAACGTATTATTTAGAATCGGGTGATTTTTTCCGTATCAACAACATCAATGTTTCATATACTTTTAGCGAATTAAACAAATTCTTTAAAGGAGGTTCATTCTATGTAAATATTATCAATCCGTTTATAACTCAAAAATACAGCGGATTTAGTCCAGAAATTAGTGGTAATCCAATACACGGAATGGGTGTTGAAAACGGAGTATTCCCTACCTTACGAAGCGTAGTAACAGGTGTTAAACTTAACTTTTAAAAATTTTTATTATGAAAAAATATAGTATTATTCTTTTATTGTTTATAGGTGTTTTTTACGCCTGCCAAGATGAATTTTTAACCGTTGATGAACGAGAAGCACTGCTAACTTCTGATGGAGTAGGTAATACTGATGAAGGAGCAAAATCGTATGTAACATCTGTTTATGGAAAATTCTTAGATTGGAATATGAGTTCTTTTTCTTGGATAGGTATCACAAGTATCACTAGTGATGATGCAGAAAAAGGCTCTGAACCAGGTGATTTAGGCACCGATAAAAAAGATTTAGATGATTTAGAATGGACTTCCTCAAGCACTTCGTTTAATGAAGTTTACAGAGCAAATTATGAAGCTATCAACAAAGCAAATTATGCTATCCAACAACTACCATTAGTTACAGGTGCAGATGCTGGTTTAAGAACTCGCCTTGACGCTGAAGCAAAATTTTTAAGAGCATTTGTATACTTTAACCTTGTTCGATTATACGGAGCAGTGCCATTAGTAGATAAAGTTTTAAATTCAGACATCCCAGACGATTTATTACAATCTCGTCAACGAAAAAGTGTTAATGAAATATATGCTTTTATAGAACAAGATTTGGCAACAGCCATTGCTAATTTACCCGATCGTTCGGCTTATGGAGCAGCAGATAAAGGAAGAGTTTCAAAAGGTTCTGCCTTAGCCCTGATGGCAAAAGTAAAAATGTATCGTCAGCAGTGGAGCCAAGTGGTTAGTTATGCCAATCAAATTTCAGGATATTCTTTAACTCCTACTTATGCAGAAATTTTTAAAGTTTCAGGAGAATTTAACCAAGAATCTTTATTTGAAATCAATGGTTGGGGGTCCGACCCAGCAAAAGGAATTCAACAATACTCTCAAACCCAGGGTGCCAGAGGAGCCGGAGGCTGGGGCTGGGGTTTTAATATTCCTTCGGCATCTCTTTTAAATGCTTATGAAACAGGCGACACACGAAAAGCAGCAACCATAATTTTTGCCGGGCAAACACTTTATGATGGTAGAGTAGTCCCAGCAACGGTTAATAATCCATACTATAATTACAAAGCTTATTCTCCAAACAATGGTAACCCAGGTGCCGACCACACAGATACCAATATTCGTTACCTTCGTTTTGCAGAAGTATTGCTTATGAAAGCCGAAGCACTCAACGAATTAAACGATTTAGAAGGTGCAAAAACCGAACTTAACAAAGTAAGAAACAGAGCAGGATTAGCCAATACAACCGCTAACACAAAAACCGATTTACGAACTGCAATTTGGAAAGAAAGACGTGTAGAACTTGCTTTTGAACACGACCGTTGGTTTGATTTAATTAGAACAGGGCAAGCACAACAAGCTTTAGCAGATCACGGAAAAACATTTGTAGTTGGTAAACATGAATTGTTTCCTATACCACAATCTGTTATAGACGAATCGGCAGGAGTAACTACTCAAAACCCTAATTATTAATTTTTTAAAAACTAAAATATGAATTTTAAAAATATAAATATAAATATAGGTTTATTTGCATTATTAGTGATTATTTTTGCCTCGTGTGAAGACCCATACAAAGCAGAACCAAACGCCCCAATTCAATATTCATCAGAGCAAATAAAACCCAATAATTTAATAGCAAAAGTGAGTTTTGAAGATGCCGTTACAGATATAAAAGGCAATTTAACAAACGGAGTTAAAACAAATGGCTCATACATTACTGGCATAAAAGGAAAAGCTTTTCAAGGTGCTGATGGTGCTTTTGTTGCTTTTAATTCGGTGTCTAATAAAGTTAAAAATTTAAAAAGCATAACCGTAGCCATGTGGATAAAAACAGAACCTCACAATACTGGTGCTCAATGCTTGTTTTCGCTAACAAAATCAGATGCAACTGCCTTTTGGGGAAATACAAACTTGCTGATAGAAAGCAATACAACTAACGATAAAATGCCTTTTAAAACTTATTTTCAAAAAAAATTAACCAACGGAAATCTGATTGAGCAATGGGTAGAGCATTTAGGAGAAAACGCTTTGTATAATGCTTATTCAGAATGGACACATATTGCATATACATATAATGGAGTAGAATCTAAATACTATTTATATGTAAACGGACAAAATGTAACACCAGATGCTTTGGTCGATAGAAAATATACCGTAAACGGAACAAGCACTCCTTTCGGGTTTTTAGCATTTCTAAATCTTGAAAAAATTGTTTTAGGAGGTTTTCAACAACATTTAGGCAGCCCTTGGAATGCTCCAGATGCTTGGATGAAAAACTTTACAGGCGCAATAGATGAGTTCAGAATTTATGATACAGCTTTAACACATACAGACGTTTTCCGAATCTATAGTTTAGAAAAAGTTGGACTTTAATTTTAAAATAAAAAAATCATGAAATTATTTAAATATTTATTTATAATAGCTTTTTTCTCAAGTATTTCTTGTGACGACACTGTTTCAACTGCCGAAGGAACTCCATTAGCCGAGGTGCCTTTTAGAGCTTTAACAGAAACAGAATTAATGAACAAAGTACAAGAACAATCAATTAATTATTTTTGGGACTATGCAAATCCACAAAGCAAATTAGCGGTAGAACGTGTACATTTTGACGGAACAGGATATGACCAAAACCTTGTAGCTACAGGAGGTGCAGGTATGGGTATTTTAAATTTATTAGTAGCTTCATACAGAGGTTTTAAACCCGAAGCTGAAGTATTTGCTCGCTTACAAACAGCTTTAAATTTTCTTGAAACAGCCGATCGTTTTCATGGAGCATGGCCCCACTGGATGAGAGGAGATAACGGAGATGCAGTGCCATTTTTTGATAAAGATGATGGAGCCGATTTAGTTGAAACAGCATTTCTTTGTCAGGCACTTATTTGTGTTCGTGAAAAATATAAAAACGGAACACCTCCACAACAAGCATTATCTGTAAAAGCTGATAACCTTTGGAAAGGTGTAGAGTGGAACTGGTTCACAAACGGAGGTAATTCTTTAATCTGGCACTGGTCTCCTCAATACGGTTTTCAAATAAATCATCATTTACATGGTTATAATGAGACTTTAATAGCCTATGTTTTAGCAGCCGCTTCACCTACATATCCAATAACAAAAACTGTATTTCAAAATGGGTGGCAACGAAATGGAGGTATTGCAAATAGCGGTTCTCGTTACGGATTGCCGGTGGTTGTAGATCATGCGGGTGCTTCAGGTAGCGTAGGATCAATGTTCTTTTCGCACTATTCTTTTTTGTGTTTAGACCCATCAACTTTAACAGACGATTATGTTAACTATGATTTAGCTACTAAAAATCATGCACTTATTCAACATAAATATTCTATACAAAATCCAAAAAGTTGGGGAGGATATAGCGATAAAGTATGGGGACTTACAGCCAGCGAAAGCAGAACAGACAATGGAGGAATTGGTTACTTTGCACACGCTTTAGACAACAATGATAGGGGTGTAATTTCTCCAACAGCAGCCATCTCAAGCATGCCATACTCATACAACGAAACAATTAAATTTTTAAAATATTGCTACGAAGAGAATCCTACAAAAGTTGTAGGTATTTGTGGTCCTTATGACGCTTTTTCAATACACTATAATTGGTATATTAAACGATACTTGGCTATTGATGTAGGCCCACAAGCTCCAATGATTGAAAATCATCGATCAAGTTATATTTGGAATTTATTTATGAATGCACCAGATGTAAGAAACGGATTGATAAATTTAGGTTTTCACTCAACAAAACACGAATTTTAAAATGATAAAAAAAATTGTTTACATACTTTTATTAGTGCCTTTTATAAACTTAGCTCAAGAAGTTATAGGTAATTTTTCGGTTAGTCCTACTAAAATAAATTATAACTATTTAGTAAATATACCTGAAGATAAAACCAGTAAAAAACCATTGATTATTTTTTTGCATGGTGCAGGTGAACGAGGAACAGATATTGAAAAAGTGAAAGTTCATGGCCCACTAAATTATATAAAAAGCAACTCTTTAGATGCTTATATTTTAGCCCCTCAATGCCCCGAAAACAAAATGTGGGATACCTATGTGCTGTATAAATTGATTCAAGAAACTATCACAAAATATAATATTAATACCAATCAAATACATTTAACAGGTTTGAGTATGGGAGGCTGGGGAACTTGGAATTTAGCATTTGAACACCCCGAAATGTTTGCATCGGTAGTGCCAATATGCGGGTTTGTAGACAGAATGCCCATGCTTGATGCTTGTAAACTAAAAGATACACCTATTAAAATTTTTCACGGTTTGTTAGACGATGTCGTTGATGTTTTTTATGCAACAGAAATTTATAAACGCTTAAAAAAATGCAATGCCAATGTAAATTTAACCATTTTTGCTGATGCAAATCACGATAGTTGGTCTCGAGTTTATAATAACCCTGAAATTTATACTTGGATGTTTCAGCAACAACTCAAAAAATAATTTTTACAAAAATGAATTTTTATAAAAAAAACCTTTTAATATTATCATTTGTAGCTTTTTCTTTTGGAATTCAGGCTCAAACAACCATGTCTAAAAATTACCTCAACAATCGAAAAATATTTATCGATAAGTTGCTGGCAAAAATGACCCTTGACGAAAAATTAGGGCAGTTAAACTTGCCTTCTTCAGGAGATATAACAACAGGGCAAGCACAAAGTTCTGATATTGCCAAAAAAATAGCCGAAGGAAAAGTAGGAGGTTTATTCAATATAAAATCGGTAGTAAAAATTAAAGAGGTTCAAAAAATAGCAATCGAAAAAAGCCGTTTAAAAATTCCTTTAATTTTTGGAATGGATGTAATTCACGGTTACGAAACCACTTTTCCCATACCTTTAGCACTCTCGTGCAGTTGGGATATGAATTTGATAAAAAAAACAGCTCAAATTGCAGCACAAGAAGCCTCTGCAGATGGTATCAATTGGACGTTTTCGCCTATGGTTGATATTGCTAGAGATCCTCGTTGGGGCAGAATTGCAGAAGGCTCTGGTGAAGATGCATTTTTAGGAAGTAAAATTGCCAAAGCTATGGTGCAAGGCTATCAAGGAGATGATTTGTCAAAAAATAATACCATAATGTCGTGTGTAAAACATTTTGCATTATACGGAGCACCAGAAGGCGGAAGAGATTATAACACAGTCGATATGAGTAGATTACGAATGTATAACGAATACTTTCCTCCTTACAAAGCAGCTGTTGAAGCAGGTGTAGGTTCGGTAATGACCTCGTTTAACGAAATTGACGGGATTCCTGCAAGTGGAAACAAATGGTTAATGACTGATGTATTGAGAAAACAATGGGGTTTCAAAGGCTTTGTGGTAACAGATTATACAGCCATAAACGAAATGATAGACCACGGAATGGGTGATTTACAAACAGTATCGGCACTTTCGTTAAACGCTGGAGTAGAAATGGATATGGTCGGAGAAGGTTTTTTATCAACACTTAAAAAATCGTTGCAAGAAAAAAAGATAAATCTGCAACAAATAGATAATGCAGTAAGACTAATTTTAGAAGCAAAATATGATGTTGGGCTATTTAAAAATCCTTATTTATATTGTGATGAAAACAGAGCTAAAAATGAAATATTTACACAAGAAAACAGAAATATTGCTCGAGAAATAGCATCAGAAACTTTTGTTCTTTTAAAAAATGAAAAACAAGCCTTGCCCTTAAAAAATAATATAAAAATTGCACTAATTGGACCTTTGGCAAACGCAAAAGAAAACATGACAGGAACTTGGAGTGTAGCTGCAAATAATGCTAATTCAATTTCAGTTTTAGAAGGCTTTAAAAACACTTTTGGGAATGAGAATGTAGTTTATGCAAAAGGGTCTAATTTAGATGATAATCAAAAATTTGAAGAAAATGCAACTATGTTTGGCAAAACTTTGCACAGAGATAATAGAACAAAAAAAGAATTATTAGACGAGGCAATTCAAGTAGCAAAAAGTTCAGAAATTATAGTTTTGGCCTTAGGCGAAGCTGCAGAAATGAGCGGAGAAAGCAGTAGTAGAACCCATATAGAAATTCCTAAAACACAAAAAGAATTATTATCAGAACTTAAATTATTAAACAAACCTATAATTTTATTATTATTTACAGGTCGCCCGTTAGTCCTAATTGATGAACTAAAAAATTGCGATGCTATTTTAAATGTTTGGTTTGCTGGTTCAGAGGCTGGTAATGCTATTGCAGATGTAGTTTCTGGGAAAATAAACCCTTCAGGAAAATTAACAACAACTTTTCCTAGAAGTGTTGGTCAAGTTCCTATTTATTACAATTATAAAAACACAGGCAGACCCATAAGCAAAAAAGGTCTTGAAAATTGTGAATTTGAAAAATTTAGGTCTAATTATTTAGATGAATGTAACACGCCTTTGTTTCCTTTTGGTTACGGACTTAGTTATACCACTTTTGAATACAAAAATTTAAGAATTTCAAAAGATAAAATAAATAAAACTGAAAAAACAAATATTTCGGTCGATGTAACCAATACAGGGAATTTTGATGGTAAAGAAATTGTTCAATTATATATAAGAGATTTAGTTTGTAGTATAACCCGACCCATAAAAGAATTAAAAGGTTTTGAAAAAATAGAACTTAAAAAAGGCGAAACAAAAACAGTAACCTTTACTATTGCTATAGAAGACTTAAAATTTTATAATTCCGATTTAAAATTTGTGGCCGAACCCGGAGAATTTGAAGTATTTGTAGGTAAAAATTCAAACGATGTTTTATCTACTAAATTTACTTTAACTAATTAATACATAAGTTACAAATTTAAAAATAAATAAATTATATTTGTTTAAATTATTTAAAAATATGAAAAAAATAGTTACTTTATTACTTACTTTTATTACAATTTTAAGTTTTTCCCAAGAATACACTCTTATCGATTTTGGTTCGGCAATCTCTGGATATCCATCAGATAGTAATTATAATAATGTAACGCTTACATCTCAAAATCAGTCTGGTGTTGTTGTTAATTTAATAAATAGTTTAGGCTCTTCAACAGGTGCTACTCTCACCTTAGACGATGCTTTTGATAACGTAAATACTGCCGGAACTACAACACCCGATGTATCAACAGGGTTTCTTTCAACGGCTACTCGTGATAGTTTTTTTGGAGAAACAGCCCCATTTGGAGGAAATACAAACCCCACAGGAGGTTTTACACTTTCGGGTTTAAACCCTGCAAAATACTATACCTTTAAAATTTTTGCCTCTCGAACAGGAGTTACTGATAATAGAGAGTCTCTTTATACAGTTACGGGTTCTACAACTTTAACAACAACTTTAGATGCTTCAAACAATACATCAAATGTGGCAACTATTTTAAATATTCAACCACAAGCAAACGGAACGATAACTTTTAGTGTTACAAAAGGAGCAAATAATAATAACAGTTTTGGTTTTTTCTATCTGGGAGCTATTAAATTGATTACAACCACAACACCATATTCAGATTCAACAACTCAAACACTTACATTAACGTATCCAAACGGAGGCGAAACTTGGCATGCAACTGCAAAACCCTACATAATGTGGGAGTCTAACGGCTTAACCCAAGATGTAACCCTGCAATATTCTGTTGATAACGGAACCAATTGGATAACTCTAACAACTGTAGCCCCAACGGTAAAAAAATATCAATGGACAATTCCTTACAATGTTTCCAACCAATGCAAAGTAAGAATTTCATCAGGAACCGTGAATGATACCAGCGAAAATCCCTTTTCAATTATAGAAAACACCGATAAACGTTTTAAAATTGTAGTTTTAGGTTCATCAACTGCAGCAGGAGCAGGACCAAGTTCAACGGAAAAAGCATGGGTTTGGCTTTATACAGATTATCTAAAACAACAAGACACTCGTTTTGATGTAACCAATTTAGCAATAGGAGGTTACACAACTTATAACATACTACCAACAGGAACAACAATACCCAATGGAGTAAATCAAACCATAGATACTGCCCGAAATATAACCAAAGCAATAGAACTAAATGCTGATGGAATAATTGTAAATATGCCTTCAAACGATTCTAATATGGGTTATTCAGCAACTATGCAAATGAACAATTTTAATTTATTACAAACGACTGCTCAAAATAATAGTATTCCTATTTGGATTTGCAATGTGCAACCCCGAAATTTTGCTGTAGGTTCAACAGCTATGAATACACAAATACAAATGTCCTCTCAAATTCCTTCTACATTTACTTCAAATAATATCGATTTTTGGACAACATTATCAAACTCTGACGGAACAATAAATTCATTATATAATTCAGGAGATGGAGTTCATTTAAACGATGCAGGGCACGCTATCTTATTGCAACGAGTTATCAATACAAATTTGCATACAATAGTTAAAAATGCAGATGATAACGATGTTAATTATTTTCCAAGCGAAAAAAATTACTTAGTAGATTTTAATTATAATGCAACTTTGCACCCAACTTCCGGAAATTGGAATAATATAAGCGGTTCCGGAATAAGTCCAGCAATGACAATGAAAGATGATATGGGCTATACAAGCACAATAAAAGTTGCAATAACCAACGATTTTTCACAAACCAACGAATTAGGAACAACTCAACCATCCGGAACAATTAAGTTCCCTGCAAATGCCCTTAAAGATGCAGTTTATGGAGATAACTCAAACCCAACAGGTGTCGTAACTTTTTCCTTTTTAAATCCTGCAAAAACATATAGCTTTGAAATTTTTGGTTCTCGAAAAGATGTTACCGATAACAGAGAAACCCAATATACAGCCACAGGAACAAATACTGCAAATGCTACTTTAAACCCTTCGGCAAACGCATCGGTAACAACAATAATTAACGATATTGTGCCTAATAGTAATGGAGAAATATCATTAACAGTAAACAAAGGAACTAATAATGCTAATAGTTCAGGGTTTTATTATTTGAATGCCTTAAAAATAAGCGAAAAAACACCCGTTCAACCCGATGTTTTATTAAATTGTGAAGATGGAACAACCAACAGATTAGCAGTTTTAAATGTGTTTTCTAACGGTCCAGGGCAATCAAATGCTGATATGGTAGTGGTTGATAATCCAAATCCATCAGGCATAAATACAAGTTCAAAAGTAGTGAAGTTTACACGAAGAACTGCAGGTATAGATGCTGCATCTTGGGCTGGTTTTTATAGCCATGTAGTTGACCCAGACCCCGATTTTACCGAAAATAAATATATACATGTAAAAGTTTTAAAACAAAACCCAACAGGTGTTCGGTTTAAAATTGAAAACGGAGCAGCAGGAACAGTAGAAAAATTAAGTGTAAACACCTATTCACAAATAGGACAATGGGAAGATATAGTAATAGATTTCTCTGAAAAAACAGGTGTTTATGCAACTTTAGGTTTACAACCCGACTATGAAAGCCCATTAGTAGCAGGTGCTGACAGAATTATTTATTTTGATGATATAATTTTAAATAATAACCCTTATCCTCAAACCTTAGGAATAAATACTCAAACAAGTTTTAATAATGTATATTTGTATCCTAATCCTATAACAAATAATTTAGCAATTAAAACCGAAACAAATATTAAATCAATTTCAATATTCAGTATTGAAGGAAAAGAAGTATTAACTAAAAAATTTAATAACCTTCAAACAGAAATTCATATTGATTTAACCGCTATAAATAAGGGCTTTTATTTAGTGCAAATAACAACAGAAAACGGAAGTGTATATTCTAAAAAAATAATTAAAAATTAAAAAATATTAATCAAAAGACTATAATTATTAACTAAATTTTTTAACATCATGAAAAAAATTACTTTTTTGGGCTTATTCCTATTAGGGCTAATAGCCAATGCACAAACCAATTATTTGGTCGATTTCAATTTCAATACCGATGCCGCTAATGTATCATCTGGTAATTGGAATAATTTAGCAAATGCTACAAGTGGTTCTGTAGCAAATATTATAAGCGATGCTGGTGTAGCAAGTGCTATTTCGGTGGCTGTAACCGATGATTTTGTTTCATCAAATCAATTAGGTTCTGAAACTCCAAATTCAGCTTTAGGCTTTCCATCAACAGCAACAAGAGATGCTTTTTACGGACAAAATGGTGCTAATGCAACAGGCGGATTCACAATTTCAGGTTTAAATGCAAATAAAACTTACACATTTAAAATATTTGCTGCACGAGGTGGGGTTACAGATAATCGTGAAACTAAATACACAGCTACAGGAACAAATACTATAATAGCAAGTCTAAATCCTTCAAGTAATAATGATAATGTAGCAACATTAACCAATGTAACTCCCACATCCGCTGGAGTAATTACTTTAACAGTTGAAAAAGGAGCAAACAATACAAATAGTTCGGGTTTTTTCTACATTAATTGTATGAAAATGACAGAAAACCCCGTAACAGCACCTCCTCAAGTGCTTTTAGATGCCGAAGACGGAACAACAAATAAATTAGCAATTATGAACGTGTTTGCAAATGGTCCTGGACAATCTAATGCAGATTTAGTAGTAGTTGACAACCCATTAGTAGCTGGTATAAACACAAGTTCAAAAGTTGTTAAGTTTACACGTAGAACTTCAGGTAACGATGCAATGCCTTGGGCTGGTTTTTGGTGCCCTGTAACCGACCCAGACCCCGATTTTACTACAAATAAATATGTACACGTAAAAATATTAAAAACAACCACTTCTAATCAAAAATTTAAAATTGAAGGCGGTCCAAACGGAACATTTGAAATAGCAAGTTCTAATAATTATACAACACCAAACGTATGGCAAGATGTAGTTTTTGACTATTCATTAGTTACATCATCAGGAGGATTATATCCAATCATAGCATTTTTACCAGATTTTGAAGACCCATTAGTAGCAGGTGCCGATAGAATTATTTATTTTGATGATATTGTTATAAATAGCGACCCAACAGGTGTAGTAGTATCACCTCCACCACTTACTCAAGATTTAGTTTTATTAGATTGCGAAGATGGAACTACTAATAAATTAGCAACTATGAACGTGTTTGCAAATGGTCCTGGTCAATCGAATACGGATATGGTTGTTATTAACAATCCTAATCCTTCGGGGATAAATACAAGCACAAAATGTATTCAGTTTACACGTAGAACTTCAGGTAACGATGCAATGCCTTGGGCTGGTTTTTGGTGCCCTGTAACCGACCCAGACCCCGATTTTACTACTGATAAATATGTGCACGTTAAAGTAATGAAAGCAAATACTTCAGTTGTTAAGTTTAAAATTGAAGGAGGACCAGCCGGAACTTCAGAAATTGCAAGTACAAATGCTTACACAACCCCAGGACAATGGCAAGATATGGTTTTTGATTTCAGCTCTAAAACAGGAGTTTACCCAATAGTTGCTCTTATGCCCGATTTTGAAGACCCATTAGTAGCAGGTGCCGATAGAATAATTTATTTTGACGATATTAGAGTAAATAATAATGCTAACCCTACCATACTTGGTATAAAAGGGAATGTTTTAGCAAATAATGTTTCAGTATATCCAAACCCAACAAACTCTACTTTATTTATAGAAACATTAGAACCAATAAAATCGGCAACATTATACTCGATAGAGGGCAGATTAATAGCACAGTTTGGAGTGATAGATGCAGGAACAAAAAAAATAAATACTTCAACATTAACAAGTGGTATTTATTTAATAGAATTTACCGCTGATAACGGAGCAAAAG
This sequence comes from uncultured Flavobacterium sp., assembly GCA_964463035.1. Taxonomy (GTDB): domain Bacteria; phylum Bacteroidota; class Bacteroidia; order Flavobacteriales; family Flavobacteriaceae; genus Flavobacterium. Next base: position 74,339 of record CAYXAF010000002.1, read on the forward strand.
CCACTAAAAAGTTTATTAAAAACTAATTTTAGTCCTTTAAACGTTTAATTCCGAACAAATAGAAAATCTAAAAAAATATTTTTCTGATACTTCAATTTGTTCGGATTTTTTTATAATTTAATTTTAAACCCAGATTACGCATTAGATTTAGTTTGTAATAGAACTCTAATGCCTAATATAATAGGTTAAATAGCTACTCCTGCTTTTAATCAGGGCTATGAATAAAAAATAATAATCCTATGCGACTAATAATCATTTATATACTATACTTTTTTACAATTTTATGTAATGCTCAATCCGAATTTTCGCCTAATAAAAACATCGAATTACAATTTTTATTAGCCGAAGATGGCACACCTCAATACCAAATAAAATATAAAAATAAAGATATAATCGAAAAAAGTAATTTAGGAATTGAACTATCCGATAATAAACACTTTATCAATAATTTTGAAATTATAAACGTTGAAAAATCTACATTTAATGAAACTTGGAAACCCGTTTTAGGTGAAGTTTCTGAAATAATGAATAATTATAATCAACTAAAAATAGAACTAAATCAAAAAGACACACAACGAAAACTAAATATAATTTTTAAAATTTATAACGAAGGAGTTGCCTTTCGTTACGAATTTCCGCTTCAAGAAAATTTAAAATATTTTATCATTACCAACGAAAAAACACAATTCAAATTAACGGATAATCACAAAGTGTTTTGGATACCAGGCGATTATGATAGTCAAGAATACGCTTATAACGAAACTAAAATTTCCGAAATTAATATCTCAAAATTAAACCTAAACAATGGCATTGCACTGCAATCTAATCAATCAAATTTTAGAGTACAAACACCACTTCAATTAAAAACTTTAGCAGGGATTTATATCAATATTTTTGAAGCAGCTGTTTTAAATTATCCTGTAATGCATTTAGATGTAGATGTTAAAAATTTTAACTTTACAACTAATTTAGTTCCAAATGCCTTAGGTGCAAAAGCTTATTTACAAACCCCCTCAGTTACCCCTTGGAGAACCATTATGATAAGCGATGATGCACGAGACATTATATCATCAAAAATGATTTTAAACCTAAACGAACCTTGTAAAATTGAAGATACTTCGTTTATAAAACCTATGAAATATGTTGGTATTTGGTGGGAAATGCACATCGGAAAATCCACTTGGGATTATGCAGGCAGTCAAAATGCACAAAATGCCCTTGACAAAGATTTGAAACCATCAGGTAAACATGGAGCAACCACCGAAAACACAAAAAAATACATCGATTTTGCCGCAAAACATGGTTTTGACGGAGTTTTGGTAGAAGGTTGGAACACAGGCTGGGAAGACTGGTTCGGAAATTGGAAAGAAAATGTTTTTGATTTTTTAACCCCATATCCTGATTTTGATTTAAAAAACGTAGCAGAATATGCAAAACAAAAAGGCATAAAAATGATCATGCATCACGAAACATCAGGTTCTGTGGCAAATTATGAACGATATTTAGATAGAGCCATTAGTCTTATGGAAAAATATAATTATCCTGCCGTAAAAACAGGATATGTAGGTAAAATAATTCCTCGAGGCGAATTTCATGATGGGCAAACCATGGTTAATCACTACAATTATGTTGCTAAACGAATGGCAGAACATAAACTTATGGTAAACTCACACGAAAGTTCACGACCCACAGGCGTTAGTAGAACCTACCCAAACTATATTGCAGCCGAAGCAGCCCGAGGCAACGAATTTAACGCTTGGAGCAACGGAAATCCACCCATGCACGAAACTATTTTACCATTTACACGTTTATTAGGTGGTCCTATGGATTACACACCCGGTATTTTTGAGATAAAAATGAACGTATATGACCCTAAAAAAACAGAACAAGTACATACAACTTTGGCAAAGCAATTAGCTTTGTATGTAACTATGTATTCACCTCTACAAATGGCAGCAGATTTGCCCGAAAATTATGAAAAATATCTCGATGCTTTTCAGTTTATAAAAGATGTAGCTACAGATTGGCAACAAAGTATCTACCTCGAAGCCGAACCAGGTGATTATGTAACCGTAGCACGAAAAGAAAAAAACGGAGAACGATGGTTTTTAGGAGCTATAACCGATGAAAATACAAGAAAAACAAACATTAATTTATCATTTTTAAGCCCGAATACAACCTATAAAATGATAGTTTATAAAGACAACAAAAATGCACATTGGCAAAACAACCCAAAAAGTTATGAAATAATAACAAAAAAAGTAACTTCTAAAAACAAATTAAATATTGAATTAGCAGCAGGCGGAGGTTGTGCCGTTAGTTTTGAACCTATGAAATAAAATTTTAAAACATTAAAATTTGAAAAAATACATAACCTATTTATTATTTTTTGTTGTTGTAGGCAATACTTATGCACAACAAAAAACATTTTGTAATCCTATAAATATTGATTACGGATATACTCCATTTAAAATATTTTCAGAGCAAGGTAAACATCGTACTACTGCTGACCCAGTTATTGTAACCTTTAAAGATAAATATTTTTTATTTTCAACAAATCAAGAGGGCTATTGGTGGAGTAATGATATGCTTAAATGGAATTTTATACACAAAAAATTTCTTGTAGATAATAAATATATTCACGATTTAAATGCACCAGCTGCTTGGGTAATGAACGATGAATTATATGTTTATGGTTCAACACATCAAAAAGATTTTCCTATTTGGAAGAGTAAAAACCCTTTAAAAAACCAATGGGAGATAGCGGTTGATACGCTCAATGTTGGAGCTTGGGATCCTGCTTTTTTTTATGATGAGCAAAAAAAAGAACTTTATTTATATTGGGGTTCAAGTAATTTGTTCCCGCTTATGGGGACAGAAATGAATTTGAAAACTCTACAATCAACGGGTTTTACAAAACCTGTTTTGGCACTTAACCCTAATGAGCATGGCTGGGAACGATTTGGAGAAAATAACGATAATACATTTTTAAACCCGTTTACAGAAGGAGCTTGGGTAACCAAATATAAAAACAAATATTATTTGCAATACGGAGCACCCGGAACCGAATTTAGTAGTTATGCAGATGGGGTTTATGTGAGTGAAAACCCTTTGGAGGGCTACACATATCAAAAGCACAATCCGTTTTCGTATAAACCTGGAGGTTTTATAAGAGGAGCAGGACATGGAGCTACTTATCAAGATTTTTTCGGAAAATGGTGGCATGTTTCAACAATGGTAATTTCGGTTAAAAATAATTTTGAAAGACGCATCGGAATTTTTCCTGCTGGTTTTGATAATGATGATATAATGTATTGTAATACAGCATATAGCGATTATCCTTTGTTACTGCCCTCTAAAAACAACAATCATTTAAACGGAATTTTTACAGGTTGGATGCTGTTAAATTATCAAAAACCAGTTCAAGTTTCTTCTACATTAGGCGGTTTACAACCAAATTTTTCTGTTGATGAAGATATAAAAACCTATTGGAGTGCGAAAACAGGCAAAAAAGGGGAGTGGTTTCAAACCGATTTGGGAGAAGTTTCAACTATAAATGCTATTCAAATTAATTTTGCTGACCACAATGTTGAATTTATGGGAAAAACACTCAATAAAACTCATCAATATAAAATTTACACATCAAACGACGCAAAAAAATGGAGCGTTTTAATAGATAAAAGCACAAATAAAACCGATGTTCCTCATGATTATATAGAATTAGAAAAACCAATAAAAGCACGTTTTTTAAAATTAGAAAATATAAAAATGCCTACAGGAACTTTTGCTTTGAGTGGATTTAGAGTTTTTGGAAAAGGCAACGGAAAAGCACCCGAAAAGGTAGAAAATTTTGTTCCACTAAGAGCAACATCAGAAAGCGGAGCAGAAAGACGAAATGTATGGCTTAAATGGAAACAAAACGAAAATGCAGATGGATATATGATTTATTTTGGCAAAGAACCAAACAAACTTTATGGTAGTATAATGGTTTATGGTAAAAATGAATATTATTTTAATGGTTTAGACAAAAGTGACACTTATTATTTTCAGATAGAAGCCTTTAATAGCAATGGAATAAGTGAAAAATCAGAAATAAAAAAAGTAGAATAAAAATTTTATCCCAGATTACGCATTAGAATTCTATTACAAACTCAATCTACTTCAAAATTAAGTATTTACTCCTATTTTTAAATTTAAAATACAAAAGTATTGCTCATCTAAAAATAGTCCGTGAGTCCTTAATTTTTTTGTGTCTTTAGTTTTCATAACAAAATCTAATACGTAATCTGGGATAAAAATAAATTTTTAGATTTTTTTTAAAATAATAATGTTATTTTTGTGTTAAATTTTATGAAGTGTCCTTAAGAAAAAGATGCTACTAATAGTGCCTCAAAATAAGAATTAATCAAAAGTATAAATACTATGAAAAAAATAATCTTTTTAACTTTGTTTTGCAATGCACTTTTGGCTCAAACTATTAAAGTGAAACCTTATTTGCAAGACACAACCCCAACTACAACGTATATTAATTGGGAAACAACAGATGGAACAGAAAGTATAGTAGAATTTGGAATTACTAATGCTTTAGGAAATTCATCATCAGGAACTTACATAAATAATAACGGAACAAATAAAGTTCACGAAGTATTGCTTACAGGTTTAACTCCTGCAACTAAGTATTTTTATAGAGTAAAAACAGGCACAGCTATATCTGCAATTTATAATTTTAAAACCCCAGCTCTTGCAAGTGCCGAAGCACCTTTACGATTTGTTTCAATGAGTGATATGCAGTGGGATTCGGGCAACCCTACTATTTTTAATCAAATTGTAAACAACGGAGTTATCAATTATTTTAATACAAATTATTCCGGTGATTTGGTAGATAATTTAGATTTTGTTTTGTTGCCAGGTGATTTAGTTGATAGTGGTAGCACTTATACTCAATGGGAAAACTACTTTTTTACACCTGCTCAAAATTTATTTCCATATTTTTCTTTATATCCAATTTTAGGGAATCATGAGTTAAATATTTCGTATTATTTTAATTATTTTCACTTACCTGCCAATGGAGGTAGCGGATATTTAGAGCATTCATATTATAAAGATTATAGCAATGTATCGGATTATTGGTTTAGATTCTAATTTTGAAGTGGTTAATTATCAAACACAAGCACAATTAGATTGGTTACAAGCAACACTTAATAATGCAGCAAATAATAATGATATAGATTTTGTAATTTTACAACTGCATCATCCCTACAAATCAGAACAATGGGTAAATGGTGAAACCGCTTTTACAGGGCAAGTTGTTAATAAATTAGAACAATTTACGAATGCAACAGGCAAACCAAGTGTGCACATTTTCGGGCATACCCATGCGTTTTCAAGAGGGCAATCAAGGGATATGAAACATTTGTGGGTTAATACAGCCACAGCAGGTGGTAATATAGATTATTGGGGAGAATATACCCAGGCAGATTATGATGAGTTTTCAGTTTCACATGACGAATATGGTTTTTCTATTTTTGAAACAACAGCAGGAACAAATCCAACTTTAACAATAAAAAGAATTAGTAGAGGAGATCAATTCGTTACAAAAAATAATGAACTTAGTGATGTGGTTACTATAAAAAGATATGGCACAAGCATAAATACACCTATGGCAATTTCGCCTATAAATACAAGTATATTGCCCCAATGTGTAACCTTAAAAGCAAATGCTTTTGGAAGTTCAGCCAATCCAAATGCTCAACATGGGCAAACACATTGGCAAGTATCTACTTCGCAAACAAATTTTGTAAACCCGACAGTTCAAGTATGGAAAAATTTTGAAAACTGGTATTTTAATCAAAATACACAAGCCACAGACGATTTAACCGACCAAAAAATAAACGGATTAGCAGGCAACACAACTTATTGGTGGAGAGTAAGATACCGAGACAAAGAAATGAATTGGAGTGAATGGTCAACACCTGTTTCGTTTACTACATTAGAATCAAATAATTCTGAAAATTTATTGCTAAATCCAGGTGCTGAAAGTGGTATGGCAAATTGGACAATTACTGTGGGCAACGTAGAAGCCGTAACAGCAGGACAATGTGGAGGTCCGAGTCCGTATTCTGGAAGTAAATATTTTGCAGTAGGAGGCATCTGTACCGATACCCCATTAGGCAGGTGTTATCAGCAAATAGATGTTTCGGGTTATGCTGATAATATAGATAGTGGTCAATTTCAAGCAAATTATGGAGCTTATATGAGAGATTGGTCAGGAAATGACGATTTGCCTTCGGTTAAAATTCAGTTTTTTAATGCAAACAACATATTTATTTCTGAGAGTAGCACTTTATCAACACTAAATGGAAGTTGGACACTAGTAGATAATTGGGTGAGTATTCCTGCACAAACACGTTTTATTCGTTTTGAAATGGAAGGAGTTAGAAACAATGGTTCTGATAACGATAGTTATATAGATGACAATTATTTAGTGGTTGGTTTTCAAAATACTAATTGTGAACCATTATCGTTAAATGATATTGAAAAAGAAACATCAATAATAAAAATTATTCCAAATCCTTGGAAAAATACAGCAGAAATTTATTTCAAAGAAATCGTAAATACTACCAAAATAAATATTATCAATGTTTTAGGCGAAAAAATAATCTGCCCTGTAAATTATGAACAAGGAAGAATAACTATTAGCAGAGGCAATCTTGTAGCAGGAATTTATACTTTTGTATTAACTAATAACGAAAAAATTATTGGCAAAGGTAAATTTATAGTAGAATAAAATTTATAAAACTCAAATTTATATAGATGAAAAACCTTTGGACATTCCTTTTAACACCATTTTTGCTTTTTGCACAAACTGAAACCAATGTAATGTCTTATAATATTAGGTTAGCAACTGTAAATGATGGCGAAAATAATTGGGAACTACGAAAAGGCGAAATAGCGAATTTAATAAGTTATTAAGAACCAGAATTTTTAGGATTACAAGAAGCTCAAAAACCACAAATAGATTATTTGTTAGCAAACCTAACCATGTATAAATTTATAGGTCAGCCCCGAGAAAAGCACGAAAATGCCGAATACTCTTGTATATTTTACAATGCTCAAAAATTTGAATTGATAGAACAAAATACCTTTTGGCTTTCAGAAACCCCAGAAGTAATTTCAAAAGGCTGGGATGCTGCCTATCATAGAATTGTAACCTACGGACTTTTTAAACATAAAAAAACACTACTAACCGACTAAATTAAAAATATAAGCAACAAAGTTCCTTAACCCTTGT
>CAYXAF010000003.1:0-72231 GCA_964463035.1 uncultured Flavobacterium sp.
TCATTTTTTAGTTATAATGTTTTTATGTTTTTATGTTGAATATTATTACATTTCTTTATTAACTAACAAGCATCAATAAAAAAATTAATAATTATAAATGATACATTTTATTCCGTTGTTCTTTTATTTTATCATCGTCTAAATATTCATCAAACTGCATATATCTATCAATTACTCCGTTTGGTGTAATTTCAAAAATACGATTGGCAACGGTTTGAGCAAATTCGTGGTCGTGTGTGCTAAATAATATATTTCCTTTAAAATTTTTCAACGAATTATTGAAAGCAGTAATTGATTCTAAATCTAAGTGATTAGTTGGTTCATCGAGTATTAGAACATTTGCTCTTTGCATCATCATTCGTGCGGTCATGCAACGCACTTTTTCTCCTCCTGATAAAACTCTTGCTGTTTTTAGGGCTTCTTCTCCTGAAAAAATCATTTTACCCAAAAATCCTCTTACATATACTTCATCTCGTTCTTCTTCGGTTTTTGCCCATTGACGAAGCCAATCTACAAGTGTTAGATCGTTATCAAAAAAAGTTGAATTATCTAAAGGCAAATAAGACTGGGTTGTTGTAATCCCCCAATCAAAAGTTCCTGTGTCTGGTTTTTGAGTATTGTTTAAAATATTAAAAAAAGTTGAAACAGCACGAGAATCTTTAGAAAAAACTAAAATTTTATCTCCTTTGGTTACGTTCAAATTTACATCTTTAAATAATAATTCTCCGTCAATAGTGGCTGATAAATTTGATATATTTAATATTTGATCACCCGCTTCACGTTCCATATCAAAAATTATGGCAGGATAGCGTCTGCTTGAAGGTTTTATTTCTGAAATATTAAGTTTATCAATCATTTTTTTACGAGAAGTAGCTTGTTTTGATTTGGCTACATTGGCACTAAATCGTCTGATAAACTCTTCAAGTTCAGCTTTTTTCTCTTCTGCTTTTTTGTTTTGTTGGGCTCGTTGTCTAGCTGCTAATTGACTACTTTCGTACCAAAAAGTATAGTTCCCCGAATAATGTGTTATTTTTCCAAAATCTATGTCAGAAACATGTGTACAAACTGCATCTAAAAAGTGCCGGTCGTGCGAAACTACTAAAACGGTATTATCGTAATTTGCTAAAAAGTTTTCTAACCAACCTATAGTTTCAAAATCTAAATCGTTGGTAGGTTCATCCATAATTAATACATCTGGATTGCCAAAAAGTGCTTGTGCTAATAATACTCTTACCTTTAATTTACCATCTAAATCTATCATTTGAGTATAATGAAAATCCTCAGAAATACCTAAACTTGAAAGCAATGTTGCAGCATCTGTATCGGCATTCCAACCGTTCATTTCTTCGTAAATATGTTGTAGCTCTCCTACTCTTTCTGAATCTTTATCAGAGAAATCTGGTTTTAAATAAATAGCATCAATTTCGTGTTTTACTTCATAAAGTTTTTGATTTCCCATCATCACAGTTTCAATAACCGTGTAATCATCGAATATATTATGGTTCTGGTTAAGAACAGACATTCGCTTGCCTGGTTCTAAGAATACTCTACCCGAAGTAGGGTCCATTTTACCTGAAATAATTTTTAAAAAAGTAGATTTTCCTGCTCCGTTAGCACCTATAATTCCGTAACAGTTGCCTTGCGTAAAGGTTATATTTACTTGATCAAAAAGTATTCTTTTCCCGAACTGGACCGATAAATTTGAGATTGTTAGCATTGTATAAAATTATAAAAATAGATTTTTAGAAGTTCCTTATAATTATTAAATTCTTTTTTGAATTAAAAATATATTGTTTTAAAATTTTGGCAAAGGTATGTAAATTGAAAGTTAAACCCAAATATACAGTTGTTAATATGCTCAAAAAAAACATCAACTAAGTTTTATAATAATTGGATTAGTTTAAGGGGACTTCAAAAAAAAATTTATTTATTAAAAAATGTTTAAAGTTAGCCTATATTTTTTTACCTTTACTTATTGAAAAATTATTAATTTTTAATGAGTAAATTATACATAGTGCCTACGCCTATTGGCAACCTCGAAGACATTACTTTGCGAGCTTTAAAGGTATTGCAAACAGTTGATTTAATTTTGGCAGAAGACACCCGAACCAGTGGTAAACTGCTGAAACACTACAATATTAAAACGCAAATGATGAGTCATCATAAGTTTAATGAGCATAAAAGCATCGAAAATTTAATTCAAAAACTACAAAATGGAACTACCATTGCCTTGATTTCAGATGCCGGAACTCCTGCCATTTCTGACCCTGGTTTTTTGATTACTCGTGCTTGTGTAGAACATAAAATTATGGTTGAATGTTTGCCTGGTGCTACTGCTTTTGTGCCTGCATTGGTCAATAGTGGTTTGCCTAGCGATCGGTTTGTGTTTGAAGGTTTTTTACCTGAAAAAAAAGGTAGGCAAGCCCGATTTTTAATCCTTGCCGAAGAACCTCGAACGATGATTTTTTATGTCTCTCCTTATAAATTAGTAAAAACATTAGCCGAAATTATACAATATTTTGGAGCTGAACGAAACGTTTGTGTATCAAGAGAATTAAGCAAACTATACGAAGAAAACCTACGTGGGATGGCTCAAAATGTTTTAAAACACTACGAAAAAAATACTCCCAAAGGCGAAATTGTTTTGATTGTAGAAGGAAACGGAAATTCAAAAATTAAAACTTAAAATTTAAATTTTTATAGCTATGTTTAAACCTATAGACAATATTTCGTTAATCATTTTTCGAATAATTTTTGGCTTTTTAATAACCTTTGAATGTATAAATTTCATTGTTAGTGGCTTTGTTTTTGAGCATTTAATTAGTCCTACTTATCTTTTTTCTCATATTGGTTTTGAGTGGTTATCCATCATCCAAGGACATGTTTGGTATGTTTATTTTGCTTTGATGAGCTTTTTCGCCTTTAATATTATGATTGGAAATTGGTATCGATTGAGTACTTTTTTATTTACAATTTTGTGGGCTGGGTTTTATTTTTCACAAAAAACAATGTATAACAATCATTATTATTTGCTGATGCTTGTTAGTTTTTTAATGATTTTTTTACCCGCAAATGCCTATTATTCGGTAGATGCCAAGCGAAATCCCACAGTTTTTAGCCTTACTATGCCTGCTTGGGTAAAATGGTTGATGATTGTTCAAATTTCGATTGTTTATTTTTATGCAACCCTTGCTAAGTTTTATCCTGATTGGTTAGATGGTACTTTTACAAAAATTTTATATAGCAGAGTTTCGGGCCGACCTTTTTTACAGGAAATATTTTCACAACCTTGGTTTTATATTTCTATTGCTTATTTAGGTATTTTATATGATGCTTTGATTGTGCCATTTTTATTATTTAAGCAAACCCGAACTATAGCCCTTATAGCTTCGTTGATTTTTCATTTGAGTAATTCGTTAGCGTTACCCATCGGTATTTTTCCTTATTTTGCTCTTAGTTTTTCGCTTTTTTTCTATCCACCTGAAACACTTAAACAATTTGTTTTTAAAAACAAACCTATAGTGGATCAAACTTTAGTTCAGAAAAACTATCAACTATCTACCCTAAATCAACAATTACTTATATTATTTTTAGTTCTTCAATTTACGCTTCCGTTGAGGCATTATTTTATCAAGGGTGATGTTTTTTGGACTGAAGAAGGGCATCGATTAAGTTGGCGAATGATGCTGAGAGAAAAAACAGGAAATATTACGATAAAAGTGGTTAATTACACAAAAAATACTATTAAAAATTACGATTTAGATAAAAATTTAAACAAAAATCAGTTAATACAACTAGCAACCAAGCCCGATTTTATTTGGCAATATTGTCAAAAAATTAAGCAACAGTATGAGCCAGATTCAGTGGCAATTTTTGTGGATTGCAAATGTAGTATCAATCAAAAAACGCCCCAAACACTCATCAACCCAAGTGTAGATATGGCAAAAGCTCGCTGGAACTATTTTTCTCATAATGATTGGATTGTTTTGCATTAATTTTTTTACTTATTCACCCTTAAAACGTAGTTTTCTAATGCCTTTGTCATCGATGGGCATTCGGGCGTTGGTGCAAAAATATCAACATTTAAACCGTGTTCAATTGCTTCTTTTTGAACAGAACTGCCAAAAACAGCTATTCTAGTTTCATTTTGTTTAAATTTTGGAAAGTTTTTAAACAACGATTTGATACCTGTTGGGCTAAAAAATGTTAAAATATCGTATTTAACGTTCTTTAAATCAGACAAATCACTCATAACCGTTCGGTAGAAAATAGCTTGCTTAAAATTTAATTTTAATTTGTTTAATAAAACAGGAATTTCTTGGTTGAGCTGCTCGGAGGCAGGAAGTAAATATTTTTCGTTTGGATATTTTTTGAACAATGGTTCTAAATCAGAAAATTCTTTTTGCCCTACATAAATTTTTCGTTTTCGATAAACTACATATTTTTGGATATAATTAGCAATGGCTTCTGATTGGCAAAAATAACGTAAATCTTCGGGCACTTTATAACGTAGTTCTTCCGTTACTCTAAAAAAATGATCAACTGCATTCTTACTCGTTAAAATAACTGCATTAAACTGAGATATATCTATTTTTTGATATCTAATTTCTTTGGCACTTACCCCTTCGACATGAATAAACGATCTGAAATCTACCTTTATTTTATGCAGATTTATTAAATCATGGTAAGGTGAATTTTCAGTCTTTGGTTCAGGTTGTGATACTAAAATTTTTTTTACTTTCAAACTCGACATACGTAACTTTACTTTATAAGCCAAACATACAAAAAGTAGTAAGGTGCTATTTCAAGAGTGCAAAGATATAAAATAAAATAAAAAAATTTACTAAAAAATAAATTTTGATATTTACGAATAGAAGAAAAATAGACTAGTATATTTAAAATCAAAATGATAGATATGCTTCCAAAAATAATATATTTATTTACCCAATCGTTATAAAAACTCACAAAAACAAACGGCAAAATAAGCAAACCAAAATAAGCTCTATAATTGAGCTTTGCAAAGTTAATTTCGTCTATAATAGGTTCTATTTCAAAGGTTATTGCCACAATTTTTTCGATGAAATATTTAGCTAAAATAAACACAAAAAGAGCTGTGAAAATTCGTATAAAAACAATAAAATCGGTCAAAATTATTATGTTATAATAGGTTAAAATAAGTTGCACAAAAAAACTAAACGAAACCAGCATTACCAAAAACATCGAAATGATAAACGGGCTTTTTGAAACTTCCTCTACATACACTTTTAAATACCTATCCGAAATGCCTAAGCGAATAAAATCGGCAAAACGAACATCAAAAAGCAATTTATTGATAGTAATTATCGAAAAAGTTATGATAAAAATAATAGTTGCCCAATCTTTATAAACAATGGTTCTTGGAATGTATTCTAAGGGTATCATTGGTTTTATTATTGTTTTATAAATTTAAAAGTATACTTATTATTGATGGTTAAAAAATACAAACCTTTTGCAAAGGCAACAACATTAATTGTTTGTGTATTTTGCTGAATACTTCCTTCGTTTATTAGTTGTCCTAACGAATTATAAATCTGATAAGTAGCTTTTTCAGATTGATTGTTTTTAAGATTTAAAAAATCCGTAACCAACGTGTTTTCTAAATAAAAGGTTTGAGGTTTATAAAATTCTGGTGTCTCTAAAAAAGTTTGGTTGGTTTGCATTTGCATCACTACGGGTATATGATCACTCATCCAATACAAATTTTCTCGTAAACTCTGGCTATACGTGCCTGTGCAAGAGGTGCTGTTAATGTCGTTGTTATAACAATTAGCATTATTTCCATAAGCCTTATATGAATTTGCAACGTATGATAAATTTTCTGTATTAAAAAAATTTTCCGACATCATAATAAAATCAAAACGATCGTCCATCCCCCCCGAACCACCTGCATTTATACCTGTTCCAAAACTTGCATTTGAAATACGGGTGCATTGAGTATGGATAGGGGCAAAAGTGCTATTGTTCCAACTTCCAGGGCTGTTGATAGGGTCTTTCATCACAATAGCATTCGTAGGGTCTAGAATTTCTTGATAACCAGGTTCGGTTGCGCTATAAAAATTAAAATCGCCTGCAAAAAGCACATAGTGATTGCTTGGAATATTGTTTAAAGCATTTGTAAAAACATTGACCATACTCAATCTATATTGCTGATTTGCCGTGCCTGTGCTTGATTTTAAATGGGCTACAAAAACATCTACAAACAACGGATTTGTGCTTGCCTCCATCGTATTTAGTTTAAAAATATAATGATTGATGTCTCGAAGCCCTGTTTGAAGAATTTCTTGGCTTTGCAAGGTTAGTTTTTGAGTGTTAAAAAACACTAATTGTTGAATGTAATCTGTTGTTGATGAGGTATTTGTATAAAAAGTTGCCATTGCAAAATTTGGATTGCTTGGCAACAGGGCTTGGTTTAAAATTAAATTGGCACCTGCACTAGTTTCGAGTTCGCAAACCATAAACAAATCTGGATTATAGGTGTCTAAAATGTTTTTCAAAATCAGCACACGATTAGCAGGGCTGGAACTTGGAAACCGAAATAAGTTATAAAACATTGTGTTTATAGTGCCTTGTGAAAAGCATATAGATACACATAAATACACTAATATTTGGATTGTTTTTTTCATTTTTATTAGAAAAAATTCTTTTTAAAAATTTGGACTTAAATTATATTTTTTATAGAAATTATCAAGTACTTCGAGTACTTCATCTTCGTTATCAACAATTTTTATGAGGTTTAAATCGTCTGGGCTTACCGTTTGGTACTTTTCAATAAGCACTGTTTTAATCCAATCAATTAAGCCACTCCAAAAGTATTTACCAACTAAAATTACTGGAAATTTAGCTACTTTTTTGGTTTGAATAAGTGTAATTGCTTCAAAGAGTTCGTCTAGTGTTCCGAAGCCACCAGGCATTACCACAAACCCTTGTGAATACTTAACAAACATTACTTTTCTTACAAAAAAATAATCGAATTGTAGGTTTTTATCAGCATCTATATAAGGGTTAAAATGTTGTTCAAAAGGCAATTCGATATTAAGCCCTACGGATGTTCCTCCTCCTAAATGTGCTCCTTTGTTGCCTGCTTCCATAATCCCTGGACCACCACCTGTGATAACTCCATAGCCTGCTTTACTAATTTTATAGGCAATTTTTTCGGCAAGTAAATAATTAGAATCTTCAGGCTTGGTACGAGCCGATCCAAAAATGGAAACACAAGGACCAATGCGTCCTAAGGTTTCGTATCCGTTTACAAATTCGCTCATTATTTTAAAAATTGCCCACGAATCGTTACTTCGTATTTCGTTCCAAGTTTTTTGTTTTAATTTTTCTTGAATTCGGATATCATCTTGATTTATATTTTTTTCGATCATGGCTATAAAATATGTAATTTAAAAAAATACTTTTTTAGGGATACTTTTAGAAGTTCCATTTTATTAAAATTCAAACGCATCATTCCAATGCATTTTTTTGGTAATAGTTCCTTTTTCAAGAAAAACAATGCTTGGGTTGGCTCGTTCAATAGTTTTTAGGGTTGTTCCATCGCAAAAATAAAATTCAAACGGAATTTTAAATTTTTGTTTAAATTTTTCAATAAGTAAAGGGTCGGTTGCACTCATACCTATTACTTTATAGCCTAAACTACTGCCTTTTTGAAACAATTTGTTTAGTTTTTTCAAGCCTTCTGGATTGGCTTTTTGCATATCGTAAGATACGATCATCATCAATTTTGGTGCTTCTAACAGCTTATCTTTATAATCTGTACCGTTGAGTTCCATCGAAAAATCGTGAATGGGTGGGATATATCCTTGCTTTAATAATTTATCTTTTCTGTCTACAAAGGTAGCATTGGCAGGAATTTTATTTGCCATCACATCGGCTTCGGTAAATTCAGTATCTTTTCCGTTTACGTTATAAATAAAAATCATTTCATATTCGCTTTTAGCTGCTCCAACAGGTATTTCCATCCCTTTTTGGATATTTGTGCCTACTTTATAAGCCCTAAAATCAACCACAGGCAAATGATTAAGAACATAATATCCTAAAAACAAACATCCTACAAATGTAAAAACAATCAATGTATATTGAGCAATAGACGTAAACAAAGGTGTTATAAAACGTTTGCCAACAAACAAAAACAATATAAAAAACAGCAACAAAACATCTTTACTAAACGACTCCCAAGGGGTAAATTTAATAGCATCTCCAAAGCAACCACAATCCGTAACTTTGTTAAAATAAGCTGAATAAAACGTTAAGAATGTAAAGAAAATAGTTAAAAATAACAGACTCCAAAGCGTTATATTTCGTTTAAAACCAAGTAACAAAAATAAGCCTAACATAACCTCTACAATTACTACGATTAAGGCAATAATTAAAGCAAAAGGCATAAAAAACGGAAGGTTTAGCACATCTGCACTAAAATATTCTTCTAGTTTAAACGAAAAGCCCATAGGGTCGTTTAGCTTCACTAAGCCCGAAAAAATAAACCAGATTCCTACAATACTTCGGATAATTTGTATAAAATATTTCATAATTTCATAAATTTTAAAAATTATTATCGCAAAAATACAGTTTTTTACCGAATTTTGCTTTTTTATACACAAAATAGTATGACACTTAATTGCAACGGCAAACTCATCGATACAAGCACTCCAAAAGTAATGGGGATTTTAAATCTAACACCTAATTCGTTTTATGATGGAGGAAAATATACTACCGAAAATTTAATTTTAAATCAGGTTGAAAAAATGTTGCTCGAAGGTGCTACTTTTATTGATGTGGGAGGTTATTCATCTAAACCCAATGCTGAATTTGTATCCGAAATAGAAGAATTAAACAGAGTTTTACCTGTTATAAAAGTTATTTTAAAGCATTTTCCAGAGGCAATTTTAAGCATTGATAGCTTTCGGAGTGAAGTTGCCAAGCAATGTTTAGATGTAGGAGTTGCTTTGGTAAACGATATTTCGGCAGGAAATTTAGACAATAAAATGCTTGAAACCGTTGCCCAATATAACGTTCCGTATTGTATGATGCACACCAAAGGCACGCCTCAAACCATGATGCAACAAACCAGTTATGATGATTTAGTGAAGGATATTTTGTTTTATTTTTCAGAAAAATTACAAGAAGCCCGTTCGTTAGGCATCAACGATTGTATTGTAGATGTAGGGTTTGGATTTGCCAAAACAACCGAACAAAATTTTGAACTTTTACACAAATTAGACTTGTTTAAAACCCTACAAGTGCCTCTATTGGTTGGGGTTTCTCGAAAATCTATGATTTATAAAACATTACAAATATCCCCAGCCGAAGCTCTCAACGGAACCACTGTTTTGCATACTATTGCCCTACAAAAAGGGGCTAATATTTTACGCGTTCACGAGGTAAAAGAAGCCGTTGAAACAATAAAATTAGTTTCAAAAGTTAAAGCATATACATCATAACCTATCTTTTAATCTTTACACGATGCCCAAACATATTTCAAGTATTCAAAATCAATTAGTTAAAGACATTATACAACTACAACATAAGGCAAAAACACGTGCCAAAATGGGCTTGTTTTGTGTGGAAGGAGTTCGGGAGATAACATTAGCACAGCAAGGTGGTTTTTGTTTAAAAACATTGCTTTTTTGCATAGAAATTATAGATTTTGAGATGCTACAAACCATTTTTGATATTTCTCAAATTGATACGTTAATTTCTGTGAGCAAAGAAGTGTATCAAAAAATTGCCTATCGAGAATCGAGTGAAGGGGTTATTGCAATAATCGAAACTAAAACTTTTGAAATTGAAGCTCTTAAACTTTCTAAAAACCCTTTAATATTAATTGCCGAATCGCCCGAAAAACCTGGTAATATTGGTGCTCTACTCCGCACGGCCGATGCGGCACAGATAGATGCAATTATCATCACTAATCCAAAAACAGATTTGTTTAACCCTAATGTTATCCGAGCAAGTTTAGGGTGCATTTTTACCACTCAAATAGCCACTTCAAGCACTAAAAAATGTATTGAATTTCTTAAATACAAAAATATTAATATTTATGGAGCAACACTGCAAGATTCGGCTATTTATTATCACGAAAATTATACCCAACCCACAGCTCTTGTGGTAGGAACAGAAGCAACTGGGCTCACAGAAACCCTCAGAAATGCAACTACTAAAAACATCAATATCCCGATGGAAGGTGCTATAGATTCTATGAACGTTTCGGTGGCTGCTGCTATTTTAATATTTGAAGCAAAAAGACAAAGATCTTTACGTTTTTAAATTTTTAGAAGTTCGCTAAAAACTTAGTTTGGGTTTAATGTTTTTATCTTTGATGATTATTTTTTGCTCGTTTTTTTATTGAGCCACTTATTTAATTTATAAGAAAAATAAGCCGAACTACTTCCTAAAATAGCCCCAGCCAAAACATCGCTTGGGTAATGAACTCCTAAGTGCATCCGAGAATAGGCAATACTAATTGCCCAAATAGAAGCGGGCACTATCACATACCATTTTTTGGAAACAATACAAACTGAAGTGGCTGTTGCAAAAGCCTCTGAGGTGTGCCCAGACGGAAACGAAGGACTGCCTCCATCGGTTGCTTTTTCAATAAAAGGATAGGTTTTGTAAGGACGTTCTTTTTTAATTGAATATTTTAAAGCATAGGTTAAACCAGCCGAGATGAGCGAAGTTTCTGCAAAAAAAAGTGCTTTATCTTTTAAGGTTTTATCTTCCGAAAAATAGCCAATAACGTAAATAACAATAGGAGTAGCTACACTCACAGGACGTGTAGTATCTGAAAAAAAATCTAATGATGCATCAAAATTTTTGTTTCTGTTTAAATTTATATCTTTTAATAAATTTATATCAAAATTTTGTGAAAAAAGATTGCTAAAGTTTATAATTAAAAATAATGTAATTAGTATTTTTTTTGGCATAAATATTTTTTAATCCGTTTAGTTTATAGCCTTACCAATAAGTGTTGCAGAGGTGCAACTTTCAATTTTTATATTTACAAAATCGCCTATTTTATAATTCTCTTTTGGGAAAACTACCATAGTGTTTTGTGAATTTCTACCCGCCCAATGTGCTGATGATTTTTTAGATTCTTTTTCTATTAAAACCTCAACGGTTTGCCCTACAAAGCGTTGGGTTCGTTCTAAACTTAGCTTTTGTTGTAAATCTACAATTTCTTGTAATCGTCTTTTTTTAATTTCTTCTGGTATATCGTCTGGTAATTTTCGGGCAGCTAAAGTTCCGGGACGTTCAGAATAGGCAAACATATAACCAAAATCATATTTAGCATATTGCATGAGGCTTAACGTATCTTGATGGTCTTCTTCGGTTTCGGTAGGGAAACCTGTAATTATATCGTGTGAAATACTACAATCGGGGATTATTTCTCTTATTTTATCTATAAGTTGAATATATTCTTCTCGTGTATGCTGTCTGTTCATTTTTTGTAAAATACGGGTGCTACCCGATTGCACAGGTAAATGTATATAGTTACAAACGTTTGGATATTTTGCAATAATATGCAATACTTCTTCGTGCATATCTTGTGGGTTTGAAGTTGAAAATCGGAAACGCATTTTAGGGAATTGCACAGCACACAGTTCTAAAAGTTGAGCAAAATCTACAGCTGTTGCTTTTTGTATTTCGGTTGCTTTATCATAATCTTTTTTTAGCCCTCCTCCATACCATAAATAACTATCTACATTTTGCCCTAAAAGTGTAACTTCTTTAAAATTTTTAAGATATAAATCGTTTATTTCGTTTAAAATACTTTGTGGGTCTCTGCTTCGTTCTCTACCTCTTGTGAAAGGAACTACACAAAAAGTGCACATATTATCGCATCCTCTTGTGATTGATACAAAGGCAGTAACTCCGTTACTATCTATCCGAACGGGCGAAACATCTCCATAAGTTTCTTCTTTAGATAGTATTACATTTATTGCATCTCTTCCTTGCTCAACTTCTGCTAATAAATTTGGAATATCTTTGTAAGCATCGGGTCCTACGACCAAATCAACTATTTTTTCTTCTTCTAAAAATTTTTCTTTTAGCCGCTCTGCCATACAGCCCAAAACTCCCACTTTCATATTTAGGTTTATTTTTTTTATGGCATTAAAATTTTCTAATCGTTTTCGAACCGTTTGTTCGGCTTTGTCTCGGATAGAGCACGTATTTATAAGCACTAAATCAGCCTCTTCAAGTTGTTGAGTCGTGGTATAATTTTGTTCTGCTAAAATAGAAGCTACAATTTCGCTATCCGAAAAATTCATAGCACAACCATAACTTTCTATATATAATTTTTTAGAATTTTTGGCAGTTAATTTATCAATATGTAAAGCCTGACCTTGTATTGCCTCATCTAGTGTCTTTTCCATAAAAATTTTTAAAATATTTTTTTGCAAAGATATGTTTTTTGGTTATTTTTTTGGGGCTTTAGTAAAACTTTGGTTAATTCTTTTTGGCAGTGTTTTAAAAAGTGTGTAAATTTTTAGAAAAAAATTATTCAAAAAAAATTGTATAGCATCACTACCAAACTATTTTTGGGGATAGTTGATAAAATAGATAAGATGTTTTAAGCCAAATTTATTCTTTTATAAAATTTTTAAAAAATATACCTTTTGATGTTTCAATTTTTAAAATATGGATGCCTAAAGGCAATTGTTCTACCGAAAATTCAGGGCTTGAAGTTTCAAAAATGCGTTGCCCAAGTGTATTAAAAACGGTAAGATTTTGCAATTTATAATCAATTGGAAGTTGCAATTTTATACTCGAAGTAGCAGGATTTGGGTATAAACGAATGGTTTGATTGGCTGTAAATGTTTCGGTGCCTAAACTAATGGTGTTGTTTTTTGAGATGATATGTTTTTTGGGGTCAAAAACCGCTGAAGTTACCTCAAAAGGGACGTCTATAATGAATTCTTGTCCATTTTGAGTGTTTTCTAACCGAACATTTTGAAAGGTGCTACTTCCGTTTAAGCGAATTTCAAGTGGCATTTCAAAAAAAGTTACACTGCTATGTGATTGTGTTTGATTTACAATAATTTTTACTTGCCCCGCTCCCCAATTTTGATAGGTGATATTATAACTCGGGTATCCTTGGTTATATACCCAATCGTTAAAAAATTCGGTTAAAGATTGCCCATATACACTTTCTAAATGTGCTTTTAAATCGGTAGTAATAGCATATTTATATGCTAAATTAGTATCCGCTAAATAGTTTCTAATTGCTTGAACAAAGGCAGTATGACCCATTTTCCAGCGAAGCATTTCTAAAACCATTGCACCTTTATTATATGATAAACGGCTATTAAAAATTCTATTAGGATTTGTTGCTTCTGAATCTGTTAAATAAACAGCTCCATTAGGTGAAGAAATTATAGAATTTATCATTGAATTTTTATCGTTTATAAAAGCCGTTTCTCCATCTAAATGTTCAATAATCATAGAAGCTAAATAGGTTGCAAAACCTTCGTTGAGCCAAATATCTTTCCAACTTCCACAGGTAATTTTATTTCCAAACCATTGATGGGCAAGTTCATGTGCAATTAAACCTCTACTAAAACCACCCATAAACGAAACCGTTGTATGCTCCATACCTCCACCCCAACCGAATTGAGCGTGTCCATATTTTTCAGTATGAAAAGGATAAGGTTCAAAGGTTTGTTCATAAAAGTTCATAATAGGAAGCGTTACTGCAACACTTGCTTGATTTTGAGTGGCAGTTTCGGGATAAAAATAATTTACAATTGGAAAATCATTAGGTGCAGTGCCTGCTTGTTGTGTATAAACTGTATAATTTGTAACTGCAAAAGCTACTAAATATGCAGGAATAGGATACCCATGATGGAAATGTGTTGTTTTTTGTATTCCGCTTATTGTTTGTGATTGTTCTAAGCCGTTTGATGCAACGGTATATTGAGAAGGTGCTGTTATATATATATCAATACTACTAATTTTGTCATTCAAATCTTGCTTGCATGGCCACCAATCTCTTGCTCCAAAAGGCTCCGAAAGTGTCCACATAACAGGTGTTCCGTTGTGTTCGAGTGTCGCAAAAGCATCGAAACCGTTTGCTGGAGGTGTCCCAGAATATATAACTTTTACAGAGGCAGTAACTCCGGAAGTTTGAGTGCTTGGCAAAGTAATGATAAGTTCGTTGTTTGAGTTTTCTAAAAAAGTAAGCGGATTACCATTTTGTGTTACCGAAGATGCTGTTAGCTCATTTGCAAAATCAAAAACAATTGTAGTCATATCTGATAAGGCTTTGTAAGTTGTGGTAACTTCGCCCGAAACAAATTCTATTGCAGGATCAACGGTTAGTTTTAGTTCATGATGTTGCACATCGTAATTCAAAGTATTAGGATTTACTTGCACCATTTGCAGTTTAGCAGCATTTTTCATTTCGTTTTCTACTAAAATTTCAAAGGCAGATTTATCTGTTTGTGCATATAAACAAAAAGTAAAAAGTAAACTTAAAATTAATAATAAATTTTTCATAATCAATAAGTACTAATTGAATTTTTTAGCAATAATTTCGTAAAAACGTTGTTCATAGAGTTCTTTATCTTTCCAAAAATTATAATCAGGTTTTATCATATTTTCTATAAAATTTTTAGCCTCTTCAAAGCTATCAAAGGTATTAATTTGCGAAATCACTCGGTTTAAATCACTTGCATTACCACTAAAAAGTTGTTTTTCAAAAGCAATTCTATCATTTAATCCTAAAGTTATTGATTGATTTAGCTTATCATTTAACGACAGTTTTTGTGTTGAAAAACTATCATTTATATCTATTTTTCTAACAAATTCAGTTTCTCTATATTCTGGTTTTAGTAAATCTTCTAATGTTATTTGTTGTGGTTTTGGAGTTTCTTTAGTTTCTGTAATTATCTTTTGTTCAATTTGAATTTCAGTTTTTAATTCTATTTTTTCTTCAATTATAGGGGAATTTGTATTATCAAAATCGCTTTCGTCAATATCAAAAAAAAGTATATCAGAAGTTTGCTCTTTAGAAATTTGTAATTCTATATTTTCTGTTAAATCTGGAATAATAGTAGGCTCATTTGTATTTGGCTGCTCTAATTGAATATTAATATTTTTTTCATTAGTATTTGTCTCAAAAATATCAATTAATTCTTCAATTTCGGGCATTGAAAGGGTTGGTTTAGTAGTTTCAAAATTATCTTCAACAAATTTTAAAATAGCAATTTTTTCATATAATTTTTGAGCTTCAACATACATTTTATTAATATCTTCTTTACCTTTTAATCGTAAAACCCTATGTGCTAAGCTAATTAAATCGGCTTCTATTTTTTTTTTCATAATTGTTGATAAATTTTTCAGAATTAAAATATGAAATTTAATACTTTTGTTTTTTTTATACAAATATAATTAAAAGTTAAATATAAATTAAAAAAATTAAAGTATGTTTCTCGAAAATACAGTAAATCAACAAGAACAATTTGGATGGATAGAGGTTATTTGCGGCTCCATGTTTTCGGGAAAAACAGAAGAACTTATCAGACGCTTAAAGCGTGCTCAATTTGCCAAACAAAAAGTAGAAATTTTTAAACCCACCATTGATACGCGTTATGACAATGAAAAAGTGGTTTCGCATGATGCTAACGAAATACGTTCTACTCCAGTACCTGCAGCTGCAAATATCCCTTTATTAGCTGATGATTGTGATGTGGTAGGGATAGATGAAGCACAATTTTTTGATCAAGAAATTGTAAAAGTTTGTAACGATTTAGCAAACAAAGGAATCCGGGTTATTGTGGCTGGTTTAGATATGGATTTTAAAGGTAATCCGTTTGGACCTATGCCTGCCCTGATGGCAACTGCCGAGTACGTTACTAAGGTGCATGCTGTGTGCACCCGAACGGGAAATTTAGCCCATTATAGTCATCGAACAGCACAAAATGATGCCTTGGTATTATTAGGCGAACATAATGAATATGAGCCTCTTAGCAGAGCTGCTTATTACAAAGTTATGCAAAAAAAATAAACAATAAAACGAATAAAATACATAAGAGGATTTTTAAAAATGAATTTTTAGAAGTCCCCTAAAAAAAGCGTCTTGAAAACTAATTCAAAACGCTTTTTCGTATTAATAACCTTTAAACTTTCTATTCTTTTTCAGCTACAATTTCGTAAGGTAATTCAATTACGACTTCTCTGTGCAGCCGAACAGTTGCTGAATATTTACCTATTCTTTTTACAATGCCACTGGTAATAAATTTACGGTCAATAACATGACCATTTTGCTCTAAAATTTCAGCAATATTAGCATTTGTTACTGAACCAAATAGCTTATCTCCACCTGCTTTTGATACAATTTTAATATCTAATGCTTTAAGAGCTTCTGCTAATTGTTTAGCATCGTTTACTAATTTTTGTTCTTTATGAGCTTTTTGTTTTAAATTTTCAGCTAAAACTTTTAAAGCTGAAGGAGTTGCTAAACTTGCAAACCCTTGTGGGATTAAATAATTACGACCATAACCGTTTTTTACTGTTAATACATCGTCTTTAAAACCTAAGTTTTGAACGTCTTTTTTAAGTATAATTTCCATAGTTTGCCTTCTTTTTATTTTAATAAATCAGCCACATAAGGCATTAGTGCTAAATGACGAGCTCTTTTTACAGCTACTGATACTTTTCTTTGGAATTTCAAAGAAGTTCCAGTTAATCTTCGAGGTAAAATTTTACCTTGTTCATTCACAAATTTCAATAAAAAATCAGCATCTTTATAATCAATGTATTTAATACCTGATTTTTTAAAACGGCAGTATTTTTTTTGCTTGTTGGTATCAATGTTTAAAGGAGTAAGGTATCTTACATCTCCTTCTTTTTTTCCTTTTGCAGATTGCTCTAATGTTGCCATGTTTTAGTTTGTTTTAGAATTTAATTTTGCTCTTCTACGTTCTGCCCAGGCTACAGCATGCTTGTCTAAAGCCACTGTTATAAAACGCATTACACGTTCGTCTCGTCTAAATTCAGTTTCAAATGGTAAAATTACTTCACCAGCTACTTTGAATTCTAATAAGTGATAAAAACCACTTTTTTTGTTTTGAATCTCGTAAGCTAATTTTTTTAAGCCCCAATCTTCTTTGGATACCATCTCAGCCCCTTTTGAAGTAAGAAAATCTTCAAATTTGCTTACTGTTTCCTTTACCTGTTGGTCAGATAAAACGGGATTCAAGATGAAAACAGTTTCATAATGATTCATAATAATTTATTTTTTAAAATTGGATGCAAAGGTAATAATAATTTATAGATATACAAATATTAGACCTGAAATAATTTAAGGGGGGCTTCTAAAAATAATTTAAAAAAAAGCAATATAGTCTAAAAAATAGTAATTCTTTAATTATTAGGTAATTATTAGCCTACAAAATCAATTTTTAGCATTAGCATTAATATTAATTTTTTTTAAAAAATATGATAAATATCAGTTCTATGATTTATATTTTCGCATTATTTTTGCATTATTAAACTTTAAAAAATAAATAAACATGAAAAAAGTATTATTATCAGTTATCGCTTTAGCTTCTTTTACAGTTGCTAATGCACAAGATGGTTTAAAAGGAACTTGGTGGGCTTCTTGTCAAGTAGGTATGCAAAAAACTGAAATCAAAAATGCAGAATCTACAAATACTACTATTTTGCCTTTAGCAGGAGTTTTTGTTAGCCCTTCAGTTACTGTGGGTGCTGCAATTGGTATGATTAACGTTGATACCAAAAATGTAGTTGCAAACGGTGTTAATTTAGAATCTAAATTATTTGTAGTTCAGCCTTTAGTTAGAAAGTATTGGAATGTTAATGGAGGTTTATTTTTCTTCGGACAATTAGCTACTCCAATTATCACAGGAACTAGCGAATTTAACACCACTGCATTAAAAGATGTTGATGTTTCTCAATTTGGAGCTACGATGTCTGGAGGTTTTGATTATGTTGTTAATAAATGGTTTACAGTTGAGTTTTCATATAACTTAGCTAATTTATCATTTACAACTATTAAAAACTACCCTGGAACTGCTGGAGATATAAAAGTAACTGATTTTTCATTAGCACACGTTGCTTCTGTTGATAGAGAATATAATTCAATGTTATTTGGAAGTAACAACAATGCTGTAAGCCCATTATCATTTGGGTTTAAATTCTTATTCTAAGAAATAGTTTATTTTATTAGTAAAAAGCCTCCTAAATAATCGGAGGCTTTTTTATTGTTAAAACATTTTTATTTATAGGATACTTCAAAAGCTGATTTTGTAATGAAAATTTGTAATCAGTAATTTGTAATTTCTAATCAGTAGAAGGCAAAATTTTTTTTAAAAAACTTTTTGCAATAAAACAAGTTTTATTGAAGCCTCAAAGTTTTTTTAAACCGTAATTTCTCTAAAAATAGCCTCTAAATTTTTGTTTTTATGTATTAGTTGTAGCATTTTTAGTCCGTTAGCTTGAGCAAAGTCAAATACTTGTGGTCGTTGATCTACCGTTGTATCAAAAGTTAGTTCCCATAAATTATCATGTATATTTTCAACTTTGCTTATATGTGTAAGTTTTTGCAACAATTGTGCCTCTATCCGGATATCAAACTCAACTTCTAACACTTGATGATGATTATTCTGAATATCTGTAAGCGAATTATCAGCTACTATTTTCCCTTTGTTTATAATAATCACTCGGTTGCAAATAGCCTCTACTTCTTGCATTATATGGGTTGATAAAAAAATAGTTTTATCTTTTCCTAAATTTTTAATTAAATTTCGGATTTCAGCTAATTGGTTGGGGTCTAAACCTGTGGTGGGTTCGTCTAAAATTAATACCTCTGGGTTGTGCAAAAGAGTAGCTGCCAAGCCTACTCGTTGTCTATATCCTTTTGATAGTTGATATATTTTTTTGTGCTGTTCTGTTGTTAAACCTGTTTTTTGAATTACCGCTTCGATGGTTGTTTTTTTAGCAGCGATTTTATAGATAGAAGCATTAAATTCTAAATACTCTTTTACATACATTTCTAAATATACCGGATTATGTTCGGGCAAATAACCTACACTTTTCTGGACGTTTAGAGCTTCTGTTTTTATATTAAAATTATTTACAAAAGCCTCTCCTTCAGAGGGTTGTATATAGGTTGTTAAAATTTTCATCAGGGTTGATTTTCCTGCTCCGTTTGGACCTAAAAACCCAACAATTTCTCCTTTTTTAACAGTAAATGAAATATTGTCTAAGGCTTTTTGAGAGCCATAATATTTGGTTATGTTTTTTACTTCGACAGACATTTTTAGAAAATTTAATACGTATATTTTTATAATTATTTGATAATGAATATGTTTTAAATGATTATTTTATATTATATATGGAGATTTTTAAAAATTGGTTTTCTAATGAAAACTTGTAATTTTTAAGAAGTAGAAGGCAAAATTTAAAAAGAACTTTTTTTTTATAAAAATAATTTTTTAGAAGTCCCCATATTCTTGTTATAATTTTAAGGAGGCTTTTATAATTCTATTAATCGCAAAATTTTAGTAGTTTATTTATCATAAAAATCAATAATTTTTTGGGCAATTGTTTGGGCTAATTTTTGGTGACTTTCAAACGTCCAACCAGCAATATGGGGGGTTAGCAATACATTTTCTGCTTCCAATAAATATTTAAATTCTGAGGTTAAATTTTTGTCAGAAAATATATTTTCAAACGAGGTGCTTTCGTATTCTAAAACATCTAATCCTGCACCTAAAATTTTATCTATTTTTAGAGCCTCAACCAGAGCAATTGTATCTACATTTTTACCTCGTGCGGTATTGATAAGCCAAAAGGGTTTGGCAAAAGCATTTATAAAATTTTGATTAACCATTTGAAAAGTTTTAGTTGTTAAAGGTGTGTGTAAACTCAATACATCTGCCTCTTTTTGAAGGTATTCCAGCGAAACTTGTATAGCATTTTCATCGGACAAATTGGGCAAAATATCATAAAAAATAACCTTGCAATCAAAACCTTTGAGTTTTTTTGCAAAAGTTTTACCCATGTTTCCATAGCCAATAATACCTACGGTTTTCCCTTCCAATTCATAGCCTCTGTTTACCTCTCGCTGCCATAAACCATTTTTAACGGCTGTATTGGCTTGGTTTAATTTGTTGAAAAGCGAAAGCAACATACCTAAAGCGTGCTCTCCTACAGCATTCCGATTGCCTTCGGGTGCAGCAATTAAATGTATATTTTTGGAAGTAGCATACTCACAATCAATACTTTCTAAACCTGCTCCCACCCGAGCTATAAATTGCAAGTTTACTGCTTTATCCAGAAACTTTTGATCAATTTCAAACCTACTTCTAATAACAATTCCGTTATAAAGATGAATTTTCTGTTCGATTATTTCTTTGCTTGATACAAAATCGGTTTCGTTTATAAATCCATTTTTTTCAAGTATTTCTATCAATAACGGATGATTGGTATCAAGGTGTAATATTTTTGGTTTCATAAAAATACTTATTTCTTTTTATCTTTATTTTTATCCGTTTCCTCCACCTCTTCTTCGGGTTTTCTGGGGTTGAAAATTTTTTGCCAAAGATCTCTAAAGTTATCAAAATCAACACTATATGTTAAGCCTAATCCTTGTGTATAACCAATATTTTCAGCTATATAATTGATGTCGTTTTCTCGGTTAAACATCCGAACGTTAAACGTTCCGTCTTCGTTGATACGATACGTTGCCTCTACATTGCCCACTACATTTTGGTTGGTTGCATTAGTTGTGTTGCCCACAGGCACCCCTACCCTACCGTTTATGGTAATTCTATCGTTAAGTTGGGTTCTAAAATTAAGTCCTACTTTATTGGCTTGGTCATAAATTCGGTCGCCAAAACTATAGTTTATACCAAATTTTACTTTGCTTTTTTCATTTGAAAAAACATCGTCAAACAAGGTGCTTGCTCGTTCAAAAAGAGTACTATACAAAGCTCCATTTTCCAAACCTTCAGGACTTAAAAAACTACCTGTTGCCAATAGCATAATAGCTTGTTTTTCACGTGCTTCTTTGTCTATCAATTTATATTCTATTTCAGATTTCAATACCGAACTAACCGTTGGAAAATTGATTTGATAATTGGGTTCAGGGGTCATCAAATCTCCGTTTAAAGAAATTACCACTTCGGTTGGTATTTTTTTGTTAAACGAGGCACTTTCTAGCAACAATGATGGGTTTGCTTCGGTTTTATACACCGCCTGAATGTCTAAAATTGCTTTGTATGGGTCTCCATCCCATCGGATTGTTCCGAATTTTTTTACTTCAAATTTTTTATTTACTAAACCATATAATGCAAAATTATAAACCCCTTGATATACCTGAAAGTCACCCCATATATTAAAATTACCTAACGTATTGATTTGCATACGGATACTTCCAGCTCCTACACCTTTCATAGAATGTCCAGAATCTCTGTTTAAGATTACTTCAATTTCAGCATTTCGGTTAATATCAAAATTCAAATCTAATGTAATGCCGTTTATGATTTCGTTTTTTTTGTTTTTGATGGTAGTATATTTTTCTTCTGGTGTCGTAAATTGTATAAAATTACTTTCGTTGATAGATTCTGTATCGGCAATTGGTATTTTTATTTTGGTTCCTGCTTCAGATGAGCCTTCTATATTGATGTTTAAGGCATCTGTATTTCCAAAAACATGAGCATGACCGTCTAAAAATGCGGTTCCATAATACAGTGCATCTTCAGAGTCTTGTGTGTTTAGCCCTAATATTTTATTAGATTTTATTTTAAAATCAATATCCCACGATTGAAATTTTTTATGCTTAATCGTTCCGTTTAAGACTCCTTGGGTTTTAAATTTTGTATCGGTGAGGGTTATTGGATTAAAAATAAAAGATTTTCCGTTTATATCAACCGAAAAATTTGAATCAAAGTCATAATCAACGTTTAGATAGGGCACTTGTAAACCTGCATTTTTGAGGTTTATGGTTCCATATAAGTTGGGATCCGAAATTTTCCCAACAACTTTCGTAGTGCCACTTACAAAACCACGCATATTGCTAAAAACATTGGCTAACAAGGGTCCAAAAGGCGAAATATCTAGTTCTTGCAAGCTAACATCTAACGATACCAAAGGTTCATCATCCGTAAGTTCAATCGTTCCGAAGCCTTTTAAAGCTCTCTGAAAACCTTCGGATAGGGTTGTTAAAATATTAAATTTTCTTAGGTTTTCATCGCCCGAAATTTCTAAATCTAAATCGCCTAAAACAAACGAATTAATGGCAAAATTATCAACTTTTAGTAGCGATGTTGGCTGAAAAAGAGAGTTTTGTTGCTTTATATCAATAATTCCGTTAAGATTGCCTGCCAACCGTAAACTATCTATTCTAGGGCTAATCTTATGTAAATCAACATCTTTAAAACTCAATTGAATATCTTTGTATGTTTTGCCTTTGTTGTAGCCGTTGAGTGTAATTTTTTGTTGATTGTGTGATAAAATTACATTTTCGATAGTAAAATCATCAATTTTTTGATTAAAAATTAATTTATTTTCAATATTATCTTTTTCATTTAAATACCAAAGTGAATTTTTAAAATTTAATTCAGATTTTTTGATTCCTACAATTGATTTTTTATCTTTATCAATGGTATGATAGAGGTTTAGGTTATAAAAATCTTCTGCATTTTCGCCTCCTTTGGCTTCCGTTCTAAAAAAAAGTGTATCTTTTTCGGTAATATTTATCAGGCTAATTTCCGATAGTTTATAATTATTTGTTCTTAAACTATCCATTTCAATATAGGCATTAAAAAGTGGATTTTTGTTGTCTATATCTAATTTTATGTTATGAAAATAATTATCAAAAACTTTCATTGCATTTGCCGAAAAATCTAACTTAAACTTACCTTCATCTGCATTTATTTTTCCTTTTATATGGGTGTTTTTTCCGATGGTAATTTCGGGATAAAAAATTTCAACAATTTTATTATGAATCGTCAAATCAAAATCTAAAAACTGCTTGGGTAACAATTTGTTAGGCGAATAATTGGTATACAAACTTCCCAAAGCATTTTCCACAATTTCATCTACTTGGTTAATTTTAAAATTACCCACCACTTTTCCGTTGATAATATCGGGTGAATTAAGGCTTATCGTTCGCACTTTATGTTCATCAAAAGCAGAGGAAAGCATAAAATTTTGAAACGAATAGGTTTCTAAAGTGTTTTTATAAACTGCTTTATTCACATACAATTCACCTTTTAAATCGTCAAAATTTGTTCCAATGGCATTGAGCACAAACTCACCTTTAAACGTTGAAATACTGTCTTTTGTGTTTATTTTTAGCTTTTTTAAATCGGCAAAAATCACATCTGTATAAAAATCATAAATTTTTTGAGGTTTACTAAGGTCAATTAACCCTTTAAACGTTAGTTGGGCATTGGGGTCGTTACTGTTAATACTTCCTTTAAAATAGGGCATTTTCATGGTTCCATCTACCTCAATATTTTGATAATTATATCCGTTGTAATAAAAATTAGTAATAGTCCCTTGCAAAGTAGTATTTAAAGCTTTTTGCGAGAAACCCTTGCCATCAATAATTAGCCGTAAGGAGGCTTGTTGTAATTTTGAATCGTTTACAAGCGTTCCTACATCAAAATTTTCGAATTCAACAGTTCCTTTATACGTTGCATATTCTATATTTTCTAAATTTTCTATTCGTAAATCGGTTTGTGCTTCGCCCAAATCTGATAAAACATACGCTGCAGATTTTAGATATTGTCTTGAAACTTCCATCGTTCCT
Organism: uncultured Flavobacterium sp.; assembly: GCA_964463035.1. Classification (GTDB taxonomy): domain Bacteria; phylum Bacteroidota; class Bacteroidia; order Flavobacteriales; family Flavobacteriaceae; genus Flavobacterium. The sequence goes on from CAYXAF010000003.1 coordinate 23,825, forward strand.
GCCAAATCAATATCGCCTAAACGAGCTAAAATTTCTGGTAAATTTTCCCCCAAAATATTAGGCATTAGTTTTTTTAGGTTGAAATAATTGGTTGATAATTTATCAAAATTTCCACCTAAAACAAACGATTTATTATTTTTACCAAAGGCATTTTTAAGGGTTAAATTTCCCACAACTTCTGTTTGATTTTCATCTATAAGCCGCAGGTTTTTAAGGGTAAAATTATTTAAAACGCCTACAAAATTGGTTTTTAAATAAAGTTTTTGATTAGGTGTAAACTCGTTGTAAAATCCATTCAAATCGGTTGTAGAGAGGATAGAAGGCTGTAATTTAACCGTAAAAAGAACTTTGTTATTAAAATTAATAAAATCTTTTCGATTATAACTCAATTTAGCATCTCCTTTTAGGTTTGAGAAAGGGGTTTGCAAATAAAATTCTTTAAGTTCTATAAATTGTTTAGTATATGCAAAATCAGCCGAAAGTTTTTCTACAAAAATACTTCGATGGTCTAAAAACGATAAATTTTTGATAGTTGCATACACATTGACTCCTTTTATAAAAAATTTTTTGAGGGTTGCCTCTAAATTTTTAAAATCAACTATTCTTGTATCTTCTTCATTGTCATCTATATACCGAAATCGACCTTTGGTAATTACCAAAAGGTTTGATTTTAAACGAAACCTACCCGACGAGGGTTTTCCATCATCAAAAGCGTCTATAAAATGGTCTAAATTAGTGTCTTTTTCTCCTTTATAGTTCCGAATTTTACAATCTAAACCTTCCGCTTTTAGCGTTCCAAGATATGGATGACCTTTGTTATACAATGCTTTGACATCTAAAATATTTGTTTTCAGTTGGTTGATATAAAAAAGTGTGTCGTTGTGGTGGTCTAAAGCCAAAACTCCTTTAAAATCGACCCCTCCAAAAAGTGAAACTGCTACTTTTTCAACAGAAATATTGGTTCCAAAATCTTTATTAAGGGTTTCTGTTGCGTAGTTAGCTAATTTGGTTTGCATCACAGGCAAGGCGAGCAAAATGCTTGCTATGAGTAGCAAAACAAAAATGCTAAGCAATAATCGACCTATTATTTTTCGTGCTTTTTTGATGACTAAAATTATTTTTGTCAAAAATACAGAATTTTGATTAATCTTAGGCGTTTATCAAGTCATTTTTGAAGAAAATTCTGGGCTTAAAAAATCTTTGGGGGACTTCTAAAAATTGATTTTCTAATGAAAATTTGTAATTTTTAAGAAGTAGAAGGCAAAATTTAAAAAAAACGGCAGGCGTAGCCGTGGTTACGATGAGGATAGTTTTTAAATTTTAACGAACTAATTTTTAAAAAGAACTTTTTGTAATAAAAATGAATTTTTAGAAGTCTCCTTTAGTCAAAATTTTCGTATCGTTTCATTTCTCGGTCGTAAAACTCGCCTGCTTGTACGATGAGTTTTTCCATTTCTTGGTTTAGTTCGTCTTCTTCACTTTCGTCAATATCTTCTATAAACGATACTTCATCGTTGGCTAAATTGATTATAAATCGAGGAAATTCTAAATGAATAATAAAAATATCATCTGCATAATCGGTATTATCGGCTAAAACAAATTTTGGTAGTTCCATAAGTTATTAGTTGTTTATAAGTATTTTTTTTTTAAGTATATATAATAAATTAATGTTTTTAAAAATAAAAAAACCATCTCAAATTTGAGATGGTTTTTGAGCCGATAGAGGGACTCGAACCCACGACCTGCTGATTACAAATCAGCTGCTCTAGCCAGCTGAGCTACATCGGCTTAAATTCGAGTGCAAATATACGGTAAGATTTTTATTTTGCAAATATTTTTTTAAAAAAATACCTTTTTATGCTTGTAAAGCATTTACTTTTGTAACTAATTCATTTGCAGAATCTTCAAATTCTTTACGAACATTTTTGAAATGTGCTTTTAAATTTTCTGGTTTTTCGTTTGTTTTTTCGAGCATACTATCGTATGCTGCATATACTTCTTCTATCAAAGCGTCAGATTCGGGGGTTGGTTTGCCTGTTGTGGTCATTTCGTAAATTACAACTGCATTTACAATTTCTCCATAAACATAGCTCATCTCTTTTTTAAAGTTTTTAATACTTGCCATTTTTTTATTTTTAATTAAAATTTTTGCAAAGATACTACTAAAATGTGAATAAAAAATTTAAAAACCATAAATTTTACGTGTTTGAAAACTTTAATATTTTTATTTTTTTTCTTAAATTGTCTTTTTGTTACAACTAATAATTTGTAGTTTTGTATTATAAATTTAAATAAAATTATTATGAAAATAAATTGGGGGACAGCTGTTGTAATTGCTTTTGGGTTATTTATGGCTTTTATTTTGTATTTTGTGTTTTTAGTACAATCAGACACTAAATATGACAACGAATTGGTGGTGGAAGATTACTACATTCAAGAAGGGAAGACACAAGAGAATATTGAAAAAGAAACCAACGTGCTTAATTTAACCGAAAAAGTTAAAATTAGTAAAGAAAATAATACCTTAAAAATTCAATTTCCAGTTGATTTTATCAGTGATAGCGTGCAGGGAACTGTAAAACTCTATCGTCCATCTGACAAAAAATTTGATTTTACGTTGCCTATTAAACTTACAAATAATGAAATGGTTGTTCCACAGGATAAACTTTTACCGGGCAATTGGGAAGTTATTTTAGATTGGAAACATCAAGGAAAAGACTATCTGATAAACCAAAGTGTTTATTTTTAAAAGATGCTTTTTACTGCTTTATTTTTTGGGCTTATGAGCAGTTTTCATTGCATTGGGATGTGTGGACCTATTGCAATGATGCTTCCTTTAGACCGAAGCAATCAAACAAAAAAAATCATACAAATAAGTGTTTATCATTTGGGTAGATTATTGTCTTACAGTACTTTAGGTTTAGCTTTTGGATTTTTAGGAAAAGGATTTTTTTTGGCTGGTTTTCAGCAACAACTTTCGATAGTAGTAGGTATTGTTATTATTTTAATAACGCTTATCCCTGAAAAAACGTTTGTAAAATACAATTTTTCTAAACCTATTTATAGATTAATTTATAGTATAAAAACCCGATTGGGACAGCAATTTAAGAAGAAATCGTTTGGTTCTATTTTTATCATTGGTGTTTTTAATGGTTTGCTTCCTTGCCCTATGGTTTATGTGGCACTATTTGGTGCCATTGCTATGCAAACCCCCACTTTAGGGATGTTTTATATGTTTTTATTTGGTTTAGGAACGCTCCCATTGATGACTTTTGTGGTTTTACTTTCTAATTTTTTGCAATTCAAATTTAGATTTATACTACAAAAAATACTCCCTATTATTGCTATAATTATTGGTATTTTATTTATTTTAAGAGGTTTAGGTTTAGATATTCATTATCTTTCACCTAGTACTATGGATTTATTTGTAAAAGAAAATGCTGATTGTGTGAGTGTGCCTTTAAAATAACACCAATTATACTTATGAGGGCTTCTAAAAACTATTTTTTAGCGTCCTCATAAGTATAAAAATAACATATCGCATATAGCCTATTGCATTGATATTAGATAAAATTACTCCTCAATTTTATTTTTTTCTTTTTTAGTTCTATAATAATCCCAAGCAAAATATAGTGCTAAGAATATTAAAAAATATCTAAAATATGAAACTGGTTTTCCGTCACCTCCTACGGTTGTAAACAAGCGTTCCCAACGAATTTTGTTCATAATACCTTGTTTGGTACTATCCAAACTCATCCAAATAAATACAGGCTTGCCTACTATATGGTCTTGTGGAACATATCCCCAAATTCTACTATCTTCAGAGTTATGCCTGTTATCACCCATCATCCAATAATAATTTTGTTTAAAAGTATAAGTAGTTGAAGGTTTTTCGTTGATATAAATTTGATTATTTTTAATTTCTAATTTGTTTTTTTCATACTCTCTAATAATTTCTTTATAAAAAGGCAAGGTTTCTAATGTTAAATCCACTGTAACTCCTGCTTTTGGGATATAGATAGGTCCGAAATTATCAATACTCCAGTTTTGCGTATATGGAAAAACTGTTTTATCAGCTTTGTTTTGATTTTTTATAACATCTTTTACTCCTGGAAAACTTTTAAGTCGTGCAACGCCTTCTTCTGTTAAAGCCACTGAAAAAAAAGTATCTTTTGCAATAAAACCAGCAGGGTCTGTTACATTTAGGTCGTATAAAATAGAAGTAAAATCTATATTTGAACCATCGGTAATAATTTTATATGATTGTTGGGGTTTAGCCCTGTCGTGCAAGGGTAAAATTTTATTATTTATATAAACCACTCCATCTTTTATTTGCAAACTATCCCCTGAAATACCTACACATCGCTTTACATAGTTCGATTTTTTGTCAATAGGTTTTCTAATTCCAAAACTATTTTTATCTCTAAAAAAACGAACCGTATCAACGGGCCAGTTAAAAACTACAATATCGTTGTTTTTTATTTGTTGGAGAGCAGGTAATCGTAGATACGGAGCTTGTGGAAATTTTAGATATGATTTTGTTTTTAATAACGGAATAGTATCATGAACCATAGGTGCAGCTACGGTTGTCATAGGTGGTCGTGCCCCGTAATGAAATTTGCTTACTAATAAAAAATCTCCTACTAATAGGGTTTTTTCAAGTGAGGAAGTAGGGATAATAAACGGTTGTATAATATAGGCATGAACCGTTGAAGCAAATACAATTGCATATAAAATTGATGAAAAAAAGGTTTCTTTAAATTCTCGCTTGTTGTCATATATTATTTTTTGCGTATAATTTACATAGTAAATATAAAAACCAGCTGTAAAAACTCCTAAAACGGCATCTTTTTGTGTTTTTTTACCAAATGTTTTTAGTGTTTCAACCCAAATCACAGGAAACATAATCAAATTCACAATAGGTAAAAATAATATAAATACCCACCATGTTGGTCGTTGTATAATTTTCATTAAAATTATGGCATTATATATAGGTATAGCTGCTTCCCAAGCTTTTCTACCAGCTGCAATATACAATTTCCAAGTTCCTAAAAAATGTATTACTTGTATCAGTAAAAAAAAGATAATCCATTGATTTGTTTCCATATATTTTTTTTTAGTTTTAGGCTTTAAGCAATATGCTTTGAGCAAATTTTTATTTGTTTAATCGTTAAAATTTTAATTAAGTGGACTTCTAAAAATTGGTTTTATAATGAAAATTAGTTGTTTTTAAAAAGTAGAAGGCAAAATTTTTTGAAAAAACTTTTTGAAATAAAAGTTAATTTTTAGAAGTCCACTTAACCGCTATTCAAAACGTCTTTCATTGTAAAAACTCCATTTTTATCTACAATCCATTCGGCTGCAATTATGGCTCCATAAGCAAATCCTTCTCGGCTGTGGGCTGTATGTTTTATTTCGATGGTGTCTACTGCTGAATTGTAAAAAACACTATGCGTTCCGGGCACGTTCTCTATCCGAAGTGCTGTAATTGGTAAGTCGTTTTCTGCTACTTCAGGTATAAGTTTCCATTGATTATATGGTGTGTTTTTTATAATTTCGTTTGCTAAACTTATTGCTGTTCCGCTTGGGGCGTCTAATTTTTGCGTGTGATGAATTTCTTCAATCGATACATTATAATTAGAATATTTAGCCATTAATTTTGCAACAAATTCGTTAATTTCAAAAAAGAGATTTACGCCTAAACCAAAGTTTGAACCATATAAAAAAGCACCATTTTTTTGTTTACAAAGTTCAATTGCTTTTTCATAATCATTCAACCAGCCTGTGGTTCCTGATACTATGGGTATGCCTTTTTCTAAACAAGTGCTTATGTTTTCAAAAGCAACTGATGGCAAACTAAAATCGATAGCTACATCGGCTGTTTCTATGCCATCAAAAGTGTTATCAGCATCTTTTTTAAGCACAATGGTATGACCTCGTTCTAAGGCTATTTTTTCGATGGTTTTACCCATTTTTCCGTATCCTAAAAGAGCTATGTTCATTTTGATTTTTTAAAGAATGACTAATTTTTAAATTGTATAAAAAAAACAATTAAAACTTATACGATAAACTCAATCCAAAATTATTTTTTTGTGTTACATCGTTTTGATATACGTCTGGTTTTAGAGATAAATTATCATCTACATTAAATTGTAATAAATGAGCATCTACATTAGCATCTACAATATTTAAAAGATAAAAACCAACCGTTAAAAGCATCGATAAATCTCGGTTTCGTTGATGAAATTTTTGCCCTCTTATTAATACATCGTTTGATAATTTTCCATAAAGTGGGTCGTTTGGGTCGAATGTGCCGTTTAATCTTCTTTTATACTCATCTCTAAAATCTTGATATTTATTTTGATTCCAAAGATAAAAATACATAGAAGTTCCCATAGCTCCGTAAACAATAGGTATTTTCCAATATTTTTTGTTATAAGCCTGCCCCAATCCTGGCAAAACAGCCGAATAAAAAGCTGCTTTTGCTGGTCGTAATGGGTCTATTTTTCGGGTATCAACGGTATCTTTTATTTTTAATGATAGGCTATCATTTTTTTGAGCAAAAAAATGGCATGTGCTCATTCCAAAAAAAACAAAAAATATTAGTGCTATTTGCTTCACTTATGCCTTGTTTATTAAATTTAAAATGCGTTGATAGTCGTCTTCGTTTTTAAAAGGAATGGTAATTTCTCCTCTGCCATTACTTTCTACTTTTACAACTACTTTTGTACCAAAATATTCGTTAAACAAATGATTTTCAGCTTTATCAATTTTGAATGATGTGGTTGTTTTAGTTTCTTTATTTTTAAACTTTTCAATTGTTTTTCCTTCTTGTATGCTTTTTACTTCTGCTTCGGTATCTCGAACAGAAAGATTTTGGCTAACAATTTTTTTATAAATTTCTAATTGAGTATCAGTATTTTCAATAGCAATTAGTGCTCTACCGTGCCCCATCGAAATAAAACCATCTCGCATGCCTGATTGCACAATAGGATCGAGCTTTAAAAGGCGTAAATAATTGGTAATTGTGGAACGTTTTTTACCTACTCGTTCGCTTAATCGTTCTTGTGTCAGTTGGATTTCATCAATCAAGCGTTGATATGAAAGTGCAACTTCAATAGGGTCTAAATCGTGTCGTTGAATGTTTTCAACCAAGGCCATTTCAAGCGATTCTTGGTCGTTTGCAATTCGGATAAAGGCTGGTATGGTTTCTAAACCTACTATTTTTGAGGCTCTTAATCGTCGTTCGCCCGAAATAAGTTGGTATTTATTAAAGTCTAATTTACGAACTGTAATAGGTTGAATAACCCCTAATTCTTTGATAGAAATGGCTAATTCGTTAAGTGTTTCTTCGTTAAAATTAGTTCGAGGTTGAAAAGGATTTATTTCTATAGCATTAACATCCAAATCGATAACATTACCAACAACCTTGTCGGCTCCTTTATCAGAAATTGATTTAATATCGTTTGCAGGGTCTTTTAATAAGGCTCCTAAGCCTCGTCCTAAGGCTTGTTTTTTTATAGCTTTCGTCATATTATTTTGGCATATTTTTCTTTAAAATTTCTTCGGCTAAGTTGATGTAATTAGTAGCACCTTTGCTGGTAGCATCGTATCCTATAATACTTTCTCCAAAACTTGGAGCTTCACTTAGTTTAGTATTTCGTTGAATGATTGTTTCAAAAACCATCTCTCCAAAATGTTTTTGAACTTCTTCAACAACTTGGTTTGAAAGGCGTAAGCGAGAATCATACATAGTTAATAGCAAACCTTCAATATCTAAATCTGGGTTATGAATTTTCTGAACACTTTTGATGGTGTTTAATAATTTTCCGAGTCCTTCTAAGGCAAAATACTCACATTGAATAGGAATCACAACAGAGTCTGCTGCTGTTAATGCATTCAATGTTAATAATCCTAATGATGGTGCACAATCTATCAGTATGTAATCGAACTCTTCTTTTAGGGGTTGAATTACTTTTTTAAGCATATATTCTCGCTCATCTTTGTCTACTAATTCTATTTCAATAGCAACTAAATCTATATGTGCAGGAATTATTTTTACATTCGGGGCGTTGCAATCAAGCATTGCTTCGTGTGGGGTGTTCGTATGTTCAAGGATTTGATAGGTACCTATTTCAACGCTTTCGACATCAATTCCTAAACCTGAACTTGCATTGGCTTGGGGGTCAGCATCAATTAGTAAAACTTTTTTTTCTAAAACGCCTAAAGCAGCGGCTAAATTAACCGAAGTGGTTGTTTTCCCTACGCCTCCTTTTTGGTTGGCAATTGCAATTATTTTACCCATTTTTATTTAAATTTTAAGCCGTAAAAATACAAATTATTTGCTATTTACGAAATCATAATCTTAAATTATAACAAATAATTAAGGTAATGTAGTGTAGTTAGTTAATTGTGCCATTATACAAAGGCGTTCAACTACATTTTTAAACAACTTAACATAGAAATTGAGTAATATGTATATTTTGTAATTTTAAAACCTCTATAAAATTCAAAATACCGAAGTGGTTTAACACGAATAGGCATTGTTTATTTATAGTGTTATTACTTTGTTTTTTGTTAATTACATAATCGGTTAATCTATTTAGAATCACATCTGTAAAAGTAGACTATTTTTAATGCCTATAAGGGTTTAAGGATAAATAGTAACCGTTTTACTTTTTATAATGTTTATAAAACTGTATAAATGAAAACAAGCCTAAAAGCACTATAAAACCTCCTAAATACCAGAAATAAACAGGTGTTTCTACATTTCCGCTTGCATACGAGTGCAAACCTGTTAGATAAAAATTAACTCCAAAATAGGTCATTAAAATTGAAGCAAAAGCAACTACCGAAGCAAAATTATAAGCCCATTTACTTCGTAAACCAGGCACTAATCGCATGTGGATTACAAAAGCATAAACCATTATGCTTATCAAAGCCCATGTTTCCTTAGGGTCCCAGCCCCAGTATCGTCCCCAGCTTTCGTTTGCCCATTGTCCTCCTAAAAAGTTACCAATAGTAAGCATTACCAAGCCAATAGTTAGTGCCATTTCGTTCACAATTGTAAGTTCTTGTATGGCTAACGAAAGTTTATGTTTATTCGATTTTGTAGTAAAAGTGATTAAAAATAGGCTTATAATTCCGATGACAAAAGCTAAGGCAAAAGGACCATAACTCCCTACAATTACAGCTACATGTATCATTAACCAATAGGAATTTAGAACAGGTTGCAAATTAGCAATGGCTGGGTCTATCCAACTCCAATGAGCAATCATTAAAATTATAGAGGTAACAAAAGCAGTAGCTGCAAGTGTTAAAGTAGATTTTTTGCTAAATAATAAGCCAAAAAGTATGGTTGCCCAAGCTACATATATCATACTTTCATAAGCATCGCTCCAAGGAGCATGACCCGAAACATACCAACGAGCCACTAAACCAGCTGTGTGCAGTATAAACAATAGTAAAATACTTATATGCAACACTTTAGCACTAATATTTAAAAATTTATTTTTATAAAACAGTGTAAACAAGGCAATTATGAGCAGTAATAAACCGGTATATAAATACCATTTATATATTTTTTTAAAAACATCGTATTTGTTGTATAAAACCTCAGCATTAATTTTATCTTCGGAAGGAAGCACTTTTGCTCCAAATTTTTTCTGAAAATTATGCATTCCGTCTAAAATTTTATCAGCATCGGTATAATTGCCGTCTTGAGTAGCTTTTTGTAGAACATTTATATACAAGGGCAACGCATTTTTCATCACATCTAATTCTGTGCCTGTTTTTTCTTGAATATCTATATATGAAACCCATTTATTATTATTGTCGTTTGGGATAGGGAATAGTTGTAAAATGCTACCAGTTAAGGCAGAATAAAGGAGGTTTACTTTTTTATCAACATCTATAAAATCTTTTTCAAATTGATTAGGCACAGCCGAACGATAAGCAGTTTCTAAAGGTTTTGCTAGTTTATAAGTTCCGTCTTTGGTAAAAAAATCAACTAAGGCAATGTGCTTTTCTTTAAGAGAAACCCCCAGAATTTTATGTAAACTATCGTTCTCTTTTTTCACATAAATAAGCGGAATATTATACCAATATTCAGGCATAATGCTCATAGATAGAAAAACTTGGTCCGCATTCATCTCTTCAAAAGCATCGTTTTTAGATACTTTTCTAAGTAATTCAGATGAAAATGTGTTGATAGGTTTCATTCGTCCTCCCGCATCTTGGATGACTAATTTTCCAAATTTTTCAGCATGTTCTTTTGAGATTTTATATTTAGAAATGGTTTCAAAGGCTTCTTTTTCAGTAGGCATGTGTTGTGCATAACTCCAACTAAAAAAAGTGAAAAACAAGAGGCTCAAGGCAGCTTTTTTCTTGTTTAATTCGTTTAATTTTTTGCTTAAAGATGTAAAACGGCTACCTTTGATAAATAAAATTCCTACCATAGCTGCGTAAAGCAAAAAGTATCCAATATACGTTAATAAGGTGCCCCAATAATCATGATTTACCGATAAAATAGTTCCCTTTTCGTCAGGATCAAAAGACGATTGAAACAGTCGATAGCCTTTATAATCTAAAATATTATTCATATAAATATGATAATCAAAGGTTTTTAAAGGTTCTATAACGGTAACTTTGCTTTCATAAGACAAGTAGCTTTTTTCGGTTCCTGGGTATTTATTGGCAATAAAATCGTTTAGTTTTACTTTGAAAGGTGTTTCGTAAATTTTACTTCCAAAAAGCAAGGTAAAATCTAAATTTCCTATTTTTATGGTTTGTGGTATTCCCATTCGTCCTTTTCCTCCCATCAAGGTTACATCTTTGGTTTCGATTGGTGTGGTAATGGTTACGGTTAAAGCATCTTCGAGGTTTTTAGCCTTTAAATCTTGGGTTGATTCTAATACCAATTCGCCTTTTTTGGGCAATTCAGGTAACACAAATTGTATGTTTCCTAAGTTATATAATGACCGGAAATTTAGGGTTTGAGGAATATCTTTTTCTACTTTTCCATTGCTTTGGTCAGCCATTTTCATAAAACTTCCTTCAAATGGGGTTTGAATAAGAGCAACCGAATCTGCAACTACTAGATTTACAGCACCTTCGGTATGTTTATTATAGGCAAAAAGTATGTTATTGATGAGTTTTACTTCTCCTTCTACTAAATAATGTTCGTTCCGAGAGCCCGTGCTTGATTCTACTAATTTTAAATAATTTTTCCCTTCCGAGTTTTCTTTAAGTGTTTGTTTAGCACCAAAATAATATTTTTTATAACGTATGCTAAACTTTTGATTATCAAACACATCATTCAAACTAAAATTGTTTGAACACAAATTAGAATCATCACAATAAGTGGCTAAAATAAGATCTTTTTCAAGGGTTTTTCGTTTCATTTCCCCTTGATACATCCCATCGACCATTACTGTTAAAAAAGCTTTGTCTGAATTAAATGTGTTCACCGTTTCGCCTTCTCGGATGCTCATCATCCCTTCATAACTAATATATCGAGTGATAAAAGCTCCAAAAATGATAAAAATAAACGATAAATGAAGCAGTAAAGTTGCCCAATTTTCTTTTTTTAATAATTGATAGCGTTTAATATTGCCTATAAAATTGATTACAAAAAACACCATAATTGCTTCAAACCACCATTGGTTATAGATGATTTTACGAGCCGTATCGGTATTATGTGCATTCTCGATAAACGTTCCGAGAGCCATTGCAACTCCAAAAGTTACAAACAAAAGTGCCATAAGTCGTGTTGAAAACAACGTAGAAAATATTTTTTTGAACATCGGGTTTTATATTTGGGGATAAAATTGAGGCAAATTTAACAAAAATTAAGGTGAAAACGATTAAAGTTTCTATTTTTGAAATAGTTTTTTATATTTGTATGATAATTGACACATTTAACTATCAAGTGCAATTTGATTTACAAAAATATTTTCGATGAAAAACACAGTTTATATCTTGCTTATTTTTAGTTTTTTAGGCTGTAAACAGTCCATTAAATCAACTGATTTGGCTTATATAAACGGCTATTGGGAAATTAAAAAAGTTATCCTACCAGACGAAACCATAAAAGAATATTCTGTTAATCAAAGCATTGATTTTATTGAATTAGATAAAAACAACAAAGGTTTTCGGAATAAATTAGTCCCCCAATTAAACGGTAAATTTTTAACATCCGATGTGGTTGAAGCGCTTGAAATTATTAGTAAAAAAGATGGTTTTCATATAAAATACACAACAAAGTTTGCTACTTGGGAAGAAAAAATAATTAAACTAACCAAAGATGAATTTGCGGTTACTAACGAACATTCTTTCGAGTATTTCTATCAACGGATGAAAAAATAGTTATTTTTTTTTAAATTTTTTTAAAATTTCTTTTGTAGCGTCTGATAGAGCTAAATTAGCCGATATTTTCGCTCGTTCATACAGCAAGGTGTCCCAATTTTCAGTATCCTGCCACAGTATTTTTTTGAGCGATGACAAGGCTTGAAAGTCATACGAAGCCAATTCATTCGCTAAATTTTCAAGAGCAATAGTAGCCTCCTGATGTGTTTCAAAATAGTGTGAAAAAAGTTTGTTTTCATAAGCCCAAGTTGCCGTTTTCCAATTTTTTGGTTGCAAAGTCAATTGAGCAAAAGCCGTTACTCCTATCCTACGGGTAATGGCTGGCTCAATAACATACGGACCAATTCCGATAGCCAACTCGGACAGTTTTATTAATGAATTTTTGGAAGCAAAAGTAAAATCACAAGCGGCAATAATACCAACCCCGCCCCCGACACTTTTACCCTGAATATTACCCAGTATTATTTTATTAGAACTTCGTAAAGTATTGATAATATTAGCAAAACCATTAAAAAAACGGGCTGCATCCTCAGGATTTTTTAATTCTAAAAGTTCATCAAAAGAAGCACCTGAACAAAATATTTTTTCGCCTTCACTTTTTAAAATGATAACTTTTATCGCCTCGATTTTATTTAAAGTTTCCAAAGCATCAACAAAATTTTGCAACAAATTATTCGTAAATGAATTGCCCATTGGATTCGAAAAACAAAGAGTTGCAACGGCATTATGGAAAGTTGTGGTAATGGCTCCTAAATTCATAATTGATTAGTTTGCCCCAAAAATACATATTTTTTTGGTATTTTAGCCCTATGAAAGCCTTAAAATACATCCTTTTTTTATCTATAAAATCAAATCTTTGGATTGGTTTAAGTGTAGTTTCTTTAACCCTGCTTACACATTTTTATTTTAAGATACCTTTTCGTTCAAATCGTATTTTTGTAACGTTTTTTGCAACGATTATTGGCTATTCTTTTGTACAGTATTTTTATGATTTTAAGAATCTTAAAAATTACAAATGGTTTAAAACCATTTGTTTAACAAATATATTAGCCTTTATATTCTTGTTTTATTTTTATAGTCAATTATTTTTTTATTGTAAAATTATTTTTTTCATTTTAGGAATATTTTTAGTGCTTTACATTGTTCCATTATCTAAAAACAAGTATTTTATCCGAAAAATTTCGGGTATAAAAATTTATTATGTATCCTTGTTTATCACTTTTGTTACGGCTGTTTTACCTTTTGTTGAAAACCTGCAAAATATTGATTTTTGGTTTGTTTTTCAAAGGTTTTTATATGTTTTGGTATTGATTTTACCTTTTGAAATTCAATCCATTACAACTGATAATAGTAATTTAAAAACAATTCCACAGGTTTTAGGCATAAAAAAAAGTAAATTTTTAGGTTTGCTTTTCGTTTTTTTTATGATTGTAATCGAATTTTATTTTATGCCTAAAACATCTTTTATATCCTTGTTTTTTTATCTAATTTTAGGCGTATTTGTAGTGTTTTCGAGCCCTAAACGTTCCGTTTTTTACACAAGTTTTTGGGTTGAAATTTTACCTATTTTATGGCTTTTAACTACTCTGTTTTTTGGCTAAAATTATTATTCTTTTTGCCCCATCATCATTAAATAGGCTTTCAAAAATCCGTCAATATTTCCGTTCATTACTCCTTCTACATCGCTGCTTTCATAGCCCGAACGAACATCTTTTACCAATTTATATGGGTGCATTACATAATTTCGGATTTGCGAGCCCCACTCAATTTTCATTTTAGAGGCTTCAATATCTTGTCGTTGTTCTTGTTGTTTTTTAAGTTCAATTTCGTATAATTGCGAACGAAGCATTTGAATGGCACGTTGCCTATTATCTTGCTGGGAACGGGTTTCTGAACATTGTACTTGAATACCTGTGGGTTTATGCACCAGTTGAACTTTTGTTTCCACTTTGTTTACATTTTGCCCGCCTGCCCCACTGGAACGAGAGGTTGTAATTTCAATATCAGCAGGGTTTATATCAATTTCGATGGTATCGTCCACCAACGGATACACATAAACCGACACAAACGAGGTATGTCTTTTAGCATTGCTATCAAAAGGTGAAATTCGCACCAATCTATGCACTCCGTTTTCACCTTTTAGGTATCCAAACGCATATTCGCCTTCTATTTCGAGGGTTACGGTTTTAATACCTGCCACATCGCCTTCTTGAAAATTTAATTCACGAATTTTGTAACCTTCTTTTTCTGCCCACATCAAATACATCCGCATGAGCATCGAAGCCCAGTCGCAACTTTCGGTGCCACCTGCTCCTGCTGTAATTTGTAATACAGCGCTCAGGCTATCCCCTTCATCCGAAAGCATATTTTTAAATTCTAAATTTTCGATTAAACTCAGGGTTTGATGATAAATTTCATCTAATTCTTCTTCTGGAAGGGCATCTTCTTTGTAAAATTCATATGAAAGTTGTAATTCTTCGGCTAAATTTTCACCTTTTTCGTATTCTAAAACCCATTTTTTTTTACTTCGTAGGTTTTTAACAATTATTTCGGCTTCTTTTGCATTGTTCCAAAAATCGGGGGACAATGTTTTTTCTTCTTCATTAGTAATTTCGATACGCTTGGCATCTATGTCAAAGATACCTCCTCAACGCACCCAGGCGTTCTAAAATGTCTTTTATTTGTTCAGGATTGGTCATTTTTTATATTTTTTTACTTTTAATTTATATAATTTGGGGGTATCTTTCGGGGTTGAGTTTTTTGCGAAATTTTAATTTTGCAAAAGAGTATTGTTGTAATCCTTAACGTAAAAGCTCTTGTGCAACAAGCACCCTTGTTATTTGTTACTGGTTAATTACATTTTTTAGACTCAACAAATAAACGTAATTTTTTATCAAAACAACTACAATTTTAAACTTATTTTATTTCTAAAAACAATCCTTCATCGGTTTTGGTTACTTGTATAAGCCCTTTACTGGCAAGGGCTTTTAACGATGTGTCCCATTTTTTACCACTAAAAGCTGTCTTCTCTTTAATTTCGGATAATAGATATTGGTTACCTCCTTGTAGCATATCATAGATTACTTTTTCATCGGCTGTCATTTCAGGAGTTTTTTTCTCGGGTCGCATTTGTGGGAAAAACAACACCTCCTGTATAGATGGATTATTGGTTAAAAACATAATAAGCCTATCCATACCAATACCTAAGCCAGAGGTTGGAGGCATTCCGTATTCTAATGCTCGCAAGAAATCTTGGTCGATAAACATTGCTTCGTCATCGCCTTTTTCGGATAGTTTTAGTTGGTCTTCAAAGCGCTCTCGTTGGTCAATAGGGTCGTTTAGTTCGGAATAGGCATTGGCAATTTCTTTTCCACAAACCATTAGTTCAAAGCGTTCGGTGAGTGCTGGGTTATCTCGATGGCTTTTGCAAAGCGGGCTCATTTCTTTGGGGTAATCGGTTATAAAGGTGGGCTGTATAAAATTACCTTCGCATTTTGCTCCAAAAATTTCGTCTATTAATTTGCCTTTTCCCATGGTTTCGTTTACTTCAATTTTCATGTTTTTAGCTGCTTCAAAGAGTTCTTTTTCGGTTTTATTACTAATATCAAAACCTGTAAATTGTTTGATAGCATCGGTCATCGAAATTCGTTGGTAAGGTGCTTTAAAATCAATGGTATGTTCTCCAAAATTTGCTTGAGTTGTGCCGTTTACTTGGGTAGCACAAAATTCTAACAATTGCTCGGTAAAATCCATCATCCAGTGATAGTCTTTATAAGCTACGTAAATTTCCATAGCTGTAAATTCTGGGTTGTGGGTCCTGTCCATTCCTTCGTTTCTAAAATTTTTAGAAAATTCATATACGCCTTCAAAACCACCTACAATAAGCTTTTTAAGGTATAATTCGTTGGCAATTCGCATATACAACGGAATGTCTAACGCATTGTGATGCGTTATAAATGGTCGTGCAGCTGCCCCACCTGGAATATCTTGTAAAATGGGTGTTTCTACTTCTAAATAGCCTTTTTCGTTGAAAAAAGTTCGCATCGCATTAAACAATTTGGTTCGTTTTACAAATACTTCTTTCACTTTTGGGTTTACCACTAAGTCCACATATCGCATTCGGTAGCGAAGTTCGGGATCAGTAAAAGCATCAAAAACATTTCCTTGGTCATCGGTTTTAGGCAATGGTAAGGGTCGCAGGGTTTTGCTCAAAAAAGTATAATTGGTTACTTTGATAGTTTTTTCGCCTACTTTTGTTAAAAAAAGTTCGCCTTCGATACCTATAAAATCACCTAAATCGGTTAGTTTTTTAAATACTTGGTTGTATAACGTTTTGTCTTCGTTTAGGCAAAGTATATCTCGGTTTATATACAGTTGCATCCGTCCGCTTGCATCTTGAATTTCGGCAAACGAAGCCTTTCCTTGATCTCGAACACTCATCAATCGTCCTGCAACAATTACTTTTTTACCTTCTTCAAATTCGTTTTTAACCTTATCTGATGTGAAATTTACAGGATATAAATTAGCCGGATACGGATTGATACCTAAATTTTGTAAGGCATTTAATTTTTCTCTTCGTATTTGTTCTTGTTCTGAAAGCATTTTTTATGAGGTTATAAAGTTTAATATTTTGATGCAAAAATATAAAAATAAAAAGAATTGTTATATAGAAAAAGAGGTTATCGTTTTTGATAACCTCTTTTTGGTTTATGCTATAAATGAAAGTTATTTTGCTAAGAGTTCTGCAATTTTGGTTCTAAGTTCACTATCTCTCAAATCTCGAGCTACAATTTTACCTGTGGCATCTAGCACAAACGTTGCAGGAATAGAACCAATGTTATAATCCTTAGCAATTGGCTCGTTCCAGTGCATTAGATTTGAAACGTGTGTCCATACTAATTTATCTTTTGCAATGGCTTCTTTCCAATCGTTTGCATCTTTGTCTAACGAAACTCCGATGATGTTTAATCCTTTCTGATGAAACTCATTATAAATGGCTACCATTTTAGGGTTTTCTGCACGGCAAGGGGCACACCACGAAGCCCAAAAATCAATAATTGTAATTTTTCCTAACGATTCTTTTAACGAAACTGTTTTCCCTTCGGGTGTTTTTGCTGAAAAATTAGGTGCTAGGTTACCGACTGCTATCTTTTTTTTTAACCCAAATGCTTTTTCTACATTTTTACCAGCTTTGGTTTTTTTAATACTTTCGTCAAACGATTTATATATTTTTTCAATTTTAGTCATATCCGCTTGAGGGTCTTTTATCATATTATCTAAAATTAAAACAGAGATATATGATTTTGGATTTTTTTCTGGATAATTTGTAAAAAAATCTTTTTGTTCTTGCTGAATTACCGATGCTTCTTTCATCAATTTATTCATAATAGCAGTATCTTGAGTTGCTTGAGCTTGCTGAATAAGTTGCATATTTTGCTGTTCAAAAACCGACATTTTTTTTTGAATTCGTTTGTTAATTTCCATTGATTCTTTGTTAAATTTATCAAAAGCATCGTTGTTAAACGTTCCTTTTACAGCCGATTTAAAGATGCTATCTTTATCAACCGTTACGTTTATCTTGCCATTTTCTAAAATCAACGGAACCACACCCTGTGTGCCTTCAACTTGTAAAAAGTGCATAACTATTTCGGTTACTTCTCCTTTAATTTCAAATTTTCCATCTTTTACTTTTACGGTATCTACGTTTACAAAACCCATTCCTAAAGTGTCTTGTTTTTGTAGAATAACATTTTTGCCATCTTCAATGCCTTTGGCTTCGCCCGAAATTAAATATCCTTTATCTCCTAAAGAATTACAAGCTACAAACACTCCAAGAAGTGCTACTAAAATTACATTTTTTTTCATCTTTTTCTATTTTTTTTTGCAAAAGTATTAAAACAAATACAATTTTAAATACTTATCTAAAATATTTATGTTTTTCTAAGGGTCTATGTTAAGGGGGGCTTCTAAAAATTCATTTTTATTACAAAATTATTTTTTTTTAGAAGTCCCCCCCTTAACTACTGAATATGTTCTTTTAAAAAAGAATTCCGTTTATCTTCACCCCAAAGTAGTTTTTTTCTGATGGTTTTCAGAAAACCTTCTTCGATAAATTCGATAAGTTGAATTTGAAAAGGAGCTTTTTTGACATGCAAAGTAGTTTGATTATTTACAGAAGTCATCCGAGCATCTAAAGATACCCAATAGTTATCTTCTCTTCCTGAAACTTTGAGCATCACATCAGTTGTATCGGGGATTACCAAGGGTCGGGCGTTTAGATTATGAGGAGCAATGGGGGTAATAACCAAGCTGTTTACTTCGGGGGTTAAAACGGGTCCTCCACAACTCAAAGAATAGCCTGTAGAACCTGTAGGAGTAGCTACAATAAGTCCATCTGCCCAATAAGAAGTTAAATATTCTCCATCTAAATAGGTATCAATAGTAATCATCGAAGTGGTATCTTTTCTGATTACCGAAATTTCGTTTAGGGCAAAATTTATGTTTTGATGGGGCTGTTCGGGAGCGTCTGTTGTGAGTTTTAATAAAGTTCTGGAAGATATTTTATATTCTTTTGTATAAATTTTAGGCAACCATGCTTCAATATTCCCTTCGGCAATAGTGGCTAAAAAACCTAAACGACCAGCATTGATGCCTAAAATAGGAATATTTTTATCTTTTACAAACGTGGCAGCTCTCAAGATAGTTCCGTCTCCTCCAATACTTATTAAAACGGTTGTATCTGGGTTTAAATCGGACGCGTTTGAAAAGGTTTTGTAATTACAATAAACAGTATTTTGTGCGATTAGCAATTCAAGATATTTTTTTTCAATACTAATTTCAGAGGTATAAGGGGCCAAAGTTGTAAATACTTTTTCTAAAATACGTGCAGTATTGGGCTGTATTTGTTGTCCGTAGATAGCAATTTTCATTGTAAAATATAAATTTAGAATTTAAATACTTAAATATTTTTCTAAATATTCCGAACGTTCTTTCAAATCTTGCAGATGCAAATCGTTTGTATGATTGCTGATCATTTCATATCCATATCTTCTAAAGGTTTGTATAATAGCATTTATATTGGCTAAGGTTATTTTTAGAGTAATTTCTGTTTGATTTAAAGTGGTATTACTGATAAACAAACCTAAAATTTTTGATTGATTACTTTCAATTATTTGAGCAATTTCGGTTATGCACAAGTGTTGAGTTTCTTTTCTAACAATTAAATAATCGCCTGGTTGTTTGTTAAAAATAGCCATATTTTTCAAAATGGTTGAAATTTTTGTATAACCTAAATACTCATTTTCATCTGACAAAACAGGTAAAATATTGGTTTCATATTCGGCAAAAGTGCCCAAAATATCTAACCAAAAATAATGTTCTCTCACAAAAAAAGGTTCTAAATCGTATCTAAAATTTTCAATTTTTAAATTTTTATTTTCTAAAACAAAGTTTTCTAAACATAAATTTCCGAGAAAAATATGCTCATCAACTACAGGAAAATAGTTAAACTGATGTTCTTTTAATAAATATTGAACTCGTTCAACGGTTTCGCTTAATTGCAATGGAAAAATATTATTTTGAATAAAATTTATAGACATCTTGTAAATCCTTAAAAAAATTTAAGCAAATATACAAATTATTAAATATAAAGAATACTAATAAAAATAGTTTATACTATATTTGTTGCCTTTAAAAAAATAATGTAAACATGACAAAACTATCGGTAAATATAAACAAAATAGCAACCCTTAGAAACTCAAGAGGAGGTAATTATCCAAACGTAGTTCAAGTAGCAAAAGATGTTCAAAAATTTGGAGCACAAGGTATTACAGTTCATCCTCGTCCTGATGAGCGGCATATTCGTTATCAAGATGTATTTGATTTAAAACCAATAGTTTATACTGAATTTAACATTGAGGGTAATCCTATTTCAAAATTTATAGATTTAGTCTTAGCTATAAAACCAACCCAAGTTACACTTGTGCCTGATACAGAAGATGCTATAACTTCAAATGCTGGTTGGGATACAATTAAAAACAAAAGTTTTTTAACAGAAGTAATACAAGAATTTAAAAAAAATAATATAAGAACTTCCGTTTTTGTAAATGCTGATAATACAATGATTGAAGGTGCAAAAAACACAGGAACAGATCGGATTGAACTATACACCGAATATTTTGCTCATCAGTATTCTATAGGTAACAAAAAAGGGATTAAACCTTATTTAGAAGTGGCAAATACAGCTAATAAACTAAATTTAGGTATAAATGCAGGGCACGATTTAAATTTAGATAATATTAAGTTTTTTAAAGAAAATATTTCTGATTTATTAGAGGTATCTATAGGTCATGCGTTGATTTCAGAGGCTTTGTATTTAGGTTTGGATAACGTAATAAATATGTATCTACAACGTTTGAAATAAAAAAAACACTACAAAATAGTCGTAATAATACTAAAAAAACAAAAAATATTGTATTTAATAAAAATAAAATATTTATATTTGCATAATAATAAATAACTTTTAATATTTATAAAAAAAATTAATTTAACACTAATAAAATGAAACATTTAAACAAATTATTTGCAGCTGTTTTGTTGTTTGGTACAATAGCTACTCAAGCACAAGACAAAAACAATCAATGGGCATTTTCTTTTGGAGCAAATGCTGTGAGCACTAAAGTAAGTGCAAGTTCACAAATGAAACACCAATTTGGTGAGTATTTTAATGTAAAAGATTATTGGAATATGATTCCTTCGGTTTCATACATTAATTTATCTCGTTATGTAGGTGATAATTTTTCAGTTGGTTTAACAGGGTCTGTTAATAAAATTGATAAATTTGTTGTTAAAAACAACGATCAAGTAGTTATAAACCCTGGTGATTTAACTTATTATGCTGTTGATGGAGTTGTTAAATACAGCTTTATGGATTTAATTGGTTCTAAAAAATTAGATCCTTCTGCACAAGTAGGTGGAGGTTACAATTGGTTAGATGAAAAAGGATTCGGAACATTAAACGGAGGTTTAGGTTTAGCATATTGGTTTACTGAAAACGTAGGTTTATCATTCAATTCTGTTTACAAACATTCATTTGAAGATGACAGAAACACAAACCCAACACATTTACAACATTTCTTAGGTCTTTCTTTCAAATTTGGAGGAAAAGATACCGATAAAGACGGTATTTATGATAAAGATGACGCTTGTGTTGAAACTCCAGGTTTAAAACTTTTCAACGGTTGTCCTGATACTGACAACGATGGTATTCAAGATAAAGAAGATGAGTGCATAGAAGTTGCTGGTTCAAAAGAAATGAAAGGTTGCCCAGATACAGACGGAGACGGAATTGCTGATAAAAATGATGAATGCCCAGAAGTAAAAGGAACAAAAGCAATGAAAGGTTGCCCAGATACAGATGGTGACGGAGTTGCTGATAAAGCTGACAAATGTAAAGATGTAAAAGGACCTAAAGAAAACAACGGTTGTCCATGGCCAGATACAGATGGAGATAGCGTTTTAGATAAAGACGATAAATGCCCAGATGTAAAAGGTTCAGTTGCAAAACAAGGTTGCCCAGAAGTTTCTGATGAAGAAGTACAAAAAGTAAATGCAAAATTAAACGAGTATGCAAAAGTAATTTTATTTGATACAGGTAAAGCTACTTTCCAAAAACAAACATATTCAGTTTTAGAAAGCATTACTGCAATTTTAGGTGAATATCCAGATTCTAACTTCTCAATCGAAGGACATACAGATGCTGATGGTAAAGATGCTGCTAACCAAACATTATCAGAAAACAGAGCTGCTGCTGTTAAAAACTACTTAGTTGAAAAAGGAATTGCTGCTGCACGTTTAACTTCTGCAGGTTTTGGTGAAAGCAGACCAGTTGATTCTAACAAAACTAAAAAAGGTAAAGCAAACAACCGTAGAGTTGAAGTAAAATTAGTAAAATAATTTTTTTACCAAAATATTTTAGAAAACGTTCCGAGAAATCGGAACGTTTTTTTATATTTACATCGTATGGAAACAACTTCATTTTTAGACAAAATAGCCTTTGAACTATTCAAAGAACCTCAAAACACCCTAAATTCACTTATTGTTTTACCCAACAAACGAGCCAAAGTGTTTTTAGAAAATGCCTTACGAAAAAAAGCAACCAAACCTATGTTTTGCCCTAAAATGCTAAGTATAGACGAATTTATGCAAGAAGTATCGGGCATTAAAAACATAGATAAAACAATTCTTTTATTTGAGTTTTATAAAGTTTATCTTGAAAACACCCCTACAGACGAACAACAATCATTTGAAATATTTTCAAATTGGGCAAAAACCTTTATGAATGATTGCAACGAAATTGATCAATATTTAATTGATACCAATCATTTATTTTCATATTTAATTGATATTGAGCGTATAAAACAATGGAAAGTAGAGCCTCTACCCAACGATTTGATTGAAAAACATTTAGCATTTTGGAAAAAAATGCCAGTATATTACTACGCATTTTACAGCCATTTAGTTACAAAAAAGCAAGGATATCAAGGGTTAATTTATAGAGAAGCTACAAAAAAAAGAATAGACTATTCCCAAAACACAACTTATCAACAAATCTATTTTGTAGGTTTAAACGCCTTAACAAAAGCAGAAGAAACCATTATTTATCAATTAGTTACGCAAAAAAAAGCAATAGTATTTTGGGATTTTGACGCTTTTTACATAGATGATTTACAACACGAAGCTGGTTTTTTTGCACGAAAAAATATAAAAAAATTCAATCTCACAAAAGATACAACTTTTTGGATAGAGCATAATTTTTCATCTGAAAAAAATATTCAAATTATAGGAACTCCTAAAAGCATAGGTCAAGCAAAAGTTGTAGGCAATATTTTAGCAAAAATACCTTCAAACGAACACTCAAGGGCAGCTTTGGTGCTTTCTGAAGAGCAATTATTATTTCCTGTTTTACATTCGTTGCCCAATTCTATTGAAAATTTGAACATAACTATGGGCTATTCCACACAAAATAGCCCCATAGAACGGTTGTTTTCCGTTTGGTTTAAAATGCATCAAGCTGCCCAAAAGCGAAATGCAAAAACACCTGTTTTCTATTTTAAAGATGTTATAGACTTGCTTACACATCCTTTAGTGGTGCAAAATTTAGATACACGAACCATACTTTCAGAAATTCAACAAAAGAATATCACTTTTATTACCGAAACCAAACTTTTGAGTTTGTGTAAAGAAAATTCCTCACTATTTAACTATTTATTTTTAAAGTTAAATTCTATTGAAGAGGCTATAAATCAAGCAATTAACTTGATTATTTATCTAAAAGAGTCGTTAGAAAACAACCAAAAAAACGATCAACTATCGCTAACGTTTTTATATGCTATTTATAAAATTTTAATTCAAATTCAAAATTATCAATCAGAATACAAAACTATTACAACCTTAGAAACGTTACGGGGTATTTATAAAAATTTAATTGATATTTCATCGGTTTCCTTTGAGGGTGAACCACTTACGGGTTTGCAAATTATGGGGATTTTAGAATCTCGAACCTTAGATTTTGATACTGTGATTATTACTTCTTTAAACGAAGGCGTTTTCCCAAAAACTACTTCAAATATTTCGTATATTCCGCTGGATGTTCGAACAGAAGTAGGATTGCCCACCTACAAAGATAACGAAGCTGTTTTTAGTTATCATTTTTATAGATTGATTAGCCGAGCAAAAAATATCTATTTAGTTTATAATACAGAAAATGATGGTTTAGATTCGGGTGAAAAAAGTAGATTTATTACACAAATAGAAATCGATGGTCTATCACAACACCAAATTACACATAAAATTTTTCAACCAAAACTGCCCAAGCACTCCTACCAACCCTTAAAGGTAGAAAAAACAGATAAAATCATTGATATTTTAATACAAAAAGCAACCGATAACGGTTTTTCACCCACTTTTTTAACATCGTATATACGAAATCCGATACAATTTTATTTTCAAAAAGTGTTAAAAATAAATGAAGTCGAAGAGGTGGAAGAAAACATTGAAGTGAATACTTTAGGCACAATTATTCATAAGGTTTTAGAATTTTTATTCACTCCTTTCATTGATAAAACACTAACAATCAATGATATAAATAAAATGATTAAAAATATTGATTCGGTGGTTTTACAATTTTTTATCGAAATTTACAAAGAAGGTGATATTAAAAAAGGGAAAAATTTGCTATCATTTCAAGTGGCAAAACGAACCGTTTATAATTTTTTATTACAAGAAAAAATAACTTTAGAAAAAGGTGATTTGGTTACAATTTTAGGGTTAGAACAAACCTTTGAACGTGTTTTGATTGATAAAAGATTACCAATTCCTATAAAAATTCAAGGTAATATTGACCGGATAGAACTCCGGAACAACACCATCCGAATTATTGATTACAAAACAGGCAAGGTAGAAGAAAATAATTTAAAAATTATCAATTTTGAGGGCTTAACAACCGATACTAAATACGAAAAAGTTATTCAATTGCTGTGCTATGCTTTTCTTTATGAAGAGCTCACAAAAAATTACCCATTAGAAGTTGGTATTATTTCATTCAAAAATTTAAGTGCTGGTTTTATGCCTTTTGGTACAAAAAAACACTCAAGAGATAAAAATTCAATCACAAATATTACCCCAGAAATTTTAGAAAATTTTAAAACAGAGCTTATTTGTTTAATCAACAATATCTTTGACAAAGATGCTCCATTTATTGAAAATATTTTATAATAAAATATAGGGGGACTTCTAAAATTTATATTTATATAAAAAGTTCTTTTAAAAATAATGTGTTAAAATTTAAAAATTGTCCTCATTGTAGCTACGAATACGCCTTTGATTCTTTTTAAATTTTGACTTCTGCTTCTTAAAAGTTATAAATTTTCATAACAAAACCAATTTTTAAAAGTCCCCTATAAAAAAAACCCTAACCAAATGGAAAGAGTTTTTATTTTTTTATTTTAATACTTTTAGTTCACAGCAGCGTCAAAATCTGCACCCGCTTTGAATTTTACAACATTTTTAGCAGCAATTTTAATTGCTTTTCCAGTTTGTGGATTTCTTCCGTCTCTTGCAGCTCTTTTAGAAACTGACCAAGAACCAAAACCTACTAATGCCACTCTTCCGCCTTTTTTAAGTGTTCCTTCTACGTTTCCTAAAAACGATTCTAATGCTAATTTAGCAGCTACTTTTGTGATGCCAGCATCTGCAGCCATTGCATCGATTAATTCAGATTTGTTCATAGTTGTAATTTGTTAAATTAAATAATTAATTGATTAGAATGAATTTCTTAAACACAAATGTAAAACATTATTTTTATTGACCAAATTTTTTTTATATTTTTTTTATAAACATCAAATTTTGTTAAATTTTGTTAAATTCGGTTTTGGTGTTGTTGGTTTGTAAATACACTTCTTTGCTTATTTTTTGCCCTAAGGAGTTGTAAATGTATGAAATTATTCTTCCGTTAACAAAAATATTTGTTTTGGGAGCTTTAAATGGCTGTAGTTTATATTGTTTAACCCAGATTATGCATTAGATTTTGTTATAAAAACTAAAGATACAATAAAATTAAGGACTCAAGGACTATTTTTAGATGAACAATACTTTTGTATTTTGAATTTATAAATAGAAGTAAATACTTAATTTTAAAGTAGATTTAGTTTGTGAACTCTAATGCGTAATCTGGGTTTAAACGCTTTACTTGTTACTCTGCCTTTCTAACAGTTTTTTTACGTTCGCTTTTCTTTACGCCTCCAGCCATTTCGTATAGGCTACTGTTTTTACCATACTTGATGACTACGCCTGTAAGCACCCGCTTGTTCCAGTCTTTTAGCACTTGTAACTGCACTACATAGTCGTTGTGCAAATCGTCAAGGGTGCACAGGGCTGTGTTGTAAGCATTTACCTTTGCTGAAAATTTTTTCACTTCGGTTTCGTAGTTAGCAACCATAAATCCGTTGCATAAATCTAAAGCAGCATCAATACTTTCCACTGCTGCTAGGCGTGTTACACCCTTGTCTAAATCGGGTATTCTAATCAATTTTTTTCGTGCTATAGCATAAAAATTTTAAAGGTTAATATTGTTTAAAATACCTCAAATTATATGTCAAAGATAGTTGATGGTTGTTTATTGGTGGTTGATGGCTAGGAGTCTAGGAGTTTAGGAAGTTTAGGAAGAAAAAAAGTTTCGCTTAATTTAAGTCTTTATTTAACTTAACTTTTTAATGTTAATTTTTTTCGACCTACAAAGAAACACTTAAAGCCTAAAGTCTATTGCTTATAGTTTATAAAATAACGTGATCACCCAATTAAACAACGTGATGACTCAATCAAATAATGTGATAGCCCAATTAAATAATAGAGTTTATTGCCAAAGTCTATGATTTTAATTTCTTCTTCGTTCTCGTTCTTTGGTTAATAAGGATAACTCTCGGCTGGTTTGCCCTGCAACAGAAGTGTTTTCTTCGGCTCTTCTGATTAAATAGGGCATCACGTCTCGAACGGGTCCAAAAGGTACGTATTTAGAAACATTATAACCTGCTTCGGCTAAATTATAGCTTATATGATCGCTCATTCCGTATAATTGTCCAAACCAAACCCGAGTATCTTGGGTAGAAATGTTTAACTCTGTTAATTTTTGCATCGCAAAATAGGAGCTTTCTTCGTTGTGTGTGCCTATATATACTGCCATTTGATTGATGTTTTTTAACATATAGTTTAAAACTTCATTATAATTATCATCGGTTGCTTGTTTTGTTTCACAAATAGGCGAGGTATAATTCATTTCTTTGGCTCTATCATTTTCTTTTTCCATATATGCCCCTCGCACTAACTTCAGCCCAATATAAAAATTTTGTTCGTTGGCTCGTTTATGCAAGTCTTTTAGATATGCTAATCTGTCCCAACGATACAATTGTAATGTATTAAATATCAATGCTTTATTTTTATTATATAGTACCATCATTTGTTCAACCAAATCATCGACTGCGTTTTGTATCCAGCTTTCTTCCGCATCTATAAGCAACGGGACATCTGCTTGATAAGCTGCTTTACAAACGGTATCAAACCTATCAATAACTCTTTGCCATTCTGCTTGTTCATCGGTCGTTAAAATGGTTTTATTTCCTACTTTTTCATATAAAGATAAGCGTCCAAAACCTGTGGGTTTAAATACCGCAAACGGGATTTCCGTACGTTCTTTAGCAAATTCGATGGTTTTTAAGGTGGTTTGCAAGGCATTGTCAAACTGCTGGTCTTCTTCTTTTCCTTCCACCGAATAGTCTAAAATAGCATACACTTTTTTGGTGTACATTTTATCAACCACTTTTATACAATCATTTTCGTTTACACCTCCACAAAAATGATCAAAAACAGAGGCTCTAATCAAGCCTTCCACAGGCAAATGTGCTTTTAAAGCAAAATTTGCAACAGTCGTTCCTATTTTTACTAACGGTTCTGATTGTATCATTTTAAACAGATAATAAGCCCTTTCTAATTCTGAATCGTTTTTAAGGGCAAAAGCTACTTTGGTATTATCAAATATTTTGTTCATAACAGAAAAATTTACACAAATATACGGCTATAAGTTGAATATTAGGTAAAAAAAACGCTTAATTTGTAGCTTAATTTGTCAAAAGTTTAAAAATTATATATTTTTGTTTCAAAATGAATGTCTCTAAATTAATCAAATTTGAAGAGTTTTAAAAACCATTGAAGCATGGGGAACTTCTAAAAATTATAAACATATAGTAAATGCAATCGATAAAAGCCAATAATTATTTCATACATTTTCAACAAAAAGGGTATAAACATCTAACCGATTATTGCAATAAACATCAATTTTCAAAAATATTTATATTGGTTGATGAGCATACAAATGAATATTGTTTGCCAATATTTTTACCAAATTTAGCCACCGAAATACCCTTAGAAATCATTGAAATTGAAGCAGGTGAACATCATAAAAATATTGAAACTTGCTTAGAAATTTGGCAAGTTCTAAACGATTTAGGTGGAGATAGAAAAAGTTTACTGATCAATGTAGGGGGAGGAGTGCTAACCGATTTAGGTGGTTTTGTTGCTTCTACATTCAAAAGAGGAATTTCTTTTATAAACGTTCCAACTACGCTTTTAGGCATGGTAGATGCTGCTATTGGAGGCAAAAATGGTATCGATTTTAACGGAATTAAAAACCAAATTGGAGTTATTCAAGCACCTGCTTTCGTACTTGTTGATACTCAATTTTTAGAGACCTTGCCTGGCAATCAAATGCGGTCTGGCTTAGCCGAAATGCTCAAGCATGGGCTTATCTTTGATAAAAACTATTGGAATGAGTTAAAAGATTTATCACAGGTAACCACTAATGATTTAGACCAACTTATCCATCGTTCCATCGAAATTAAAAACGAAATTGTATGCCAAGATCTTACTGAAAATGGCATAAGAAAGTCCTTAAATTTTGGGCACACCCTGGGGCACGCTATCGAAAGTTATTTTTTAGAAAACCCTAATAAACCAGAACTTTTACATGGAGAGGCAGTTGCTATTGGGATGATTTTAGCCAGTTATTTATCCGTTGAAAAAAACACACTCACAGAAGCTGATTAC
Organism: uncultured Flavobacterium sp.; assembly: GCA_964463035.1. Taxonomy (GTDB): domain Bacteria; phylum Bacteroidota; class Bacteroidia; order Flavobacteriales; family Flavobacteriaceae; genus Flavobacterium. Next base: position 52,844 of record CAYXAF010000003.1, read on the forward strand.
TTAGAAGTTTCTAAAATAATTTTAAATACTTATCCAAAAATTGAATTTACAACCGAAGATATTTCAGAAATTATTAAATTATTAATATTTGATAAAAAAAACGAGTATGGCAAGGTCTTATTTGTATTGTTAGACGGAATTGGAGCTACAAAAATCAATCAAATTATTAATAACGATTTAATTTTTAAGGCGTTTAATAGTTATTCAAATTTGAATAGTTAAATTTTTATATGAGAGGACTTCTAAAAATTGGTTTTGTAATAAAATTTTTTATTTTTAAGAAGTAGAAGGTAAAATTTAAAATACATTTTATACTAAAAATGAATTTTTGAAGCCTCCATAAGATATAAAATTCATCTATTTACCCCAGATTACGCATTAGATTTTGTTATGAAAACTCACGAATTTTATATGAAACGCTGCATACAATTAGCCAAAAATGGTTTCGGCAATACCTACCCGAATCCTATGGTTGGTGCTGTTATTGTATATGAACATAAAATAATAGGCGAAGGTTGGCACAAAAAAGCAGGCGAACCCCATGCCGAAGTGAATGCTATTAATAGTGTTAAAGATAAAAATTTATTAAAAAAAGCTACTATTTATGTAACGCTCGAACCTTGTAGTCATTTTGGGAAAACACCACCTTGTTGCGATTTAATTTTGGCAAACGAAATTCCGAATATTGTAATTGGCGGTATCGATCCGTTTGAAAAAGTAGCAGGAACAGGCATCCAAAAACTAAAAGGAGCAGGTAAAAACGTGATAATAGGTAGTTTAGAACAGGAATGTAATGAACTTAATAAACGTTTTTTTACGTTTCATACAAAAAAAAGACCTTATATTATTTTAAAATTTGCCCAAACAGCCGATGGTTTTATAGCACCAATGGAGCAAAATATACAAGGTCCCTTTTGGATAAGTAATCTAATTTCTAGACAAAAAGTGCACCAATGGAGAGCTGAAGAGGAAGCTGTATTTGTAGGCACTAGAACCGTTTTGAGCGACAACCCAAAACTAAATATTAGAGATTGGGCGGGCACTCCTCCTATACGAATTGTTTTAGACAGAACTGGTAAAATTTCGGATGATTTTGCAGTAAAAGATAACCTCCAAAAAACAATTATTTTAACCGAAAACACTCAACTGCAATCGGCTGAAAACATATTTTATGAACATATAAAATTTGATAAAAATTTAGCATTTGAGGTTTGTAATATTTTGTATCGTCATGAAATTCAATCGGTTATTATTGAAGGAGGTGCTCAAACCCTGCAAACTTTTATAACCGAAAACCTTTGGGACGAGGCTCGGATTTTTACCAGTAAGAGGTTTTTAAAAGAAGGTATAAAAGCCCCAAAAATAAACGGAAAAACCATACATACTGAACAAATTTTAAACGATACATTAGAAATTTTAATTTAAAATGTGCTATGCAAACAATCAAAAATATAATTTTCGATTTTGGTGATATTTTTATCAATTTAGATTATCAAGTTACTAAAAATGCTTTTAAAAATTTAGGCTTAACCGAGTGGAATGATGAGTTACAGGATATAAATCAACTATTTGAAAAAGGAATGGTTTCTGAAGAAACCTTTTTAAGCACCTTGCAAAAACATACTCAGCAAGCAAGTTTACAAGAAATAAAACAAGCGTGGAATGCTCTTTTAGTCGATTTTCCTATGGAACGATTGGAGTTTTTAGAAAGCTTACAGCCTAACTATACTTTATTTTTACTTAGTAATACCGATAGTATTCATATTCAAGAAGTTAAAGATAAATTTGGGTTGCCTTTTTTTGAGCGGTTTTATAATTGTTTTACTAAGGTTTATTTTTCGTTTGAAATGCACATGCGAAAACCCGATGTTGAAATCTTTGAATTTGTTATAACCGAACAAAACCTAAACCCAAACGAAACACTTTTTATAGACGACCGAATCGAAAATATCAAAAGTGCCTCCAAAGTAAACCTCCAAACATGGAATTTGCAAGTAGGAAAAGAAGATGTAAAAAACTTATTTAAGGGGAGTTCTAAAAATTGATTTTTATTACAAAAAGTTTTTTTTTAAAAAAAATTAGTTTATTAAAATTTAAAAACCGTCCTCATCGTAGCTATGACTACGCCTGCGGTTCTTTTAAATTTTGCCTTCTAACTTCTTAAAAATTACAAATTTTCATTAGAAATCAATTTTTAGAAGTCCCTTATAATCTATTCTTCAGTTGTTGCTTCTGTAGCTGTTGTTGTTTCTGGAGTATCTGCTTTTTTAGTGCTTTTTCCTCTACGGGTTGTTTTCTTAGCTTCTTTTTTACCAGCCGAATAAAACTCGTTAAAATCTACTAATTCAATCATGGCCATATCAGCGTTATCTCCTAGACGGTTACCCAATTTAATAATTCTAGTATATCCACCAGGTCTGTCGCCTACTTTAGAGGCTACTTCTCTAAACAATTCTGTAATAGCGTACTTATCTCGTAGGTAAGCAAATACAGTTCTTCTGTTGTGAGTTGTATCTTCTTTAGATTTTGTTATAAGTGGTTCAACAAACATTCGAAGAGCTTTTGCTTTTGCAACTGTTGTATTTATACGTTTATGTTCAATTAACGAACAAGCCATGTTTGCCAACATAGATTTTCTATGTGATGCCTGTCTGCTTAAATGATTTACTTTTTTACCGTGTCTCATTATTATTTATATTTTTGAATACTATAGAAATTAATCTCTATCTAATTTATATTTTGCTAAGTCCATACCAAAGGTTAAACCTTTTACTGCTACTAATTCATCTAATTCGGTAAGTGATTTTTTACCGAAGTTTCTAAATTTCATTAAATCATGCTTGTTAAACGAAACCAAATCTCCTAAAGTATCTACTTCAGCTGCTTTCAAGCAGTTTAAAGCTCTTACAGACAAGTCCATATCTACTAATTTTGTTTTCAATAATTGACGCATGTGCAACGATTCTTCATCATAAGTTTCTGTTTGTGCGACCACATCAGATTCTAAAGTAATTCGTTCGTCAGAAAACAACATAAAATGATGAATAAGTGTTTTAGCTGCTTCTGTTAAGGCATCTTTTGGATGTATTGAGCCATCTGTCTTGATTTCAAAAATTAACTTTTCATAATCAGTTTTTTGTTCAACACGGAAGTTTTCAATAGTATATTTTACATTTTTAACAGGTGTATAAATAGAGTCTGTAAAAATTGTTCCAATAGCAGCGTTCACTTTTTTGTTTTCTTCAGCAGAAACATACCCTCTACCTTTTTCGATGGTAAGTTCCATTACAAGTTTTACACTGCTATCTAAGGTACAGATAACTAAATCTGGGTTTAAAATTTGAAAACCTGAAACAAATTTTTGGAAATCACCAGCTGTAATTTTGTTTTTTCCGTTTAAAGAAATTGAAACGGTTTCGTTATCAATATCTTCAATTTGTTGTTTAAATCTAATTTGTTTTAAACATAAAATAATTTCTGTAACATCTTCTACAACTCCATTTATTGTTGAAAATTCGTGCTCAACGCCTTCTATTTTAACAGATGTAATTGCATAACCTTCTAATGAAGATAATAATACTCTCCTTAATGCATTACCAACAGTTAATCCGTAACCAGGTTCTAAAGGACGAAATTCAAATTTGCCTTCGAAACTGGTTGAATCAAGCATGATAACCTTATCGGGTTTTTGAAAATTAAATAATGCCATAAGACTTTTATTATTTTATTTGTTATACAACTCAACAATAAGTTGTTCTTTAATATTTTCAGGAATTTGTATTCGTTGAGGAACTGATACAAAAGTTCCTTCTTTTGTGTCATTATTCCATGTAATCCATTCATAAACTTGGCTTGCAGCTGCTAATGAATTTTCGATGGCTTCTAAAGATTTAGATTTTTCACGAACGGCAACTTTGTCTCCAGTTTTTAAGTGATAGGAAGGTATGTTTACAACACTTCCATTTACGGTTATGTGTCTATGCGATACTAATTGACGGGCGGCTCTTCGTGATGGAGCTATTCCCATTCTGTAAACTACATTATCTAAACGAGCTTCACATAATTGTAATAAAATTTCGCCTGTTACTCCAGAAGCAGCAGCTGCTTTTTCATATAAATTACGGAATTGACGTTCTAAAATACCATAGGTATATTTTGCTTTTTGTTTCTCCATTAACTGAACTGCATACTCTGATTTTTTACCTCTTCGTTTCGCTAATCCGTGTTGTCCTGGAGGATAATTTCTTCTTTCAAATGCTTTATCATCACCGAAAATAGCTTCACCAAATTTTCGGGCAATTTTAGTTTTTGGACCAGTATATCTTGCCATTTTAATTGTTTTTTTTAGGATAGTAAAATTATGAATTCAGGTCTTTCCTTCGATAATTATAAGGCTTACTATCAATTGATATTTTTTTTTTAAACTCTTCTACGTTTTGGAGGACGACATCCGTTGTGAGGAATAGGTGTAACATCAATGATATCTGTTACAATAATTCCAGCATTGTGGATAGACCGAATAGCAGATTCTCTACCATTTCCAGGTCCTTTAACATATACTTTTACACTTTTTAAACCTGCTTCAGCGGCTACTTTTGACGAGTCTTCAGCGGCTAATTGTGCAGCATAAGGTGTGTTTTTTTTAGAACCTCTAAAGCCCATCTTACCTGCAGACGACCAAGAGATTACTTCACCTTTTTTGTTTGTTAAAGATATAATAATATTATTAAATGTAGCGTTGATATGAGCCTCACCAGAAGCTTCCACAATAACTTTACGTTTTTTTGCAATTGTTTTTGCCATATTATTATTTATTATTTAGTTACTTTTTTCTTGTTTGCAACAGTTTTTCGTTTTCCTTTTCTAGTTCTTGAGTTGTTTTTAGTTCGTTGTCCTCGTAAGGGCAATCCTGCTCTATGACGAATACCTCTATAACAACCAATGTCCATTAAACGTTTAATGCTTAATTGAACTTCTGAACGTAGTTCACCTTCAATTTTGTAATACGATACAGCTTCACGAATGGCATTGATTTCGGTATCATTCCATTCTTGAACTTTCTTATCTTCACTAACTTGAGCTTTTTCTAAAATATCTTTAGAACGGCTTTGCCCTACTCCGAAGATATAGGTAAGCGCAATTACTCCTCTTTTGTTTTTGGGTAAATCAACCCCTGCAATTCTAGCCATAATTATCCTTGTCTTTGTTTAAATCTAGGATTTTTTTTATTAATTACAAACAATGTACCTTTTCTGCGTACGACAACACAATCGGCACTTCTCTTTTTAACTGATGTTCTTACTTTCATTTTATATGTTTAATATCTATAAGTAATTCTTGCTTTCGATAAATCATAAGGGCTCATTTCTAATTTTACTTTATCACCTGGTAAAAGTTTGATATAATGCATGCGCATTTTACCAGAAATATGTGCGATCACAACGTGTCCGTTTTCTAATTCTACTCGAAACATAGCATTTGATAATGCTTCAATTATTGTTCCGTCTTGTTCTATTGCTGATTGTTTTGCCATAAAAATTAAGCTGTTGCTTTTCTATTTTTACCACTTTTCATCAATCCATCATAATGTTTATTCAACAAATATGAATTTACTTGTTGCATCGTATCTATTGCTACACCCACCATAATAAGTAGTGATGTGCCTCCATAAAACAGAGCCCAAGATGCTTGAATACCTAATAAATTCACCATTATTGCTGGTAAAATAGCTATTAAGGCTAAAAATATTGAGCCTGGAAATGTTATTAGCGACATGATTTTATCTAAAAAATCAGCAGTTTCGGAACCTGGTTTTACGCCTGGTATAAATCCACCACTTCTTTTTAAATCATCAGCCATTCGGTTTGATGGAACTGTAATTGCGGTATAGAAATAAGTGAAAATTAAAATTAGTAATGCAAATACAAGATTGTACCAAAAGCCAAATATATTTTGGAATGATGCGTTTATTGATTGTGCTAAATCTCCGTCTGATAAACGTGCTAATGCAGCTGGTATAAACATAATAGCTTGTGCAAAAATGATAGGCATAACTCCAGAAGCGTTTAATTTTAAAGGAATCCATTGTCTGTTACCCGTAATATTTTTTTCAAAATCGCCTGTTGCGGTTCGTCTTGCATATTGAACAGGTATTTGTCTTACAGCCATTACCAATAGAATAGAGGCTATAATTACTAATAACCATAACATTATTTCCACTATTATCATCATAGGACCTCCATTGTTTTGTGACATTCGAGAGCCTACTTCTTGAATAAATGCTTGTGGCATACGAGCCAAAATACCTACCTGAATTAACAATGAAATACCATTACCTACACCTTTATCTGTAATTTTTTCACCTAACCACATTGCAAATATTGTTCCTGTCATAAGTATTAAAACAGATGTAAACAATGGGAAGAATGAGAAAAATCCTTGATTAAAAGCATCTGCCGGAAGTGTTTGTTGTAAGTTATAAATATAACCTGGTCCTTGAACCAATGTAATAAGTATGGTTAGCCAACGAGTCATTTGGTTTATTTTTTTACGTCCACTTTCTCCATCTTTTTGTAATTTTTGTATATAAGGTATTGCTATACCCATTAACTGCACTACAATTGATGCTGAAATATAAGGCATAATACCTAATGCGAAAACAGATGCTTGCGAAAATGCACCTCCAGTAAATACATCAATCAACCAGCCAATTCCTTGATCGGTTTGGCTTGTTAATTTATCTAATTTAGTTGCATCAATACCTGGCAAGGTTACATGAGCTCCAAAGCGATAAACTAAAAGAAGTAATAGAGTTAGCGAAATTCTATCTCTTAATTCTTTAATTTTCCAAGCGTTTGTGAGTGTTTCAATAAACTTTTTCATGTTCTTACGGTTTTATAATACAATTACTTCTCCTCCCGCTGCTTCAATAGCCGCTTGAGCAGTAGTGCTAAATTTGTGTGCACTAATTTTTAATTTAGCTGTTAAGGTTCCACGTCCTAAAATTTTTACTAATTCATTTTTAGTAGCTAATCTGTTGCTTAATATATCATTAAAATCTAATGTGTCTTTTATCAAACCATTATCAAATAATGCTTGAATTGTATCTAAATTAACACCTTGATGTTCAATTCTATTGATGTTATTGAACCCAAACTTAGGTAGACGTCTTTGTAAAGGCATCTGTCCTCCTTCAAAACCAATTTTTCTTGAATAACCAGAGCGAGATTTTGCACCTTTATGTCCTCGTGTTGAAGTTCCTCCTTTTCCAGAACCTTCTCCTCTACCTACTCTTTTGTTTTGGTTATGTGTTGAACCGTTTGCCGGTTGTAAATTACTCAAATTCATAATGTAAAAATTTTCTAATTAATTTCTTCTACAGAAACTAAATGTTTCACTTTATTTACCATACCAAGTATCGAAACAGATGATTCATGTTCAACAGCTTGTCCTATTTTATGCAAACCTAAAGATTCTAGTACTCTTTTTTGGTTTAACTGACATTTAATTTTACTTCTAACTTGTTTTACTATAATTTTTGCCATAATTTGCTCTTATTTAGTCTTTAAAAACTTTGTCTAAAGATACACCTCTTTGTTTTGCAACGGTTAAGGCACTACGCATTTGAAGTAAAGCATCGAAGGTAGCTTTTACCACATTGTGTGGGTTTGAAGAACCTTGTGATTTTGACAATACATCATGGATGCCAACAGACTCTAAAACCGCACGAACGGCACCACCTGCAATTACACCAGTACCATGAGAAGCAGGCATTAAAAATACTCTTGCTCCACCAAATTTACCTTTTTGTTCGTGTGGAACTGATTGGCCGCTCAAAGGAATTCTAACTAAATTTTTTTTAGCATCTTCCACTGCTTTAGCAATAGCTTCAGAAACATCTTTTGATTTTCCTAAGCCATGTCCTACTACACCACTTTCGTTACCTACTACAACAATTGCTGAAAATCCGAAGGCTCTACCTCCTTTAGTAACTTTCGTTACTCGATTTACACTTACCAATCGGTCTTTTAATTCAAGACCGGCTGGTTTTACTATTTCTACATTTTTATAATTCAAATACATAACGATACTTTAGAATTTTAGTCCAGCCTCTCTTGCTCCTTCGGCTAACGATTTAACACGTCCATGATATAAATATCCACCTCTATCAAAACTAACAATTGAAATACCCACTTTAATAGCTTTTTCGGCAACTAATTTACCTACTGATGCGGCGATTTCAATGTTTGTTCCTTTATTAATACCCTTTTCTCTTGAAGATGCAGCAACCAAAGTTACTCCATTTACATCATCAATAATTTGAGCATAAATTTCTTTATTACTTCTAAATACAGCCAAACGTGGTTGTGCAGGAGTTCCGCTTACAACTTTACGAATTCTGAATTTAATTCTTTGTCTTCTTTCTGATTTTGTTAATGACATAACGCTAATTTTTAAGCTGATTTACCTGCTTTTCTTCGTAATACTTCTCCTACAAATTTAACACCTTTTCCTTTATAAGGTTCTGGTTTACGGAACGAACGAATTTTCGCAGCAACCATACCTAAAAGTTGTTTATCATGTGATGTTAATTTAACAATTGGGTTTTTACCTTTTTCTGAAATTGTTTCAACTTTTACTTCTGAAACTATTTCTAAAACGATGTTGTGAGAAAAACCTAAAGCTAAATCAAGTTTTTGACCTTGATTTGAAGCACGGTAACCTACACCTACCAATTCTAATTCTTTTGTGAAACCTTCAGAAACACCTACCACCATATTATTAATTAAAGCTCTATACAAACCGTGTTTAGAACGTTCATCTTTTTGGTTAGAGTTACGAGTTACGGCAACTTGATTTCCTTCGATTTCAATATTTACGGCTGAAAATTCTTGTGAAAGTTCACCTAATTTACCTTTTACTGTAATAACGTTATCGTTAATAGTAACGGTTACACCTGCTGGGATTGTTACTGGATTTTTTCCTATTCTTGACATGAGTTCTCGTTCGTTTTAAGATTAATACACATAACAAATTACTTCTCCACCTACATTTAATTGTTTAGCCATTTTACCAGTCATCAACCCTTTAGAGGTTGAAACAATTGCAATACCTAAACCGTTTAAAATACGTGGAATTTCTGTAGAACCAGCATATTTTCGAAGACCTGGTCGGCTTATTCTTTGGATATCCTTAATTACAGGTTCTTTCGTTTCTTTGTCATATTTTAAAGCTATTTTGATTGTTCCTTGTACAGAAGAATTTTCAAATTTATAGCTTAAAATATAACCTTGATCAAATAAAATTTTTGTGATTTCTTTTTTCATATTAGAAGCAGGGATCTCAACCACTTTGTGGTTAGCTCTTACTGCATTTCTAATACGTGTTAGAAAATCGGCAATTGGATCTGTATTCATAGTTATTTATTTGCGATTATGGTTTTCAAGAACCACTATGGTTTTGAACCTTTAATCAATTATACACTTTATTTTTTACCAGCTTGCTTTTTTAACACCAGGAATTAAACCTTGGTTTGCCATTTCTCTGAAAGTTACACGAGAAATACCAAACTGACGCATATATCCTCTGGGTCTTCCTGTTAATTTACAACGATTGTGTAAACGTACCGGTGAAGCATTTTTTGGTAATTTTTGTAATGCTTCATAATCTCCAGCTTCTAATAAAGCTTTTCTTTTTTCAGCATATTTGTTTACAAGCTCTTGACGTTTTACTTCACGGGCTTTCATTGACTCTTTTGCCATATCTTAATTCTTTTTAAAAGGTAAACCTAATTCGGCTAATAATGATTTTGCTTCTTTATCGGTAGCTGCAGTAGTAACAAAGGTAAGATCGAAACCAGCAATTTTGTTTACTTTATCTATATCAATTTCTGGGAAAATGATTTGCTCCGTAACACCTAAGTTATAATTACCTCTACCGTCAAAACCGTTGGCTTTAATTCCTCCGAAATCTCTTACACGTGGTAAAGCCGAAGTAACTAAACGGTCTAAAAATTCATACATTCTGTCGCCTCTTAGGGTAACTTTCGCACCAATAGCCATTCCTTTTCTTAATTTGAATGATGCAACGTCTTTTTTAGAGATGGTTGCCACAGCCTTTTGTCCGGTTATTTTTGTAATTTCTTCCACTGCATAGTCCACTAACTTTTTATCAGAAGTAGCGGCACCAACGCCTCTACTCACTACAATTTTTTCAAGTTTTGGAACTTGCATTACGTTTTTATAACCGAATTCTTCAGTAAGAGCTTTGATTACTTTGCTCTTATATTCTTCTTTTAGTCTTGGGATATATGCCATAACTATATAACTTGATTAGATTTTTTAGCGAATCTTATTTTTTTATCACCTTCTATTTTCATACCTACACGTGTAGCTTTTTTAGATTTTGGATCTACTAAAGATAAATTCGAGATATGAATAGGAGCTTCTTTTTTAATAATTCCGCCTTGAGGGTTTTTTGCACTTGGTTTTGTGTGTTTTGAAACCAAATTTATACCTTCTACAATTGCTTTATTATCATCTGGATAAACACGGAGTATTTTTCCTTGACTACCTTTATGATCTCCTGCAATAACAATTACAGAATCTCCTGCTTTAACTTTTAACTTTGTCATATTCTTGCTCAATTAAAGCACTTCAGGTGCTAATGAAACTATTTTCATAAATTGTTTTTCACGAAGCTCTCTTGCTACGGGTCCAAACACACGGGTTCCTCTCATTTCACCGGCTGCGTTTAGTAAAACACAAGCATTGTCATCAAAACGGATATATGAACCATCCGCTCTACGTACTTCTTTTTTAGTTCTCACAACAACTGCTGTTGAAACTGCACCTTTTTTTACATTTCCATTGGGAGTAGCATCTTTTATAGAAACTACAATTTTATCTCCAACTGAGGCATAACGACGTTTCGTTCCTCCTAAAACTCTGATGGTAAGCACTTCTTTTGCTCCAGTGTTATCTGCTACTTTAAGTCTTGATTCTTGTTGTACCATAATTATTGTGCTTTTTCTATAATTTCAACTAATCTCCAACACTTGTTTTTACTTAATGGGCGAGTTTCCATAATTTTAACAGTGTCTCCAATGTTACAATCGTTATTTTCGTCGTGTGCAACGTATTTTTTAGTTTTTAACACGAACTTACCATACATAGGGTGTTTTACTCGACGAGTTTCGGAAACCACAATTGATTTCTGCATTTTATTACTCGTTACGATACCTACTCTTTCTTTTCTTAAATTTCTTTTTTCCATCGTATCCGTAGATTACAAATTTTGTAATTCTCTTTTAGTTAATTCACTCATTACTCGAGCTACACTTCTTCGCATTGTTCTAATTTGAAGAGGATTTTGAATCGGTGAAATTGCATGAGCTGCTACTAAATCGTGTAATGATTTTTTAAATTCAACTAATTTTTGTTGCAATTCTAATACGGACAGATTTTTAATTTCTGATTGTTTCATAATACTTCAAATTATGCTTCGAAATCTCGAGCAATGATAAACTTAGTTTTAACAGGGAGTTTTTGTGCGGCTAAGCGTAATGCTTCTTTAGCAACATCTAACGGAACTCCTCCTACTTCGAACATAATTTTTCCTGGTTTTACCACAGCTGCCCAAAATTCAACAGCACCTTTACCTTTACCCATCCTTACTTCTAATGGTTTTTTGGTGATTGGTTTATCTGGAAAAATTTTAATCCATAATTGACCTTCCCTTTTCATAAAACGAGTGGCTGCAATACGAGCTGCTTCTATTTGACGTGAGGTAATAAACGATGAGTCTAAAGATTTTATTCCGAACATTCCGTTTGAAAGCTCATGTCCTCGTTGAGAAATCCCTTTCATTCTACCTTTCTGTACCTTGCGGTATTTTGTTCTTTTAGGCTGTAACATTTTCGTTTAATTTTATATGTTATTTTCTTTTACGAGCGTTTTGTTTTCCTCTTGGTTTATCATTGTTTGAAGAATTACCTACAGATTTTGACTGTTTTTTGTCCATACCTGCTAACGGAGATAAATCTCTTTTACCATAAACCTCACCTTTCATTATCCATACTTTTATACCCATTCTACCATAAGTAGTATGTGCTTCGCCTAATGAATAATCAATATCTGCTCTAAAAGTTGATAGAGGAATTCTACCTTCTTTGAAATTTTCTGAACGTGCCATTTCTGCGCCATTCAAACGTCCTGAAATCATTACTTTAATACCTTCAGCATTCATTCGCATAGTGGCTGCCATTGCCATTTTGATAGCTCTTCTGTACGAAATACGACTTTCTATTTGACGTGCAATGCTGTTAGCAACTAAATAAGCATCTAATTCTGGTCTTTTAATTTCAAAGATATTAATTTGAACCTCTTTATCAGTAATTTTTTTAAGTTCTTCTTTCAACTTATCTACCTCTTGCCCACCTTTTCCAATAATGATACCAGGGCGGGCCGTAGTGATAGTAACGGTTATAAGTTTTAAAGTTCTTTCAATAATTACTTTTGATACACTAGCTTTTGATAAACGTGCATGGATATATTTTCTGATTTTATAATCTTCGGCAATTTTATCACCGTAATCATTACCTCCATACCAGTTTGAGTCCCATCCTTTGATGATTCCAAGTCTATTCCCTATTGGATTTGTCTTCTGTCCCATACTGTTTATTAATTGCTTTGTGTGTTATTACTTGCTCCAAGCACGATGGTTACGTGGTTAGAGCGTTTTCTTATTCTGTGTGCTCTTCCTTGAGGTGCAGGACGTAGTCTTTTTAACATTTGTCCTCCATCAACTCTAATTTCTTTTACAAAAAGTCCTGCTTCAACTAAATTTCCGTTTTCATTTTTTTGTTCCCAGTTATTGATTGCTGATAACAATAATTTTTCTAATTTACGTGATGCTTCTTTTGTACTAAATCTTAAAATATTTAGTGCTAACTCTACTTTTTTCCCTCGAACCAAGTCTGCGACTAAACGCATTTTTCTTGGTGAAGTTGGGCAGTTATTTAATTTTGCGAAGGCTAAATTTGTTTTAGCTTCTTTTATCTGCTCTGCTCTTTCTCTTTTTCGAACTCCCATAGCCTCAATTATTTTTTTCCTTTATTTTTAGCTCCCGCATGACCTCTGAATGATCGTGTTGGAGAAAATTCACCTAATTTATGACCTACCATGTTTTCTGTAATATATACAGGAACAAACTGACGACCGTTATGCACTGCTATTGTATGACCTACAAAATCAGGAGTTATCATTGATGCTCTCGACCATGTTTTTATAACAGCTTTACTCGTATTTTCTAATACCTTTTTCTCTAATTTATAGTGAACATAAGGCCCTTTTTTTAAAGAACGTGCCATGCTTATCTAATTATTTCTTTCTACGTTCAACAATATATTTATTACTTGGATTTGCCTTAGCACGTGTTCTGTATCCTTTTGATGGGATACCTTTACGTGAACGTGGATGTCCTCCAGAAGAACGTCCTTCCCCACCGCCCATTGGGTGATCTACTGGGTTCATTGCTACGGCTCTAGTTCGTGGTCGTCTGCCTAACCAACGGCTTCTACCTGCTTTACCTGAAACTATCAATTGATGATCAGAATTTGAAACTGCCCCAATAGTAGCTAAACAAGTTAATAAAATTAAACGAGTTTCACCTGATGGCATTTTGATAGTTGCATATTTTCCGTCTCTTGCCATAAGTTGAGCGAATGTTCCTGCACTTCGTGCAATAACAGCTCCTTGCCCTGGACGTAATTCAATACATGAAATTACAGTTCCAAGTGGCACTTTACTAAGTGGTAATGCGTTTCCTATTTCTGGAGCTGCATTTGCACCTGATTCAATCGTTTGACCAACTTTTAAACCAGATTGTGCAATTACATAGGTTTTTGCACCATCAACATAGGCTATTAAAGAGATAAATGCTGAACGATTTGGATCGTATTCAATTGTTTTTACTACTGCTGGGATACCGTGTTTGTGACGTTTAAAATCAATCACACGATATTTTTGCTTATGACCACCACCTGTATATCGCATGGTCATTTTTCCTTGACTATTTCTACCTCCAGAGTTATTTTTCGGTGTGAGTAATGAACGCTCCGGCTTATCAGTTGTAATAGTGTCAAAGCTATTTACAACTCTAAAACGCTGACCTGGGGTAATAGGTTTTAATTTTCTAACTGCCATTTTTATAATTACATATTGTTAAAAATTTCAATACTTTCTCCTTCTTTCACCTGAACAATGGCTTTTTTGTAAGCATTTGTTTTGGCTGAAATTACACCACTTTTGGTGTATTTTACGCTTCTATTTGCACGACAAACTATGGTATTAACTTGTACCACCGATACATTATATGTTTCTTCGATTGCTTTTTTTATTTGAACTTTGTTCGCTGATTTATTAACAACAAAGCCAAAACGGTTGAAAATTTCACCATCTTTGGTAACTTTTTCTGTGATTATTGGTTTAATAATGATACTCATTTGCTTGTTATTTTGATAAATTAGCTTCAATTTCTTCTATCGAGCCTTCAAAAAGCACTACTTTTTTATTATTTAAAACATTGTAAGTGTTTAATTCTGAAGGAGTTACAACATTTGTTTCCTTTAAATTTCGTGAGGACAAATATACATTTTTATTTAATTCTCCCAACACAAATAATGATTTTTTATTTTCTAATCCTAAATTCTTTAGAATTGATATAAATTTCTTTGTGTTTGGTGCATCAAATGTTATATTTTCCATTACAATAAGTTCTGCATTTTTCATTTTTGATGATAATGCTGAACGACGAGCTAAACGTTTTAAATTTTTGTTTAATTTGAATGAATAGCTACGTGGTCTTGGTCCAAAAATAGTTCCACCACCTACAAAAACAGGGCTTTTTTTGCTACCAGCACGTGCGGTTCCTGTACCTTTTTGCTTTTTGATTTTGCGGGTACTACCAGTAACTTCATTACGTTCTTTTGCTTTGTGTGTTCCTTGTCTTTGATTAGCAAGATATTGTTTTACATCAAGATAAACTGCATGTTGGTTTGGTTCAATTGCGAAAACGGTATCAGAAAGTTGAACTGTTCTGCCGGTTTCTTTTCCGTTGATATCTAAAACTTTTACTTCCATTATTTCTTAACAATTACATAAGAGTTTATATGTCCTGGAACACAACCTTTTATAACTAAAAGGTTTTTTTCAGCAACAACTTTTAAAACTCTAAGATTTTGAACAGTTACTTTATCTCCTCCCATTCGTCCTCCCATTCGCATTCCTTTGAATACTCTTGATGGATACGATGAAGCACCAACAGAACCGGGTGCTCTCAATCTATTATGCTGACCATGTGTGCTTTGTCCTACTCCTCCGAATCCATGACGTTTTACAACCCCTTGAAATCCTTTTCCTTTAGAAACACCTTCTACATCAACAAATTCACCTTCTGCAAATAAATCTACAGTGATTACATCACCTATTTTATATGCGTTTTCATATCCTTGTAGTTCAACGACTTTTTTCTTAGCAGATGTATCAGCTTTTCTAAAGTGCCCTAACTCGGCTCTTGTAGCTCTTTTTTCTGCTTTGTCATCGAAACCAAGTTGATACGCTTCATACCCGTCAACCTCTTTGGTTCTGACTTGGGTAATTGTGCATGGACCTGCTTCGATAACGGTACATGGAATATTTTTTCCATTCTCGTCAAAGATACTTGTCATGCCAATTTTTTTTCCGATTAACCCAGACATAATTAATATTTATTTAAATGATTATTATAAAAAAATTGCACAGTAGAAAATGCATAATGTATAAAACTTTTTTTTTAAAAATACAATATACATTTTTACAATACGTTTTACTTAAACTTTGATTTCTACTTCTACTCCGCTTGGTAATTCAAGTTTCATAAGAGCATCTATTGTTTTTGAAGAAGAACTATAAATATCTAATAGTCTTTTATAGGAACTTACTTCAAATTGCTCTCTTGCTTTTTTGTTTACGTGAGGCGAACGAAGTACTGTAAATATCTTTTTATTGGTTGGTAACGGGATTGGTCCTGTTACTACTGCTCCCGTTGATTTTACAGTTTTTACGATTTTTTCTGCTGATTTATCAACCAACATGTGATCGTAAGATTTTAATTTTATTCTGATTTTTTGACTCATTTTTTTAGAAATTAAGCGTTACCTTTTGCTTTTTTAATTACTTCATCTGAAATATTAGATGGTGTTTGTTCGTAGTGAGAAAACTCCATTGTTGAAGTTGCACGACCTGAAGATAAAGTTCTTAAGGTTGTTACATAACCAAACATTTCTGAAAGTGGTACATTCGCTTTGATTGTTTTAGCTCCATTTCTGTCGCCCATATCATTCACTTGTCCTCTTCTTCTGTTTAAATCACCTACAATATCACCCATATTTTCTTCAGGTGTAATAACTTCTATTTTCATAATTGGTTCTAAAATTACGGCTCCAGCTGCTTTTGCTACTTCTTTATACCCTAATTTTGCTGCCAATTCAAAAGAAAGTGCATCTGAATCTACAGGGTGGAATGAACCGTCTAAAAGTGTTACTTTTAAGCTATCAACTGCATACCCAGCTAATGGTCCTGCTTTCATTGCTTCTTTAAATCCTTTTTCAACAGCTGGAATATACTCTTTAGGAACGTTACCTCCTTTTACCTCGTTTACAAATTGTAATCCCATTGCCGGTTTACCATCTATATCGTCTGCTGGTTCTAATCGGAATACAATATCTCCGAATTTACCACGTCCACCTGATTGTTTTTTATAAACTTCTCGGTGTTGTGCTGCTTTTGTAAAGGCTTCTTTATATTCAACTTGTGGTTCACCTTGGTTTACTTCCACTTTAAACTCACGTTTCATACGATCTACAAGAATATCTAAGTGTAATTCGCCCATTCCTGATATAATTGTTTGCCCAGAAGCTTCATCTGTACGAACCGTAAATGTTGGGTCTTCTTCAGCTAATTTTGCTAAAGCCATACCCATTTTATCAATGTCAGCTTTTGTTTTAGGTTCGATAGCTATACCAATTACTGGGTCAGGGAATTTCATTGACTCAAGGATAATTGGGTGTTTTTCATCACACATTGTATCACCTGTTTTAATATCTTTAAAACCAACTGCTGCACCAATATCACCTGCTTCGATAAATTCGATTGGGTTTTGTTTGTTAGCGTGCATTTGATAGATACGAGAAATTCTTTCTTTGTTACCTGAACGTGTATTTAGAATATATGAACCTGCATCTAAACGACCAGAATAAGCACGGAAGAATGCTAAACGACCTACATATGGATCGGTTGCAATTTTAAACGCTAAGGCAGCAAATGGTTCTTTTGTGTCTGGACGACGTAATATTTTCTTTTGATCTTCTTCTAATAAATCTGCATCATCTGGATGGATACCTTGAATCCCTTCTTTATCTAAAGGAGAGGGTAAATATTTACAAACGGCATCAAGCATAAATTGAACACCTTTGTTTTTAAAAGAAGAACCTGCAATCATTGGGATAATTGCCATATCAATAGTTGCAGCACGTAGTGCTGTGTTTATTTCTTCTTCTGTAATAGAGTTTTCGTCCTCCATATATTTGTCAAGAAGGTTTTCGTCATAGGTTGCAATTTCTTCGATTAGTTTTGAGCGGTATTCTTTTACTTCGTCAATCATATCAGCAGGAATTGGGACAATATCAAAGGTTGCTCCTTGTGTTTCATCGTGCCAAACAATTGCTTGATTTTTTACCAAATCTACAACTCCTTTAAAATCTTGCTCTTCTCCAATTGGCAATGTAATTGCTACTGCATTTGATTTAAGCATATCTTTTACTTGCTGACAAACTCCTAAGAAGTTTGAACCTTGACGGTCCATTTTATTAACAAATCCCATACGAGGAACTCGGTATTGGTCTGCTAATCTCCAGTTTGTTTCAGATTGTGGTTCTACCCCATCTACAGCACTAAATAAAAATACTAAACCATCTAAAACTCTTAATGAACGGTTTACCTCTACGGTAAAATCAACGTGCCCAGGAGTATCAATGATATTAAAATGATACTCATTAGAACCTGCTATTGGTTTTCCTTGTTCAGTTGGAAAGTTCCAGTTACAAGTAGTTGCTGCAGAAGTAATAGTAATACCTCTTTCTTGTTCCTGAGCCATCCAGTCCATAGTTGCTGCACCATCGTGCACTTCACCAATTTTGTGTGACTTCCCTGTATAGAAAAGGATGCGCTCTGTAGTTGTAGTTTTTCCAGCATCAATATGTGCTGCAATTCCTATATTTCTTGTATATTTTAAATCTCTAGCCATTTTGTTATGAATTAAAATCTAAAGTGAGAGAATGCTTTGTTAGCTTCTGCCATTTTGTGAGTATCCATTCGTTTTTTAACAGCTGCTCCTTCTTCTTTAGCTGCTGCTAAAATTTCTGAAGCTAGTTTTGAAGCCATTGATTTATCGTTTCTTTTTCGGGCATATAAAATTAACCATTTCATTGCCATTGAAATTTTACGATCGGGTCTGATAGGCATTGGTATTTGGAAGTTTGCCCCTCCTACTCTACGGCTACGCACTTCTACATGTGGCATAACGTTAGTAAGTGCATCTTTCCATAATTCTAATGCTGTTTTTTCTTCGTTTTGCTTTTTGGTTTCAACGATAGCAATAGCATCATAAAAAACCGAAAATGCAACTGATTTTTTACCATCCCACATCAAATTATTTACAAACCGTGTAACTAATTGATCGTTAAATTTTGGATCTGGTAAAAGTGGACGTTTTTTTGCTTGTCTTTTTCTCATTTCTTATCCGATTTTTTGATTACTTTTTCTTACCTGTTGCTGCTGCTGGTGCTTGCCCTGGTTTAGGTCGTTTAGCTCCATACTTAGATCTTCTTTGTGTTCGTTTGCTTACACCTGCTGTGTCTAAAGCTCCTCTCACAATGTGGTATCTTACCCCTGGTAAGTCTTTTACTCTTCCACCTCTAACTAATACTATCGAGTGCTCTTGTAGATTGTGCCCTTCACCTGGTATGTATGCGTTTACCTCATTTCCGTTTGTAAGCCTTACCCTTGCTACTTTTCGCATAGCTGAGTTTGGTTTTTTAGGAGTTGTGGTATAAACACGTGTACATACGCCTCGTCTTTGTGGGCAAGAATCTAATGCAGCCGATTTACTCTTCTTAGTTATTTTGGTTCTACCCGTTCTTACTAATTGTTGAATTGTTGGCATAATGTTTATTAATATTAATTATTTTTTTAATTACTCTATTTTTTCGAGTTTGCAAAAGTATAAATAAATTTCAAATAAACAAATACTATTTAATTATTTTTCAATAAATTATATTTGCATTAGTTATT
>CAYXAF010000004.1:0-69401 GCA_964463035.1 uncultured Flavobacterium sp.
GGACCCCATCATTAAAAGTGATGTGCTCTACCAGCTGAGCTACCAAGTCGGCATTCTATGTATTTACTTAAGGGGACTTATAAAAATTTTCAAAAAAGAGTTCGCTAAAATTTAAAAATTGCCTTATCGTAGCTGCATCTATGCTTGCGGTTCTTTTAAAATTTTGTCTTTTAACCCCTAAAAATTAAAAAATTTCATTAGAAAATAAATTTTTAGAAACTCCCTTAAATCCTTTGTGACCTGGCTGGGATTCGAACCCAGGACCCCATCATTAAAAGTGATGTGCTCTACCAGCTGAGCTACCAAGTCTACAACCTCGAATTGCGGGTGCAAATATACGACCTATTATTTAGATTTAAAATTAAATTGTTATAAATTTGCTTTTTTTTATCCTATTTTTTAATATTTATTTGATATTTAATGACTTATAAACCAAAAAAAATAATTTTAACAGGTTATATGGGATCTGGAAAAACAACGATTGCTCAAAATTTAGCTTTAAAAACACATATCCCTTTTTTTGATTTAGATACTTTAATCGAAAAAAAGGAGCAAAAAAAGGTTGATGAAATTTTTAAAACCAAAGGCGAACTATATTTTAGAAAACAGGAACATTTAATTCTTAAAAATTTTATAGAAAATACCCCAACCTTTATTCTTAGTTTGGGTGGAGGAACCCCTTGCTATGCTAGTAATGACAACGTTTTTGAAGAGCCGAATGTTGTTTCGTTTTATTTGAAAGCAACTCCCAAAACCTTAGCTAATCGTTTAAAATTTGAAATAAAAAAAAGACCTCTACTTCAGCAAATTAAGGAGGGAGAAGTAGAAGATTTTATTGCAAAGCATCTTTTTGAACGAAGCCAATTTTATAGAAAGGCAACCTATACCCTTGCAGTTGATGCTAAAAATATTGATGAAATTGTAGAAGAAATAGAAAAATATTTATAAAAGGCTTTTAAAAATTTACACTATTCCTAAAAATCGTAAGTGATTTTTGGGAGTTTTCTAAAATTATTTCTGCCTCACGGTTCTTTGTTCAATTCTTTTTTCAAACTTTTCACCTTGAAAAATTCGGTTTACTAAAATCCCTGGTATATGAATTTCGTTGGGGTTTAATGCTCCTGCTGGGGTTAGTTCTTCTACTTCGGCTATGGTAATTTTTGCGGCTCCACACATACAAGGGTTAAAATTTCGGGCAGTTCCTTTAAATATTAAGTTTCCTGCTTCGTCTCCTTTCCATGCTTTTACTATGGCAAAATCGGCTTTATAGGCTTGTTCCATCACATGCATTTTCCCGTTAAATTCTCGGGTTTCTTTGCCTTCTGCTACTTCTGTTCCATATCCTGCAGGAGTAAAAAAGGCAGGTATTCCGGCTTGTGCAGCTCGGCACTTTTCGGCTAATGTGCCTTGTGGAGTGAGTTCTACTTCTAATTCGCCTGAAAGCATTTGTCGTTCAAATTCTGCATTTTCTCCTACGTATGAAGAAATCATTTTTTTTATTTGTTTATTTTGTAACAATAAACCCAAACCAAAATCATCAACACCTGCATTATTTGAAATACAAGTGATACCCGTAACTCCCATTTTTACTAATTGAGCAATGCTATTTTCGGGTATTCCGCAAAGTCCAAAACCGCCCAACATGAGGGTCATTCCGTTTTCAATGCCTTGCAAGGCTTCTTCTACGTTGTTTACTTTTCTGATAATCATTTTTTTTAGTTTATAAAATTATAAAGTTGCAATGTATAAAGTTTAAAGTTAATTACTACCAACTAAAAACGAACAATTATCAACTAAAATTTACGTTCTAATTTTTTCTAAATACTGCACTACTGAACTATGCAAAATGGTTGTATCTTTAAAGTATTCAAACACTTTTTTTCGTTCTTCGGGTGTGGCTTTGTGTTGATTTAAAATATTGCCTAAGTGCATTTTCATGTGTCCTTTTTGGATTCCTGTGGTGGTTAAGGATTTTAAAGCGGCAAAATTTTGAGCCAAACCTGTAACCGATACAATTTTCATTAACTCTTCGGCTGATGGATTTTGCAACAAATCTAATGAAAATTTTACTAACGGGTGTAAAGATGTTAAACCCCCAACAGTTCCGAGTGCTAAAGGAACTTCTAACCAAAAATATAAGGTGTTGTTTTCAATTTTAGCATCTGAAAGGCTTGAATATTGCCCGTTACGGGAAGCATAGGCATGAATTCCTGCTTCCACAGCTCTAAAATCGTTGCCTGTAGCAACCACAACTGCATCAATTCCGTTCATAATTCCTTTGTTATGGGTTACAGCTCGGTAGGGTTCTATTTTTGCAATTTGCACAGCCCGAACAAATTTTTCAGCAAATTCTTGAGGGTTTTCAATATTTTTTTCGGCTAAATCAGCAATTGGGCACGAAACTTCGGCTCTTACCTTGCAATTGGGCACATAGTTGCTTAAAATACACATAATAATTTGTATATTTTTTTCTTGCTCGGTAAATTCAGTGTAGTTTAATGCGTTGTTTTGTAATGTTTTAGCAAATTGTTCTAAGCATGAGTTTATAAAATTTGCCCCCATACTATCTTTGGTTTCGAAAGTAGCTTCTATTTGATAGTAATTTTCCAAAACATTGGTTTTATTGATAAGTTTTAAAGAGGTAATTCCACCACCTCTTTTTTGCATGTTTTGAGTGATACTATTGGTTTCTTGGAAAAATAGTGGTTTAATTTGGTTAAACAATGTCTCTAATTTTTCAAACGACCCGATATAATTAAAATGAACGTGTCCTATTTTTTTAGTTCCTAAAATAGTAGCTTTAAAACCTCCCCTTTTACCCCAAAATTTTGCAGCATTAGCTGCCGCTGCCACCACAGAACTTTCTTCAACGACCATCGGAATAGCATATTCTTTTTTGTTGATGATAAAATTTGGGGCAATACCTAAGGGCAAATAAAAATTAGAAAGTGTGTTTTCTATAAATTCGTCATGCAACTGTTGTAGTGGTTTATTCGTATTCCAATATTGTTGAGCAACTGCAATAGCTTGGGCTGGATTTTGAAAATAGTTTTCGGCAATCCATTGTAATTTTTTTTGTTTGGTTAATTTTGAAAATCCTTTGATTGTGGGCATTTGTATCTATTGATTTAAGTCATAAAATAAAATGCAAAAATAGAGTATTTCATCAAAAAAATCATCTATTCTATAAAAAACCATTCAAAAAACAATTTGACTTTAGGTGTGGGTGTTGGATGTGTTTTAAAATTAAAAAATAAGAATGAATAAAAAACTTTAAATAATTAAAAATAAGCTACCCAAATAATTTAGGTAGCTTATTTTTAATTTTCGATACTATTTTTATTCTATTACTAATTTTTTAGTGATGGTTTTTTTGTTTTTTGTTTTAATTTCTACAAAATAAATACCTCTTTTATAATTACTTACCGATATTTTTGTTGAAACAGCATCAATATTGGTTTGAATTACTACTATTTTTCCTAAAATATCGGTAATTTTCACACTACTAATTGGTTCTTTATCTGTTTGTATAGTTACCATGTTTGAGGCTGGATTAGGATACAACTGAATAATTGTTTTTTCAAAGGTATCGGTAGATAATGTTGAAACAAATTCAGACGAAGCTACATTGGTAACGATAGCTGGGTTGTAATCAAAATAGATATTTGCATAATTTTGAATGATATCACCTATTGCATATCCTGCATTTGGTTTCACTCTAAAATATACAAAACCTGTACTTGCCGGATAGCTACTGCTTGTTGGGGGTAAATTTATCTCGTTAAAATTCCATGTAATATGTGCACCTGTTCGCTCCATTATATATGGATGACTTGCATAAATCATTTCTATAGTATTAGGGTTTAGTTTGGTTTCTAAAATATCTTCTATCCGAACTCGTTCGGCTGCTGCGGTTCCTGTGTTTTCAAAACGAACGGTATAATATAAATAATCATCTGACGTAAATTTTGAAATTAAAATTTGTTCACCTCTTGATTCTTGTTTATCATTCGGGTCATAAGAGCCTATTATAAGTTGTGAATTAGATGAAAAATTATTAGTAGTAACCATATCAATTGCAATAGGCTGAATAGCAACAGAATCGGTTAGTGTTTGTCCTAATGATACTGTTGGTATTGTTGGCACTTGCATCACTACATCTAAAGATTTAAACTGAAATGGTGCTAAATTGGTATAATTATATGTAAAACCGGTTGAATTGCTTGTTGCTGCATCACTTGTAGAGGCAATTGTTACATTGGTATCTTTTGTAAAAGCTAAACTACCATTTGCAATAGTTTGATTACCTAAATTTCCGAAAACAATTTTGTTTTTATATGTGAATCCGGGTCTTGGTTGTTCAATAGGTATTATATAAGCCGCTACATCTGTAAGTGGTTGTGCAACGGTAACGGCAAAATTAATTTCTTGTTGAGTGCCTGTAATTATTGCTACATTATTATAAATTGCTGGTGAAACGTTATAAAAAGGAGCATAATCAGCTAAAATTTGATAGGAAAAATCATAAGTATTTGTAGCAACCCCATCATACACATTATAGGCACCTAATGGTGTTGTAATTTCGTGCACTTCTGCATTGTTGTTTTTTTCGTATATAAATTTACCTAGTGGGAAATTTGTTTCGTTAGTATCTTTAAGACCATTATTATTCAAATCTAAAAAGGCATTAAGTTTAAACCCTGAGCAATTATTTTGCCCAAAACTAAAACTACCCCCTTCAATAAAAACAGCCGAATCAAATGCAGTATCTTGGTAATCTCCCACTGCTAATCGAATACGATAAGGCGTGTTCGGAACTACATTTGCTACTGCTGAAAGCGGAACTGTTTGTCCTTTCATATTCATCTGAGTTTGATTGGCAGGTAAACCAGCATTGTATTTATCAAAATATTGCTGATTGATAGAGGCACAACTCGTATTGTATAAATTATTTCTAATAGTTGTTACAGCAATAGGTGTTGTTGTGTTGGGCACTACTGCCAAGTTTTGCGATACTCCTGTGTTTAAATTTGTTAAAACAAAAGCAAAAACATCTGAAAAATTACATTGATAAGCTCCGTATTCATTAGATGCAAATACAAAATTAAATGAAAAAATATTGTTTTGTGGCACAAAATCAAACTGTATTGAAGTAGCATCTTGTATTGAACCTGTTTGCCCGTTAGCATTCATAATTTGCTGTAACATTGCATCAGGTTGCTGAGAACAAGTTGAAGATAAATTTTGACCTGTATAAGTCCCTGATGTGTGTGTGTAGCTAATCCGCTTCGTAATATTACCCCATTATCATACGCAAAACCTCCATTAGTATTGGTAAAATAACCAATTCCACAAGGAGACGAATTACTTATATTTGTTACATTGCCACAAGGAGCCAAAATATTTACCAATTCAGAAGGGTTAAAATTATTACTAACAACTATAGGAGCGTTACAATTTATAACTATTAAAGATAAACTCGAAACAGAAAAACAAGTTGAATTTATGGTGTATCTTATATAAACAGTTTGCTGATTAGGAGTGGTATTTGTATAGCTCGTTGGGTATGTAATCGGGTTGATACCTGCAACAGCATCTGCTTGGGTTTCATAATAACTAACTTGGGTATTATTTGTTGGGGAGTTATTTTGGTTTAAATTAAAAACTGCATATCCATCGTTGTTCCCATCACACATTTGCATGGTATAATTTGCCGAGGCTGGAGGCGAAAGTATTATTAAATTGAATTGAAAAATTTGATAGGTTTGGTCAGAGTTTTTTTCTAAACGAGCAAAAATAAGTTGTGTATCTACTGTGCAATATGTTGAGTTTAAAGGGTTTATATCATTTGTAGCATCTGCTTGTGAATTATGATAGGTAATTGTATAATTTGCAGGGTTTAATGCATTGATAATATTATCATTATTATCTGATAAATTAAAGCATGCTTGGTTATTATCCCCCATACAAGAGGTTAAATTTTGAGGTTGACCGGGGTTTTCGTTTGAACAATTTACTACCAAAATACTTAAAGTTGAAATTGAAAAACAACCATTATTATCTGTAACTCTAATAAAAATAACTTGCTGATTAGGTGAAATATTTTGATAATTTATAGGGTTTGCTATTGAATTTACAGCTGCCTCAGCATCTATTAATGACTCATAATAAGCAAATGTCGCATTCGGATAATTAGCCCAATTTGTATTAAAATTAGTCAAATTTACAGTTGCAAAACCATCATCATTATCATCACATATGGTTGAAACAAGCTGTGTTGAAAAAGGCGGTTGATGAATTATAAGTTGAAAATTTGCAAATGAAATTGCATTTGTAGTAGTATTTAAAACTCTTGCATAAATAATTTGAGGACTAATGGTAGCCTGAAAACCTGTAGAATTATCAATTGGGTTTACACCAGCTTGAGCACTTGCTTGAGATAAATAAAATGAAACCGAATGTTCAATTGGGTTAGCATTAACTAAAATTTCAGGAATTTTACTCGTTAAATCAAAAATAGAATCGCATTGATGAATGGGCGAAATTTGATTTTGTGCTTTTAAAGTAAAGATACTTATAAGGAATAAAGCAACAAATGTAATTTTTTTCATTTTAATATAATTAGAAAAGTCAACAAATATACTAATGATTTTCAATGAATTGTGTTTTTTGGCTATTTTTCAAACACTTTTTTAATATATAATTAAATTTAACTAATTTTCTTAAATAAACAAACATAAATTTTTAAATTATTTAATTAAAACTAATTATTTAACATTTCCCAAAGTTTATCTTTTAGTTCCATTAAATTTTGTTGGGCAACCGAAGAAATCATCAAAAAAGGAGTGCTTTTAAAATCTTTTTTAAGTTGTTTTTCAAGTTCCTGATAAAGTTCTTCGTCAAGCATATCACATTTAGAAATCACTATTAATCTGTCTTTTACAAGCATTTCAGTGTTATATTTTCGGAGTTCGTTTAATAAAGTTTCATATTCTTCTTTTATATCTTTAGCATCAGCTGGTATTAAAAATAAAAGAGTAGAATTTCGTTCAATATGTCTCAAAAAATAGTGCCCTAAGCCTTTTCCTTCTGCTGCACCTTCGATAATTCCTGGAATATCTGCCATTACAAACGACTGAAAATCTCTATAAGAAACTATCCCTAAATTAGGCTTTAAAGTAGTAAACGGATAATCAGCAATTTTAGGCTTAGCCGAAGTTAAAACAGATAATAAGGTTGATTTTCCTGCATTCGGAAAGCCTACTAAACCTACGTCTGCCAATACTTTAAGTTCTAAAAGCACATCTTTTTCCTCTAAGGGTAATCCGGGTTGGGCATATCGAGGAGTTTGGTTTGTTGAAGTTCTAAAATGCCAATTTCCTAAACCTCCTTTACCTCCTTTAGCCACAATTTGCGTTTGGTTATGTTCGGTAATTTCAAATAAGGTTTCGCCTGTTTCAGGGTCTTTTACAAGTGTTCCGAGTGGCACTTCAATATGTTTATCTTCTCCGTCTGCACCTGTCCTACGGTCGCCTCCACCATCTCCTCCATGTCCCGCTCTAATATGTTTTGTAAATTTTAGATGAAAAAGTGTCCATAAATTTTTATTCCCTTTGATGTAAACATGTCCTCCTCTGCCTCCATCTCCTCCATCGGGGCCTCCTTTATCAATAAATTTTTCTCGATGTAAGTGCATAGAACCTCTCCCGCCTTTGCCCGATGCAACATATATTTTTACATAATCTACAAAATTTCCTTCAGTCATTTTTTTAAATTTAAGTTGCAAAAATAAGTATTTATAATGGTTTTTGGTTAATTCTTTTTTTGAGGTGCTATAAAAAATATCCTTTAATTCTATATAGGGGACTTCTAAAAATTCATTTTTAGAAGTCCCTTTTTGGAATTTTGTCCTCTTTTTCTCGAAGTTCTATAATCCAATTACCTAGTTTGCCATAAATGTCCCAAACTTCAAAATCTTGTAAAATATTTTGTGGAACAAACATCCTTATTACTGTATTATTAATATCTGAAATACTTTTAGGTTCTAATTTTTTTCTGCCCATTTTTAAATATATTTGTAGCACAAAGATAATAATAGCACCTCAAAAAAAGAATTAACCAAATGAGTTCTTAAATTAAATCCTTCTTTTTTTTTGCTATATCAAGCAAAGATTTAAGCCTACCACAAAAAGAAATATAGCAGCCGCAATTAAAAATCTTTTAACCACGTTGAAATAAAAATATATTGATAAAAAGAATCGCAGCCACCAACACACGTTTGTAGCAATAGCGGAGTTCAGGCTTTTCCCCCGAAACTACACAGTTAAATTTAAAGTTTTACTATATTTGTAAAGGACATCGCTAAAAAACCACACCAAACGCAAAGCCGTCGCCCCGATATATAAACCATTGAAAAATATTGTGCATAAAAAGAACGATAAAATAAAACCGAATAATTGCACTTACTAATAGAATGTGCCGTTCTCTATAGATATGTGTATTGTTTAAAGCATAGTGCCTAAAGCACTTATACTATTGGAAAAAGTTCCAAACCAAACCAAACCGAACCATAAAATCTCGATATGGGATGTTAGGTGTGGCATAATAGGTGCGTTTATCTGTAAATAAAGTGTTAAAATGCTCAGCTTTTAAGAAAATGCGTGTTTGCCGAACGCGTGTATTCATAAAAAAATCAATCATCGGAAAATCACCAATTTTTTTAGTGTTTTGAATGGTAAACTCTGCTAACAAAGGATTGTAATCGTTGGCATAGTATTTTGTAAAATAATTAATAGTAAACCCTGTTTGCAAAAACATGGCTCTTTTAAATAAATAGTCCGAAAAATAGATGGTATTTCGGGTAGTAAATTCAGGAATGTTTAGCATTTTGTCTGATTGTGTAACTGATTGATATAGAATTGTGTTTTCTAAACCAAATTTCCAAAACTTAACTTCGTTTGATGTTTTAACTGATAAATAATTTATGGTATTGTTGTATTGAATAGGCTTGGTTAAGTTTGCCGTTTCAGAGGTGTTTATAAAGAAAATTTTATTATCTAAAATTGAGTATTGTGCTAATATGTTTATATAAGGGTTTAAAAACTCTAAATTAAAATGATTTATTTTTTCGTTTTTAAAATTATTAAACCAATTGTAATTCAGGTAGTTACTTTGATATAATAAAGTGTTTAAATTGGGTAATTTATTTAGGTTTTGATAGTTTAACCTAAGTGAATATTTATTTGAAAATTGATAGGTTGCAAGGGCTTCTATCTGTGCAAATGATTGATTTGTAATAGAATTTGACAACGATGCGTTTATCGAAAGTTTTTCTTTTGTATAATCGTATTGTGCTTTGTAAGTTACGATTTTATCATCTATTTTTGCAGGAATATATTGGTTATTTATTCTTAAAATCCGGTTGTAATAGTATTTGTAATTATAATCTTGTATATAAAATTGTATATCTCCGTAGTTTTTGAAGCTATAGGCTAAGCCAATTTGGTTAAACATTTCTGATAAACGTGTTTTGTTTTGAATATGTTGCGATGTGTAAGTTCCAAATAGATTTTCATTACCTATTTTATCTAAAAATTCAAAAGTTTTAAACTCGTGTCTAAACTGATGATGCAGCACTAAACTATTGTTTTTTTTAGGTTGCAACACAAATGAATGATTTACAAAAAAGCGTTTTCCTGCTAAGGTTGAACTTGCATTTTCGAGTAACACATCAACTCTATCTCGTTGGTTATAGGGTGGTAAACTTGTCTCGAATTGCTCAACATTTTTTAATCCTCCGTTTTCTTGATTATAAATATCTTGTGAGGTGATATGGGCATTTAAAATATAGTTCTTTTTGGTGGTTTGATATGAAGTTGTAAACCTAAAATTTCCGATACTCGAAAGGCTGTTAAAATAGCGCCCTGTGCTCCGAAGCGCCTTGTATGCTACAGAAAAATTAAAATTTTTTGATGTATTTAAGGTTAAAAAAGCGTCTAGCGTTTGCCCTTGTTCCATCACTGTTTTAAAATATAATTCGGTGA
This sequence comes from uncultured Flavobacterium sp., assembly GCA_964463035.1. Taxonomy (GTDB): domain Bacteria; phylum Bacteroidota; class Bacteroidia; order Flavobacteriales; family Flavobacteriaceae; genus Flavobacterium. The sequence continues at coordinate 10,044 of CAYXAF010000004.1, forward strand.
GTGGAGTAGGCACTTGATAGTATTTTATATCATTTGTTTCTAAATAATATAAATGTTTTGAAAGAAATCCAAATTTAGGAAATGCATTGTTTTTATCTCTGCCAAAATAAAGCGTGTTATATCCGCTACCCTCGTTGGTAAAGGGCATAAGCCCAAAGTTGTCGTTTCGTAAATGGTTAAATTTATAATCTTTTTTTATTGATAAAGTTGTATCTACAAAAGTTGTATCTTTTTGTAAGGTAAAAATTTTGTATAAATTTATGTTTGGTTTTGGTTTATCTGTTGAGGGGTCGTGCCGTAATCGTTTGTCTTTATTTAAGTCTATTCCATCGTTATTTTGTGCATATAACCCAATAAAAACAAATAAAAAACAAATTTGTAGATATTTTTTAAACATATAAATTATTTTTGCAAATATATAAAAAAACCACCTCTTTTTATGGAGATGGTTTTTTAAAAATAATCTAAAAAATACTTATAAAACTATTGTTTTATGAATTTTTTAGTAACTTCAATATTATCTGATGTAAACTTAATAAAATATAAGCCTTTTTGTAAGTTAGAGGCATCAATAGTTTTATTAGGATTTATAGTTATATTTATTTTTTTACCCGAAATATCGTACACCTCTATACTATCTATTATAATGTTTGTTGGAATTTCATAATTTATGAAATTAGAAACAGGATTAGGATAAATTTTAAATTGTGTTGATAAATTATCTTTTTCATTTAATACAACTTGATCAAAACCTGAAATTACTAAACTATAAGATTGTGAGCCACCCGATAAAGTTCCTTTGTGAGAAACTTGAATAGTATAAGTTCCAGAAGCATTATCAACTTCAACTTTTTCAACATTATCAACATTGTTATCTTGTTTAGATGAGTTCATTAAGAAACTAGGAAAGTTTAATTTCCATGGCATAGTTTCATCGTTTCCTTTTTTTATTCTTAGGTCTAAATTATTTACAAGCGCTGGAGTTGTTGAATTATGTTGATTACTCTGAGAAGCACCAGGTATATCAGTCCAACATATTGTTGCCATTAATTTTTGTGGATTATTCACAATTACATCAAAAGTATATACCTGATTATTTTGCAAAACCAATTCATTTATAATTGAAGTAGGTGTTGTTAATTTTGAACTTGTAATTACATTCGCAGCCGCTTCCGCATCTAACAATCCATATCCAAATTTTGGATCTGGCCCCGTGCTACCAGCATCTTTAGCTGTATGAATTGCTAAACCTTTTAGTGTTGCAGATCTCATATAATTAGGATTTAATTGTTTATAGTATTGTTGTAATAAAATTAAAGTGCCTGTTACATTTGGACTTGCCATTGATGTCCCTGAATATGTTGTATATGATGTATTATTGGTATTAAGAGTAGAAAACAAATTAGTTCCGTCGCCTGAAATATCTGGCTTAATACGACCGTCATCTGAAGGTCCTTGACTACTAGACGGATTAATTACAACCGAATTAATTACACCAGTAGTTGTGTTTACCGATGGATCCGCATTAGCAACAATCAATAAATTTTTTGCGTTTTTTTCGTAGGTTAATTTGTCATAGCCATTTGCACTACCACCTGTGTAACTGTCCATACCTGAATTACCAGCAGACATAACACATAAATAATAAGGTGCGTTGTAAGCAATTTCATCCCAATTAACACATTCTGAGCTATAGCAACCCATGACCCAAGTAGGAACATTTAGTTGGTTATTATCATCCATAACCGGAACTCCATACGAGTGGTTAGAAAGCAAAATTCCATTATTAGTGATTGCGGTAACAACTTCGTTTTCATCATTGTTCCAGTCGTAGGATAATAAATTTGCTTTCGGAGCCATCCCTTTTGCATTTATATTTACTCCTTGTGCAACTAAAGTTCCAGATACGTGTGTTGCATGGTCATTTGTTGGTGCAATAGCTAATGGGTTGTCAGGACTAGTAACTCTTGAAACTGCAGGACTATCTTGATTCATAAATTCTTGATGTGTAGTACGTGCTTTGCCGCCATCCCAAACAGCTAAAAGCATGTTTTCTCCATTTAAATTAAGGTTTGTAGATCCTCCTGTATGTAATTTACTTGCTCTTGTTGCTATTGCAGCTAACGCATTATCTGTAGTTAAATACACAGGTTTGTTATCTATTATCTTTAAAATTTGATACTTTTTACCATTATATATAAATTCTTTTTTATAAGTAGGATTATTTAGTATAAAAGTATTAATTTCTGTATCGTTTATAATATCTTGATTTTCAAAATCACTTTTTAAAGTTTGCAATTTTGAGATATTTGAATTGTTTTTTATAAATTCGATTTCTGTTTTAGTTTGGGAAAAACCATTTAAAACAAAAAAATAAACAATGACTAAATAAGAATAAAAATGTTTCATAAAATAAGTTTTTTAAATTGTTAGCAAATATAAAAAAGGCTGTATATATACAGCCTTTTTTTTAAAATATTAACATTTATTTATGGCAATGAAAAAGGATGTGAAATACTTGTTGTAAAAGCATTTCCCAATCCACTTACCAAAGTAGTTCCATCAGCTTTTTTCAAAGTGTATGCTCCGTATATACTAGCGCTTGTTACCATTCCATCACCATATGAATCATAAAACCATAATGTGTAATTTCCGTTTTGTAGGCAAAGTGATTTTGATGGTAATTGCAAAGTTGTATTTGTTGCTAAATCAGTAAATGGTCCACCTTGTGCAACAGTAATATTATTTGCATCTTTTATTTTCCAAGTAGTTTCGGAACCCCATCTGTCTTGTTTGATATCAAGTTTTACAGTGTTGAACTTACATAAAAGTTTGTATTTAACAGAACTGTTAAATGCTGAAATGTTTTTAGTAGCACCTGCAACGTCAACAACTTTAAAATTAACCACTTTTTCTTCTCCTAAAACAAGATTTGCAGGATTAAAAGTAATTGTCATATCAGCTTCTGTTGCACCAGCAGCAAAAGTTACAACACCATTAAATGTGAACTGATTTGCTGTATAGCTATTTGCTGTTGCACCCGTTGGAGGTGTTGTGTTAATTTCAACATTCACAGTTGTAGATTCGTTTAAAGCCTTTGATCTAAAAACTTTAATTTTCATTGCAGGTGCTAAATCATCTACTTCTAATGTTTGTGTTGAAAATTTAAACCCATAGTTGAGAGTTTCGTTTTCAACTCCATTCTCATATTTCTCACACGAAAATAAGAATAGTAAACTAGTAATAATTAATAGTAATTTCTTCATAATTGTTTAATTAAAATGGATTGTTCGCAGTTATGTTAATATTATTGTTTATTTCAACTTGTGGTATTTGAAATATAAACTTAGTAGAGCCAGCAGGATAATCTAATCTGCCAAATGTTGGATGATTTGTTCCTGTATAAGTTCTTGCTAAAGGCAAGTTCCAACGTTTCATATCAAAAAACGAAAATCCTTCACCCCATAATTCTAAACTTCTTTGAAAGCGAATATGGTCTCTTAATGCATTACCAGATAGAGCACTGTTGTCATACGAAGTATCTCGAGTAGAAACCAATGCTGTAAGTGCAGATTTTGCACCAGGTTCATTACCTGCTAAAAATTTAGCTTCAGCTTCTATTAAATACATCTCAGCAGCTCTCATGTGCACATAATCTCCTTGAAAACCAGATGTTGAATCATAAAATTTTAAGTTTCCTCTTAGCGGAATTGGCTGTCCTGATGCAGCTGTTATAGGATATCCAGGAGTACTTGTATTGTGAAACCAATCTTTCCTAACGTCTGATGAAGGGATTGCATCAACTAATCTTTTGTCTCCTAATTTAAAAGCGTTTAATAAACCTGCATAACCAGCGTTTAGATTACTAATTTGCGAATAAAATGAAGCATAAATAGTGGAAGTTGCTCCGTCAATATCTGTAGCCCATATCCACTCTGTATTTGTAATAGAGCTGTTGCCATCCCATCCTGCACCTGTTATTGTTAAATTAGCTCCTGTAACAAGTTCAAAACCATTTCGTGCTTCTACTGCTAGACTTGCTGCTTGATTAAAATCGGCTGTTGTTGTCCCAAATTCTAATAAATATCTTGCAAATAAACCAGCAGCAACTTGTTTGTTTATATATAATTTATTTGTTCTATTATAACCTGCTAAATTATTATACGCATATTCGAAATCTGATTTTATTATTGCTTTTACAGCAGTTGAAGTACCTCGCCCTAAAACTGTTTCTCCTTGAACAGATGTGTAGATAGGGAATGTAACATCTCCATTGCTATAGATTCTTAATAAATTAAAATATGCAAAACCCCTCATTGCTCTCAGCCTTGCTTTTATATATTGCAAATCTTGAGGAGCGTTGTCTGGGATTAATGCCAAGTTTGTATTTGTATTATAGATAATTTTATAATAAAATTTCCAAACCATATCGGTAATTCTACTTTCTACTTGTCGCCCTGTATAATTATAGTAACGACCATGCCAATGATTTATACTCATTGCCATATCATTGGTCATCAAATCAAGTCCTAAATCAATTGATTTCTGACCATAGTCATCATGAATATTCCCGTTATTTGCAGTATTAAAATCATTAAAAAAGAAGTTATTACCTGCTTCTAATCCATTTGCAATCGTTAGTAAAGCTTCTGGAGAAACTTTTGCCACATCTTTTAATTGATCAGATGAAACAAATTCACCTAAATTTCTGTCGGTAAAGTTATCCGAACATGAGTTTAAAAATAGTATTAAAGTTATAATACTTATTATATTAATTTTTTTCATATCTTTAGTTTTTAAAATTGCATATTTAATCCGAACGATATTGTTCTTAAAAGAGAATAATCATTATCAGATCCTCCTCTTAAATCTAAACGAGGATCATAACCTTGTCTTTTAGACCATAGATGAACATTATCTACGATACCATATATTCTAAATTTAGACATACCAAATTTTTGCGTTATGCTGTCTTTAAAATCATATCCAAGCGAAATGTTTTGAATGCTTAAATAATCCGATTTTATTAATCCTAATGTAGAAGTTCCGTAGTTTATGCGTGAATCTTCTATATCAAAACGAGGTAATGTAGCTTTTGTGTTTTCTGGTGTCCAAGTTTTATAAAAATCTCTATGCATTTTTTCTCCTACACTTGTACCCATTCTATTCATATAATTACTATCATAACCATATCCTCCCATTTGATATGCAAAATTTACATTTACATCAAATCCTTTATATTGTCCGCTAAGCCCAAATCCACCATAAAAATCAGGTATTGCAGATTTGCCAATTCTCATTAAACTACCTTCTGAATAGTTTTCTGTAACAGTTCCGTCATCTTTTAAAAATTGAGCATTTCCATTGCTTGGGTTTACTCCTACAAATTTACGCATGTAGTAATCATATCTACTTCCGCCTTCTTCAAGGATAAAAATACTAGATAATGGGTCTATTTGAAAATTGTTTAATTTTCCATTAGGGTTCAATTTATTTATCTTATTTTCAACACTTGTAATATTAAAAGTAGCATCTATACTCCAATCTTCTTTTTTGAAAATTTTACTATCTAAAGTAACTTCAAAACCTGTATTTTGCATTTCTCCTAAATTTACTGGTTTAAATTGTTTCCCTGAAGATGGTCCTAATGGCTGTAAATATAACAAATCATCAGATTTTCTCATATAATACTCAAAATCAACTTTTAATCTATCTTTTAAGAAACTACTTTCGAAGCCAAGATTCGTGTTTTGATTTTTTTCCCATTTCAATTCTTTATTTGGTAAAAATATTGATGGGTTAAATATAATAGGTGATGATTGTGTAAAATCTCCTTGAACAATAAAATAATCGTCGTAAGGTCTTTCAGCATCAAAATTTAAAGATGTATTAGCGATATTATCATTCCCTTGCTCTCCGTAACTTGCTTTTAGTTTAAGATAGTTTAACCATTTTATATTTGATAATAATTTTTCTTTGGTTACTATCCAACTTATTCCTGCTCCATAAAAAGTTCCCCATCTGTTATCTGGATGAAATCTTGAAGAGGCATCACGTCTGTAGTTTAAGTTTAAATAATATTTACCATCATAATCATAGTTTAAACGACCTAAGAAACCTTCAACGGCATAGGAATTTCTTCTTCCGTTATTGCTTATAATTGTACCTGCTTGATCAATATATGGGCTGCCTGGTAATAATAATTTTGTTCTTTCAGAACGTGTGTAATCATCTATACGCTCAAAAGATTCATGACCTAATAAAATATCAAAATTATGATTTTTTAACTCTTTTTTATATGTTAAAAATTGTTGATGTGTTACTCCTAATCTTCTATTTGAACTGTATGAAACACGACCTCCTACACCCTTTGCGTCTCCATACAATGGTGTATCTAAACTTTTATTATTACTATATCTTAAATCTCCACTTAGTTTATACGAAAATACTAAGTCTTTCGCCAATTCAATATCTAAAAATGCACTTGCAAAAACATTATCATTCTTAAATTCCTTTATATCATATAATGATGTTGCATAAGGATTTTGTAGTGAACCATAAGGTCTTACATAATAATTTGGGTTGGCATTTAAACCAGTTCCGTCATCATAAAGAACATTACCAGATGCATCATATGCTTTATTACCAAATTTGTCATGTAAATGAACTGGATAAATTGGTGCAACAGCTCTTGTCCAAGCGAAAGGATTGCTATATGCGCTTCCTCCGGTATAACCATCTAAGTAGTTTTGAACCAAATGTGAATATGCTAAATTTGTACCAACATTAATAAAATTTTTAATTTTTGTTTTTAAATTTAATTTTGAAGATATTTTTTCAAGTCCAGAATTTACTACATATCCTTCATTTTTTTCATATCCAATTGATAAGTATTGCGTTGAATTTTCAGTGCCTCCTGAAACAGAAATTGTATTGCTTGTAAACATCCCGCTATTAAATAAATAATCTTCCCAACGCTCGCTATATTTTAAATTAGCTGATCTAACTTTACCTGTTACTGGATCTATAAGCTGATTATCGGCAATATTAAAAGAATTATAATTTAAGGAGTATGGACCACCTGAAATTAATGTATTTGCAGCATTAACAGATGCTACTGCATCTGATTGCATTGAATTAAACATTAAATCGTTTTTTAATGCTTTATAATAAACCTCGTAGAATTCTTTTTCATTATCAACTAAATCCATTTCTTTAACAGCTCGTGATGAAAATCCTAATTTTGTATCTAAAGTAAGTTTTAACTCACCTACTTTCCCTTTTTTAGTAGTAATAATAATTACCCCGTTTGCTCCTCTATTACCATAGAGTGCAGCAGCAGATGCGTCTTTTAAAAAGGACATAGATTCAATATCTTGATTATTTATCGATGCAACATCTCCACTAAATGGAACCCCATCTAGAACATATAAAGGTGCTGACGAACCAGTTATAGAACTTACCCCTCTAAACCTTACTATTGGAGCCTCACCAGGCATACCATTTGAGTTTGTAATTTGAACTCCAGCTACTTTACCAACAAGACCTTGAACAGCATTTGAACTTGTTATTGTTTCTAATTCTTTAGCCTTAATGGATACTACTGAACCCGTAATAGCCTCTTTTTTCTGAACACCATAAGCTACCACAACAACCTCAGTAAGTTGTTTTTCTGCAGATTCCATAGATACATTCACTGAGCTACTTGCACCAATAACTACTTCCTTGTCTTTCATCCCTAAAAATGAGAAAACTAAAGTTTCTCCTGTTTTGGCTTTGATAGAGTAGTTCCCGTCAAAATCTGTTTGTGTACCACGCTTGCTACCTTTTACCACAATATTAACCCCTGGTAGTGCTTCTTTGTCTTTATCTAAAACTTTACCAGAAATATTTTTCTCTTGTGCAAACGAAATTTGCACCGCAAACGCTAAAATTAGCGTAAAAATCCATTTAAATTTTGATCTCATATTTTAAATTATTTGAGTTAGTAACTGCAAATATCATAATAATTTCTTAACAAAAAAAAAATAAATGTTAAATATTCTTAATTTTTAACATTTTATTATAAATTTGAACTTATTTATTTTAAAAACGCAAAATATGTTACCTAATTTCTCCAACTTTTCAATAGAATGTGGTGTCGATGAGGCAGGTAGAGGCTGTTTAGCAGGACCCGTAACCGCTGCTGCTGTTATTTTACCTCATAATATTTTAGATATTAATACCAATGAAGTGAATTTCTTTTTAAAAACAATTAACGATTCTAAATTACTTTCGGAGAAAAAAAGAGAAGTTTTAAAACCTATTATTGAAAATATTGCAATTGATTTTGCCGTAACTCATATTTTTCCTGACGAAATTGATCAAATAAATATTTTAAATGCCTCCTTAAAAGCTATGCAAAAATCTATTTTAAAATTAAACCATTCTCCTTTATATATAATAGTTGATGGTAACAGACCTTTAATTTCAAAGCAAGGCATTCATACAAATTTAGGTGAGCCTTTTTCAGAAGTAGAGATGGATTTACTCTTAAAAACTCCCAGCACGAGTATTATAAAAGGCGATTCAAAGTATTTGAGTATTGCTGCTGCTTCGGTTTTGGCTAAAACACATCGAGATGAGTATATGAAGGATTTACATCATAAATTTTCGATGTATAATTGGCAAAAAAACAAAGGCTATCCTACGCAAGAACATCGTGAGTCCATTAAAAAATTTGGTTTAACAGCCCATCACCGAAAAACATTTCGAGGGTGTTTTTAAAAGTCCCTTAAATTTCAAACAAATAAAATAGTTTATCGCATACTGCCACAGCATTTTTTACTTCATAATATTATTGTATATAGCTTTAAATTGATTAACTTTGCGCCTTTAATATTATGTTATGAATTACGCAAAAAATATTTTAGAAACTATCGGAAATACACCTTTGGTTAAGTTAAATAAAATTACAAACGAACTAAACTGCTTGGTTTTAGCAAAAGTTGAAACTTTTAATCCCGGTAACTCCGTTAAAGATAGAATGGCAGTAAAAATGGTGGAAGATGCCGAAGCAGACGGACGACTGAAACCTGGTGGAACAATTATTGAAGGAACTTCTGGTAATACAGGTATGGGACTCGCTTTGGCTGCTATCGTGAAAGGATATAAATTAATTTGTGTTATTTCGGATAAACAATCCAAAGAAAAAGTAGATATTTTACGTGCTGTGGGGGCAAAAGTGGTGGTTTGTCCTACGGAAGTGGAACCAGCCGACCCTCGTTCGTATTATTCTGTATCCAAACGATTAGCCGAAGAAACCCCCAATGCTTGGTATGTAAATCAGTACGATAATCCCAGTAATAGCGTGGCTCATTACGAACAAACAGGCCCAGAAATTTGGCAACAAACCAAAGGAGGCATTACACACTTTGTGGTGGGTGTAGGCACAGGAGGTACTATTTCGGGTGTGGGTAAGTATTTAAAAGAACAAAACCCGAATGTGAAAGTTTGGGGGGTTGATACCTATGGTTCGGTGTTTAAAAAATATCACGAAACAGGTATTTTTGACGAAAATGAAATTTATACATACATTACCGAGGGTATTGGGGAAGATATTTTACCTAAAAATGTAGATTTTTCTATCATTGATGGGTTTACCAAAGTTACCGACAAAGATGCAGCGGTTTTTACTCGTAAATTAGCCCTTGAAGAAGGTATTTTTGTAGGAAATTCGGCAGGTGCAGCCATCAAAGGTGTATTGCAGTTACAAGAGCATTTTAAACCCGAAGATGTGGTTGTGGTTCTATTTCACGATTCAGGTAGCCGATATGTAGGTAAAATGTTTAATGATGATTGGATGCGAGAACGAGGCTTTTTAGACGATGAAATTACCAAAGCAGAAGATTTAACTAAAAGCCATAGTCATCAATCGTTGATAACCGTTCGGACAGAAGAATTGGTTTCGCATGCCATTGAACGACTTAAAAAATATAAAATATCACAAATTCCTGTGGTTGATACCTTAGGATTTGTAGGAAGTGTAGATGAAACTGACCTTTTTAGAAGTTATATCGAAGATAAAGATATAGCTACAAAACCAATAAAAGAAATAATGGGTAAACCCTATCCGATTGTGAACCCAAAAACAACCCTCGAAGAAATTTCAAAACTAATGCAAAATAATCAAGCAGTTTTAGTCGAATTTAAAAAAAATAAGCACCATATTATCACAAAACATGATGTAATTGGGGCTATACAATAAGTTTTAAATGGCAAATTGTTGATGATAAAAATTCTAAATTATTTTTAGAAGTCACCTTAACTAAGCGTATTAAATAATAATCTTTCAATTTTTAAATTCATCAATCCAAAACCATTAATCTAAAATCGTTAATCAATAGTGTTCACAAATTTTCAACTTCCTTCATTTCTTCAAAAAGCTTTAAACGATTTAGGGTTACAAAATCCTACACCTATTCAGGAGCGTGCTTTTTTGCCTATACTTTCGGGTAAAGACATACTAGCAATAGCCCAAACAGGAACAGGAAAAACCTTTGCTTATTTATTACCAATTTTACATCAATGGAAATTCAAAAAAACAGATACTCCACAGGTGGCAATTATTGTTCCTACCCGAGAATTGGTGGTGCAAACGGTGGGAGAAATTGAAAAATTAACCAAATATACATCCATTAGAACCCTCGGAATTTATGGAGGCGTAAACATCAATACTCATAGAAAAGGAGTATATGCAGGGGTAGATATTTTAGTAGGCACACCTGGAAGAACGATGGATTTAGCCCTTGATGGGGTGTTACGCTTTGATACCTTGCAAAAATTAGTAATTGATGAGTTTGACGAAATTTTAAATTTAGGTTTTAGATTTCAAATGATTTCTATTTTATTAATGATGAAACGAAAACGACAAAACATCTTACTTTCGGCAACCATGACTGATGAAGTGGATGAAATGCTGAACGACTATTTTGATATTGTTGATGAAATTTCGTTAGCACCTTCGGGCACTCCGCTTGAAAAAATTAAACAAAAAGCTTATTTAGTTCCTAATTTTTTAACAAAAATAAATATTATTAAAAAATTATTACAAGAAGATGATTATTATAGAATTTTACTTTTTGTAAACAATAAAAAAATAGCCGATCTAGTTTTTGAACATCTTTCAAAAGATTTTGAAAACGAATTTGATGTAATACATTCAAACAAGTCGCAAAATTATCGGTTAAATGTGCTTCGGGCTTTTCAAGAAGGACTTTTACGAGGCATCATTACAACCGATGTGATGGCTCGAGGACTTGACTTCAAAGACGTTTCTCATGTTTTTAACATTCAATTTTCAGAAATAGCCGAGCAATACATCCACAGAATTGGGCGAACAGGTAGAGCCGAAAAAACAGGTATTGCCCTGAGTTTTATTACCCCAGCCGAAGAAGAAATAAAATTTGCTGCCGAAATTTTAATGGAAAAAGAAATTGAAATGATTGAAATTCCTAAAAATATCGAAATTGCTATTCAAAAATTAGAATTTGAAAAAGATTTTAAAAAAGTTAAACAACTCATAAAAACAAATACTATTGATTTAGGCGGAGGTGCTTTTCACGAGAAAAAAGACAAAAATAAAAAAGTAAATTTAGGAGGACCCGGCAAAAGAAACCCTAAAAAAACTAAACCTACCAACCGAGGTAGGCTTAAAAATAAATTCTAAATAAAACCTATTGTTCTGGTGCAATTTGGATTTCTAATCCTTCAATATCAGGAGTAATGTGTATTTGGCAGCCTAATCGGCTATTGTCTTTTACATAAAATGCCTCTGAAAGCATAGCTTCTTCTTCATCCGATTTTTCAGGTAGCGAAACATCGTTTAAAACATAACATTGGCACGAAGCACACATTGCCATACCCCCACAAACACCTACTGTTCCTTCGGGGGCTAATTCATACGAACGGATAAGTTCCATAATGTTCATATTCATATCTGTAGGGGCTAAAACTTCGTGGGTTTCTCCCTCTCGGTCAGTAATTTTTATAGTAATATCAGATGTCATTTGTAATTTATACTTGTTAAATCTCAAAGATTTGGGTTATTTTTTTCTAATTTTTCAATGTCTGCTAAATCTTTAAATCTGCCTGCAGCTTTTTTTGCATTAAGGGGACTTCTAAAAATTCATTTTTATTACAAAAAGTTCTTTTAAAAATTTTGCCTTCTACTTCTTAAGAATTACAAATTTTTATTAGAAAACCAATTTTTAGAAGTCCTCTTAATTTTTAAATAATTATCATCTGTTTTTTCTACCCAAATTTCCATATTTGCCTTACTCCGAACATATCCATGTAATATAACTGCATAGCCTCCTACTAAAAGAAAGTTTACTTAGTGCTTGTTTAAAGCCTCCAAAGAACCAACAAAATCTCTATTAAAAGTGCTGCCATGTTTACGCTTTGTTACATATAATTTATCAATTTTGGTATCCGGAGTTACGTTGTAAATATTATTATAATAAAACAAGCCTGATTTAGGCGTTCGGTTGTAAATAATTTTTTGGGTATGCAAAACGTGTGTATCGGCTTCTAAAAATGTGGCTTTTGAAACCGTTTTTCTATCTAATTTATATGTTTCCATATGTTATTTTTTAGCAAAACAAATATATAGAATTTAAAATAAAACCTATTCAATTGCTTTTACTACTGCTTTTTCGGCTTCTTTTCGGCTTCCATCAAACCCATCAATGCCTGAAACGGTAGTGTATTTGAGCACATATCTTTTACCAGGGTTTAAGCGGTTATAAACGCTTTGGCACATTAAGGTTGCTTCGTGAAAACCACACAAAATTAGTTTTAATTTACCTGGGTAAATATTAATATCACCTATAGCATAAATACCTTCTATATTTGTCTGATAATCAAGTGCATTATTTACTTTTATAGCATTTTTTTCAATCTCTAAGCCCCAGTTTGCTATGGCTCCTAATTTTGGAGATAATCCGAAAAGTGGAATAAAAAAATCGGTTTCAAAACGTTCTTGAATGCCTTCTTTATCTAAAATAATTGCTTCTACGTGGTCTTTACCTTCTATATCTATTACTTCGGCAGGTGTTATTAGGTTTATTTTTCCTTCTTTTTTTAGTGCTTGCACTTTTTCAACAGAATCTAAAGCACCTCTAAACTCGTTTCGCCTGTGTATAAGTGTTACAGAAGATGCTACATTTGAAAGGAAAATACTCCAATCTAAAGCAGAATCGCCTCCTCCGGCAATTACAATTCGTTTGGTTTTAAATTGTTCAGGATTTTTTACAAAATACTCTACGCCTTTTTCTTCGTAGTATCCAATATTTTCAATCAACGGTTTTCGGGGTTCAAACGTACCTAAACCTCCAGCAATTGCAATAGCTTTTGCTTGGTGTTTGGTGCCTTTGTTTGTTGTAACAACAAACGTTCCGTCTTCTTGTTTGTCAATAGTTTCGGCAGTTTCGCCTAAGGTAAAACCAGGTTGAAACTGTTTAATTTGGACCATTAAATTATTCACTAGATCACCTGCTAAAATTTCTGGATAGCCAGGAATATCAAAAATTGGTTTTTTAGGATATAGTTCGGCTAATTGCCCACCCGGCTGGGGTAATGCGTCAATAATATGACATTTCATTTGTAGTAAGCCTGCTTCAAAAACGGCAAACAAACCAGTGGGACCTGCTCCAATAATAAGTATATCGGTAGAAATCATTATAAATATTTTTTTAAGATGTGCAAAAGTATAATTTTTTAGTGTAAAATTTAAGTTATATAAGATACAAAATTTTTATAAATATTAAAAAAACTAATCATTTAATGAAAATAAAACTCTTTTTAGTTGACAATGCCTATTTCATAATTGTATATTTGCACTTTTAATTTAAACCCAGATTATACTTTAGAGTTCTATTACAAACTAAATATAATGCGTAATCTGGGTTTAAAAGGAACTTTTAAATATTTATAAGTAATAAATAAAAAGTATGTCAAATAAACTTTCACATTTTAATTTTAATTTACCAGACGAACTTTTAGCAGAATATCCTACAGAAAACCGAGACGAATCTCGATTAATGGTTATTCATAGAAAAACAGGCGAAATAGAACACAAACTTTTTAAAGATGTAATTGACTATTTTAACGAAGGAGATGTGATGGTTTTAAACAATACCAAAGTATTTCCGGCTCGTTTATATGGTAATAAAGAAAAAACAGGTGCAACTATTGAAGTTTTTTTATTAAGAGAACTCAATGCAGAACAAAGATTATGGGATGTTTTGGTAGATCCGGCTCGTAAAATCCGTATTGGTAATAAATTATATTTTGGAGATGATGACTCGTTAGTTGCCGAAGTTATTGACAATACAACCTCAAGAGGCAGAACTCTACGTTTTTTATACGATGGTTCGTATCAAGAATTTAGAGATAAATTAATTGAATTAGGCGAAACGCCTATCCCAAAATATATAAATAGAGAAGCAACCCCCGAAGATGCAGAACGATACCAAACTGTATATGCAAAAGAAGAAGGAGCCGTTGCAGCACCTACTGCTGGTTTACACTTTTCAAAACACTTGCTTAAACGCTTAGAAATAAAAGGTTTGGAATTTGCAGAAGTTACATTACATGTGGGCTTAGGAACTTTTAACCCTGTAGAAGTAGAAGATTTGTCTAAACACAAGATGGATTCTGAAGAAATGATTATTACCGAAGAAGCTTGTAAAATTGTGAACAATGCAAAAGCCCGAAAAAGTAAAGTAATTTGTGTAGGAACAACAACAATGAGGGCTATGGAGAGCTCGGTATCATCACAAAGAACTTTAAACCCTTACAGAGGTTGGACAAACAAATACATATTTCCTCCGTATGATTTTAGTTTAGCCGATGCTATGATTACTAATTTCCATACACCTAAATCAACATTACTTATGATGGTTTCTGCTTTTTGCGGACACGATTTAATGATGAAAGCCTACCAAGAAGCTATTAAAGAAAAATATCGTTTCTATTCGTATGGAGATGCTATGTTAATTTTATAATTTTGAACCAAACAACCATATACCCCATAAAATTGAGGTTTTTTTATTTTTTATGATACCTATACTATTAATAATAGCTATTTTAGGCTATTTAGCGGTTGTTTTTGAAACTCCATTACGAATAAACAAAACCATTACAGCAGTTTTAACAGGTGCTTTATGCTGGATAACAATAGCACTTTTTCAAAATTCAGAAGGGCAAATAGAAATTACCGAAAAACTAATGCACTATTTTGGCGAAATTTCTGGGCTACTAATTTTTTTATTAGGAGCAATGACCATTGTTGAAATCATTGATTTACACAAAGGTTTTTCGGTTATTACACACCGTATCCGAACCAAATCAATCTTAAAATTACTTTGGATTGTGGGTTTTGTAACCTTTTTTCTTTCTGCAATATTAGACAATTTAGCAACTACTATTATTATGGTTACTTTGCTTAAAAAACTAATGCCTAAGGGTGAAATTCGGATGATTTTAGCAGGTATTGTAGTTATTGCAGCCAATGCTGGAGGTGCTTTTAGCCCTATTGGAGACGTAACTACCACACTTTTATGGATAGGAGGACAAGTGAGTGCTGCCGGAATTGTAAAAGTTTTATTTATACCTTCAATTATGGTAATTTTAGTACCACTTATTATAGCAAGTTACCAAATGAAAGGTTTTGCAGTATTAAGAGCCCAAATATCAATGGCAGACGCTATTCGAGAAGAAAAAATAAGAGGAAGTTCAAGCATCTTTTTAGCCGGTATTTTTGGGTTGTTATTAGTCCCCGTTATAAAAGCTTTTACAGGATTACCTCCATTTATTGGAGTTTTAATTTCGTTAGGTTTAGTATCTTTAGTTTCAATATATTACCATCGGAACAAAACACAAGCAGAAAAAGACAAGTATTCCATAGCATCAGCATTAATTAAGGTTGATATAAGTTCTATTTTATATTTTATGGGAATCCTTTTGTTAGTTTTTGCCTTGCAAGAAGTTCGTATTTTAGCTGAATTAGCAAGTTTTTTACAAAATAATCTACCCAATAACGATACCATGATTGTAGTCATTGGAGCTTTATCATCTATTGTTGATAATGGAAGTTTGGTAGCAGCCACACAAGGTATGTTTTCATTATCAGAGTTTCCGATGGACGACAGTTTATGGAAATTTATTGCTCTTTGTGCAGGCACAGGAGGCAGCATGCTGGTTATTGGTTCAGTAGCTGGTATTGCTATTATGGAAAAAGAGAAAGTTACTTTTATATGGTATCTTAAAAAAATAACACCTTTAGCGGTAGCAGGTTATATCGCAGGAATTCTAAGTTATATTATCATCACCTGGTTAATGTATTAAAAAAAATAAAACAACATGAATAACACATCTACCCATCAAAAAGTTACAGCTGCAACCTTATTAGTAGCCTTAGGAATTATATATGGAGATATTGGCACCAGCCCATTATATGTAATGAAAGCCATTGTTGGCACACATCAAATTTCAGAATTATTAGTTTATGGAGGAATTTCGTGTGTTTTTTGGACACTTACCTTTCAAACAACTTTTAAATACATAATTTTAACATTAACAGCCGACAACCATGGAGAAGGAGGCGTTTTTTCGTTATACGCCTTAGTAAAACGTTTTGGCAAAGGAAAATTAGTTATTCCAACAATTTTAGGAGCTACAACTCTTTTAGCAGATGGCATTATAACTCCACCTATTTCAGTAGCCTCAGCAGTTGAAGGTTTAGAAGCTGTTGCTCCACATCTGCCAACCGTTCCGATTGTAATTTTAATACTATCAGCAATATTTATATTCCAACGATTTGGAACGCAAAAAGTAGGATTCTTTTTTGGACCTACCATGTTTATTTGGTTTTCGATGCTTTTTATTTTAGGATTCTCACAAATAATAGAGCACCCTGAAATTTTAAAAGCATTAAACCCAATTTATGCATATCGATTATTAACTGAATTTCCGCACGGTTTTTGGCTTTTAGGAGCCGTTTTTTTATGCACAACTGGTGCCGAAGCTTTATATTCTGACTTAGGACATTGTGGTAGAAAAAACATACGAATTACATGGATATTTGTAAAAATAAGCTTAGTTGTAAACTATTTAGGTCAAGGAGCATGGCTTATGAGCCTACAAAATAACACCTTAGATGGCAAAAATCCATTTTATGAAATTATGCCTCAATGGTTTTTAATTTCGGGTATTATTGTTGCAACATTAGCAGCAATTATTGCCTCACAAGCACTTATAAGCGGTTCGTTTACCTTGATAAACGAAGCTATTTCTTTAAACTTTTGGCCAAGAGTTTCGCTTAAAAACCCAACTAACTTAAAAGGACAAATTTATATACCATCTGTAAACACAATACTTTGGATAGGTTGTATTTTAATGATTTTATACTTCCAAAATTCTGCACACATGGAAGCAGCCTACGGATTAGCAATCACTTTAGCAATGCTCACCACAACGCTTTTACTAATTTATTTTTTACGTTATAGATTACGATTAAATAAATACTTGATTACTATTCTATTTGTTATTTTTATAACAATAGAGTTAGCATTTTTTACAGCAAATCTTAAAAAATTCCCAGAAGGAGGTTTTGTAACCCTTGTTATAGCAGGAATATTTTTCTATATTATGTATATAACTTATTTTGGCAGAAAACTGAATAATAGTTATACAAAATTTGTAAATATAGATACATATAAAAATTTATTGAAAGAACTTGCCGAAGACGATAACATCCCAAAATTTTCAACCCATTTAATTTATTTAACAAAAGCCGATAAAATACACGAAATTGAAGAAAAAATAATCAAATCGATATTTTCAAAAAAACCCAAAAGAGCTGACGTTTACTGGTTTTTGCATATCCATAGAACCGAAGAACCATTTACATTAAATTATCATGTTGAAGAAATTTTAGACGATAAAATAATTAAAATAAATATAAATGCAGGGTTTAGAATTCAACCAAAAGTTGAATTATATTTTAAAAATATTATTAAAAATTTAGTTGAAAACAAAGAATTAAATTTACATATTAGACCCGATGGATCTACGAAATATAATAATGAACCCGATTTTAAATTTATAATTTTAGAAAAATTCTTATCCGTTGAAAACGAATTTACTTTTTTTGAAAGCATTTTATTTCAAGGCTATTATTTTTTAAAACGAATTTCGTTAAACGATACAAAAGCATTTGGGCTTGAAAAAAGTGATGTTATTGTAGAAGATTTACCAATAGTATATCATCCTGCAACAAACTTTAATATTGACAGGAAGTTATAAAACATAAAAAAACAACTATTTAGTATTTTTTAAGGAGACTTATTAAAAATTTGTAACAAATATTACATTTGTAATAAATATTTAATATATTTGCTTCATTATTAACTAATTAAATAAAAATTATGAACACAAAAAAAATTATTGTTGCCGCAATTGCTGGTTTTGTTGTCTATTTTTTATTAGGATGGCTATTTTATGGAGTTCTTTTTACTGATTTGTATCCTAAACCCGAAAACGAAGCAGAACACCTGCAATTTGTTGCCTTAGGTTGCTTATTTTTTTCACTGCTAATCAGTTATGTTTGGGTTAAATGGGCTGGTTTTACTAACTGGATTTCTGGTTTAAAAGCAGGTGCAATTTTTGGATTACTTTATGGCACTTCAATGAACATGTTTATGGCTTCTGGAATGCAATTTGTAATGGAAAATTTCATTAAAGACATGATTGCAACGGTTGTAAGCGTAGCCATTTTAGGAGCTGTTATTGCTTTTGTAAATGATAAAATGAAATAATTATTTTTTAAATCAAAAAAAATGCAAAAACTCCTCAGAAATGAGGAGTTTTGTTTTTTAACAAAAATTTAACAAAAATACTATGCATGCATAGTATTTTTTTATACCTTTGAAAAATAAATTATTTTAAAACTAATGAAAGAAAAAACCATTGATTTTATACTTCGAGAAACATGGCAAGCCATTTCAAGAATGTATAACGAAGAAGCTCAAAAGTATGAAGCATCAATGGCAGTTGGTTTTGCTTTATTAAGCATAGATAAAGAAGAAGGAACACCTTCAACTTACATAAGCAACAGAATGAGTATGGAACCCACCAGCCTTACTAGAACCTTGAAAACTATGGAAGAAAAAGGACTCATCATCCGAAAAAAGAACCCTGATGACGGACGAGGTGTTTTGATTTATTTAACCAATTTAGGAAAAGAAAAACGAGAATTATCTAAAAACACCGTTTTAAAATTTAACGAAATTATTAAAAAAAATATTAGTCAAGAAAAATTAAACCATTTTGTAGAAGTTGCTGAAACTATCAACGAACTAATTACAGATAAAAAAATATTTTGAAAAAATAAATAATGTATTCAAAAAAAGATTATAAAAAATTTAATACCTGAATACCTGAATACTATAATATATGAAACGAACAATAAACAAAGTAGCCGTAATAGGCTCAGGAATAATGGGCAGTGGCATTGCTTGTCATTTTGCAAACATAGGTGTAGAAGTTTTACTTTTAGATATTGCACCAAATCAATTAACCGAGGCAGAGCAAAAAAAAGGCTTAACCCTCGATGATAGAGCTGTAAAAAACCGAATGGTAAACGATAATTTAGCAACAGCTTTAAAATCAAAACCATCACCTATTTATCATCCAAGTTTTGCTAAGCGCATTTTAACCGGTAATTTAACCGATGATATGCCCAAAATAGCTTCTGTTGATTGGATTATTGAAGTAGTTGTAGAACGTTTAGATATTAAACAAAAAGTATTTGAACAAATAGAAAAATACAGAAAAACAGGAACATTAGTTACCTCAAATACCTCCGGAATACCTATTCATTTTATGAGCGAAGGCAGAAGCGATGACTTTCAGGCACATTTTTGCGGAACACATTTTTTTAACCCAGCACGATATTTAAAACTTTTTGAAATAATTCCAGGACCTAAAACCTCTGCCGAAGTTTTAGATTTTTTAAATGTTTATGGAGAAAAATATCTCGGAAAAACTTCGGTTTTAGCCAAAGATACCCCAGCTTTTATAGGCAATAGAATTGGTATTTTTGGAATAATGAGTTTGTTTCATCAAGTAAAAGAATTGGGTTTAACCATTGAAGAGGTTGATAAACTTACGGGTCCTGTTATTGGTCGTCCAAAATCAGCAACTTTTAGAACCGTAGATGTAGTTGGGTTAGATACTTTGGTGCACGTAGCCAATGGGTTATATGAAAATTGCCCTAACGATGAGGCACATGATTTGTTTAAACTGCCCAATTTTATCAGTAAAATGATGGAAAATAAATGGTTAGGAAGTAAAGCAGGGCAAGGTTTTTACAAAAAAACAGACAAGGATATTTTATCATTAGATTTAGATACGCTAGAATATAGACCCAATAAAAAAGCATCGTTCGCAACTTTAGAACTTACTAAAACCATCGAAAAACCAATTGATAGATTTAAAATTTTAGTAACAGGAAAAGACAAAGCAGGCAATTTTTATCGCAAAAATTTCAGTGCTATGTTTGCTTATTGTGCTAATAGGATTCCCGAAATTACCACCGATTTTTACAAAATAGACGATGCTATGAAGGCTGGTTTTGGCTGGGAAAACGGACCCTTTGAAATTTGGGATGCAATAGGAGTAGAAAGTGCTAATGAACTTATGAAAGCCGAAGGATTTACCCCTGCTACTTGGGTTTTAGAGATGCTTGCATCGGGTGTAAAATCTTTTTATACAATAAAAGACGGAGCAACATATTATTATAATATAACTTCTAAAAACTACGAAAAAATACCCGGACAAGATGCATTTATAATTTTAAATAATATAAGAGAGAGTAAAAAAGTTTGGAACAATACAGATGCAACAATACATCATTTAGGAGATGGAATTTTAAACTTAGAATTTCACTCAAAAATGAATACCATTGGTGCAGGAGTTTTACAAGGAATAAATAAGGCTATTGATTTAGCCGAGAAAGAATATAATGGTTTAGTTATAGGAAATCAAGGAACTAATTTTTCAGTAGGAGCAAATATCGGAATGATTTTTATGATGGCTGTAGAACAAGAATATGACGAACTAAATATGGCAATTAAGTATTTTCAAGATACCATTATGCGTTGTCGATATTCCTCAATCCCTGTAATTGTTGCTCCACATGGAATGTCGTTAGGTGGTGCGTGCGAGATGAGCATGCATGCAGATAGAGTAGTGGCAGCTGCTGAAACATATATTGGTTTGGTAGAATTTGGAGTAGGTGTTATCCCAGGGGGGGCTGGCAGTAAAGAAATGACACTTCGAGCAGCCGATAATTTCCGAAAAAACGATGTAGAATTGAACGTTTTACAAGAGTATTTTTTAACCATCGGAATGGCAAAAGTAGCCACTTCTGCTTATGAAGCATTTGATTTAGGAATCTTACAAAAAGGAAAAGATATTGTGGTTGTAAACCGAGATCGACAAATTGCCACAGCCAAACAAACTGCCCTTCAAATGGCAGAACAAGGATACACAAAACCCATTGAAAGAACAGATATAAAAGTATTAGGAAAACAAGCTTTAGGAATGTTTTTGGTAGGAACCGACCAAATGCAAGCGGGTAAATACATCTCAGAGCACGACAAAAAAATAGCAAACAAATTAGCGTATGTAATGGCAGGAGGAGACTTGTCTGAACCAACATTAGTATCCGAACGCTATTTATTAGACCTTGAAAGAGAAGCATTTTTAAGCCTATGCACCGAACGAAAAACATTAGAACGTATCCAATATATGCTAACCAAAGGAAAACCTCTACGAAATTAATTGTTTTTCTGTATAATGTAGATTGTATAATGTAGATTATAAAATTATGAGGTTTAATGAAAGTAAGTTTGTAATAAAAATAAATTTTTAGAAGTCCCCTATAATATCTTTTATTGTTATTGGATTAACGTTTTTTGCTTATATCCTTAATAATAGTTTTGGAATAGGAAATAATTACATATTAAATACGGGTAAAATAGGTAGTTTTGGAGATTTTATAGGAGAATTTTTAGGAACTGTTTTAACAGATATTACCACATATTTGGTTTATAAAATATATATTTCACAGAAAAAGAACTTTAAAAACAAAAGAAAGAAATCAAAATTCAAAGAAGTTTAGTAGCTCAAAAACAATTTGAAACAACATTTTTTAACATGCTGAATGTTCGTAGATAGTTAAAGGATAATTTAGACTTGAATTCAAATAATAGAATATGTAATGTTGCAACTTATGTAGAAGTCATTGAAACTCGAACAATAAATTCAGCTTTTGGTCAACAAACAACTGATAAAATTGAAACTTTTTACAAAGGAATTAGTGTATTTAATTTTATAAGATTAGATTTTGAAGTTTTATATAAAAGTTTTAAAAATTTAAGTGAAATAAGAAGAAGTAGAACTTTTGAACAAAATATTTTGAGTGATGAGGTAACTGAATATCTTAAAGAAAATAGAGAGCTTTTAAATTCAGATGAAAAACATATAATAAAGTTAATTTTTTAAATCATATTTAATAATTATAAGAATAAATTGTCTCATTATTTTAGAAATGTATATCATATTTTAAAATTTATCAAGTAGCATGAAAACAATAAAACATTAAGAGAAAACCTTGAAACATATCAAAAATATGCTGATATATTTCAATCGCAACTAAATTACGATGAACAATTTTTACTTTTTTATAATTTTATTGTATTTGATATTGAAGAAAAAAAGGAATTCTCAACTATGAGTTTGTGTACATAGATATAAATTATTAGAAAACTTAGGTCGCGAAAATCTATTAGATAATGAAAAACACAACAACAAAAACTTTTACAATTTTGATATAAAATAAACAATATACAACAATATAATATACAACAATACAATATACAAAAAAACATGAAAACAGCATACATAGTTTCAGCATACAGAACAGCCGTAGGCAAAGCCCCTAAAGGATTATTTCGGTTTAAAAGACCCGATGAATTAGCCGCCGAAACCATCGAATTTATGATGGAAAAATTACCAAATTTTGATAAAACACGGATAGACGATGTAATGGTAGGTAATGCCATGCCCGAAGCCGAACAAGGCTTAAACGTCGGACGATTAATATCGCTTATGGGACTAAAAGTTACAGATGTGCCAGGAGTTACTGTTAATAGATATTGCGCTTCAGGGTTAGAAACCATAGCAATGGCAACCGCTAAAATACAAAGCGGAATGGCAGATTGCATTATTGCCGGAGGTGCCGAAAGCATGAGTTATATCCCGATGGGAGGCTATAAACCCACCCCTGATTATAAAATTGTAGCACAAGGAAATGAAGATTATTACTGGGGAATGGGGCTCACAGCCGAAGCTGTAGCAAATCAATTCAAAGTGAGCCGAGAAGAGCAAGATATTTTTGCTTATAACTCACATCAGAAAGCCATAAAAGCACAGACCGAAGGTAAATTCGACAATCAAATTGTTCCTATTTCTGTTGAGCATACATTTATTAATGAAAAAGATAAAAAAGAAACCAAAAATTATACGGTTTCAAAAGATGAAGGGCCCAGAACAGATACAAATTTAGAAGCTTTAGGTAAGTTAAAACCCGTTTTTGCAGCTGACGGAAGTGTAACAGCAGGAAATTCATCACAAATGAGCGATGGAGCAGCTTTTGTATTGATAATGAATGAAGAAATGGTAAAAGAACTTAATTTAGAACCCATAGCCAGAATGGTAAGTTATGCAGCAGCAGGTGTAGAACCTCGTATTATGGGAATAGGACCCGTAAAAGCCATACCAAAAGCCCTAAAACAAGCAGGTTTATCTCAAAATGATATAGATTTAATAGAACTAAACGAAGCCTTTGCATCACAGAGTTTAGCAGTTATTAAAGAACTAAATTTAAACCCCGAAATTATCAATGTAAACGGAGGTGCTATTGCCTTAGGACACCCACTTGGCTGCACAGGAGCAAAACTTTCTGTCCAACTTTTTAACGAAATGAAACTACGAAAATCAAAATACGGAATTGTAAGTATGTGTGTAGGAACAGGGCAAGGAGCAGCAGGAGTTTATGAAGTGTTTTAAATTCAAAATTTTGAATTTAAAATTATCAATGATTTAAAAGACAATTCAATAGGATTAAAAATAAAATTTAAACAAATGAAAAACAACTTAATAGCAGATAAAACGTTTGATTTTGCCCTAAATATAATTGATTTGTATATAAATTTAAAAAAGAAAATGAACTTGTTTTATCGAAACAATTGCTTAGGTACGGAACAAGTATAGGGGCAAATGTAGAAGAATCTACAGCTGCACAATCTAAAAACGATTTTATCTGCAAAATTTCAATAGCGAGTAAAGAAGCAAGAGAAACGAGATATTGGTTACGATTATATGAAAAATCAAATTTAACTAATATACCCATGGCAAATCATTTAGAAGAAATAGAACATATAATTAATATTTTAACTAAAATTGTTAAAACATCAAAATCTAATCAATAATTAAATAATTTATAATATAAAATTCAAAATTTAAAATGGGAAATATAATAAGAGGAGGTCAATTCCTCGTAACAGAAACTAAATGTGAAGATATTTTCACCCCCGAAGATTTTTCGGAAGAACAATTAATGATGAAAGAAAGCGTTCAGGAATTTCTTGAGAAAGAAGTAATACCACAACGAGAACGTTTTGAAAAAAAAGATTATCAATTTACCGTAGATTTAATGCGAAAAGCCGGAGAACTTGGGTTTTTAGGAGTTTCTGTGCCTGAGGCATACGGAGGTTTAGGCATGGGCTTTGCTTCTACATTGTTAGTTTGTGATTATTTTTCAGGAGCAAGTGGCTCATTATCAACAGCTTTTGGTGCTCATACAGGCATCGGAACATTGCCTATAATCCTTTATGGGACTGAGGAACAAAAACTTAAATATGTGCCAAAATTAGCATCAGGAGAGTGGTTCGGGGCTTATTGTTTAACAGAACCCGGGGCTGGTAGCGATGCAAATTCAGGAAAAACAAAAGCAGTTTTGTCTGACGATGGTAAATATTACAAAATATCAGGGCAAAAAATGTGGATTTCAAACGCTGGATTTTGTAATTTAATGATTGTTTTTGCTAAAATAGAAGATGATAAAAATATAACCGCTTTTATTATAGAATATGACTCAACAAACGGAATAACATTAGGAGAAGAGGAACATAAATTAGGAATAAGGTCCTCATCAACTCGGCAAGTATTTTTTAACGAAACCAAAGTGCCTGTTGAAAACCTATTAGGAGAACAAAGTGGAGGTTTTAAAATTGCTATGAATGCTCTGAATGTAGGTAGAATAAAACTTGCAGTAGCTTGTTTAGATGCTCAACGAAGAGTAACATCAACAGCAATACAATACGCAAACGAAAGAATTCAGTTTAATACTCCAATTTCAAATTTTGGAGCAATACAAAGCAAAATTGCCCAAATGGCAACCAATGCTTATGTAGGCGAAAGTGCAACATACAGAGCAGGAGGAGATATTGAGAACAGAATAAATATAAGAATTTCAGAAGGCAATACGCATCAAGAAGCAGAGTTAAAAGGAGTTGAAGAATTTGCTATTGAATGTTCTATTTTAAAAGTAGCAGTTTCAGAAGACGTACAAAACTGCACCGATGAAGGTATTCAAATTTTTGGAGGAATGGGCTTTTCGGAAGATGCCCCAATGGAAGCACCTTGGAGAGATGCCAGAATTGCCAGAATTTATGAAGGGACTAATGAAATTAACAGGATGCTATCAGTAGGTATGCTCATAAAAAAAGCCATGAAAGGACACGTAGATTTGCTAAACCCAGCAATGAAAGTAGCCGAAGAATTGATGGGAATACCCGATTTTAGCACACCCGATTACACTGAACTATTTGCCGAAGAAAAAGAAATGATTGTTAAACTAAAAAAAGCCTTTTTAATGGTTGCAGGAGCAGCTGTTCAAAAATTTGAAACCAAATTAGAAGAGCAACAACAAATGCTAATGGCAGCTGCCGATATGCTTATTGAAATTTATATGGCTGAAAGCGCACTACTTAGAACTGAAAAATTAGCCAAAAATAAAGGTGCCGAACATGTAAAAGAACAAATAGCAATGGCTCAGTTGTATTTATACCAAGCCGTTGATATTGTTGCTCAAAAAGGAAAAGAAGGAGTTGCATCGTTTGCCGAAGGTGATGAACAAAAAATGATGCTCATGGGCTTAAAAAGATTTACAAAATATAATAATTTGCCAAACATAATAAAACTAAAAGAAATAATCGCTGCAAAAGTAATTTCTGAAAATAAATACTGTTTTTAAACTTAATTTTAAATTTGTTTGTTTGAAAGAGGCTACTCGGAAGGGTAGTCTTTTTTTTGAGAGGCTATGCTCAAAAAGCTATAGGCAAGCTGTTTGAGCCGTCTCCCCGTTTAACCCAGATTACGCATTAGAGTTCTATTACAAGCTAAATCTACTTCTTGAAAATTACAAATTCCATTAGAAAACCATTTTTTTGAAGTCCCCTTAATTTTATTGTGTCTTTAGTTTTCATAACAAAATCTAATGCGTAATCTGGGTTTAAAAAAATTTTCCAAAGGTAATTTTTAACCGAAACCTAACAATGGAATAATCGCCTTTAATGTCTAATCGTTTGATTTCAAAAGGGTTCTTAAACGGAAACTTGTTTAGTTTGTTACCTATTCGTAAACCATAGACCATATTATTTTGTTGAAGTTGCCTAAAAAAAAGGGTTTTTAATGGTTCTTTCTTCGGATAGTTGCCATACGGATAAGCCAAAGCGTTAAAAACAGCTATATTTTCGTGCTTTATCCAATCAAAACACGCCTCAAAATCGGCCTGAATTTCATCGGTTGTTAAACTTGAATATTTTCTATGATGAAAGGAATGTAAGCCCAATTCGATGTTTTTTGGCAAATTTTTAAGCTGTTCAACCGTCATAATTTTTTCTGTACCGTTGTTCCATAAATCTGTGGCACCTACATAAGCAAACGGAATAAAAAAAGTAGCTTTTAGATTATATTTTTCTAAAATAGGAACCGCATAAAGTAGTTGATTTTCCGTTACATCGTCAAAAGTAATAACCAAACTTTTGCGTGTAAGTGCTTGCCTGTTTTCAAGTTCCGAAAAATGATAGGTTGTATATTTTTTTTTTATATAAGCACATTGTTGTTCAAATTTTTCAACAGAAATACATAATCCACTACTTTTTTCGGGAGCAGGATTTATGTTGTGGTACATTAAAATAGGAATTTTTGGCACTCTTTTACTTGTTTATGGTACTTGTTCCTCGATAGCTATCAGGAGTAAGCAATAGTTATTAAATTATAAATTTAAAATTCTAAATTTTAAGTACAAAAATATTACTTTTGCAAAAATACACTTAATTATTCATACATTGACTCCAAAAATTTCAGCTTTAGCTATTACCTATAACGAAGAGTGCAACATAAAAAGGTTTATGGAACAGCTTTCGTTTGCCGATGAAATTGTACTTGTAGATTCGTATAGCACCGATAAAACCGTTGAAATTGCCCAGTTGATGGGAGCTAAAGTTATTCAGCGTAGGTTTGATGACTTTTCAAGTCAGCGGAATTTTGCTTTAACACAAACCCAAAATGATTGGATTTTATTTTTAGATTTAGACGAACTTATTTCTGAAAATTTTATAATCGAAGTAAAAAATACCCTACAAAACACCCAAAAAGTTGCGTTTTTTGCTAACCGTAATTTCTTTTTTATAGGAAAACGCATCAAGTTTGGAGGTTGGCAAACAGACAAGGCAATTCGTGTGCTGAACAAAAATTTTTGTAGCTATAATGGTAAAGTCCACGAAACAGTGAGATGTAAAGGCGAAACGGCTGTTTTAAAAACCAGTGTCGATCATTTTAGTTATAAAGATTTTGATACCTATAATTCTAAACTAACACTTTACAGTAAACTACAAGCCAAAAATTTATATATTAAAAAAGTAAAACCTCATGCATATCATTTTTTTATCCGTCCGTTGTATCGTTTTTTATGGCAATATATCTATCGGTTAGGTTTTTTAGATGGTAAAACAGGGTTTATTTTAGCATACGTTCATGCGTTTTCGGTTTTTAAACGATACTTACAACTTTGGATGATGTATCGAAAAATAGAATAAAATTAAAAGGCAATAGGTTTTATGCCGTTATACGGGGTTTCTGTAAGTTCAATTATGATATTTTCAATTTTTAAAAACAATACTTTTAATCGTTAGATTGATTTGTAGTATAGTTATCTTTTTTTTGATTAAAAATAATACTGCCATTCATAGTTCCAACAACTCCTTTTTTATTTACTTTTACATTATTTTGAATGCTTGGTTCAACAAAATGATTAAAATCGACCTCAAAAAACTCGCAAATTTTTTGCATAAATATAAAGTCAATTTTTTCGGTTTGCCCACTTTCTATTTTACAAATGTTGCTTTGTGTGGTGTTTAATTCTGTTGCTAAATTTGTTTGTGATAGCCCTTTTGCATTTCGTAGTTTGGCAATTTTTGTCCCGATTGAGTTTATAAAGTATTGATTTTAAAGATTTTAAAAAATTATTCCATTTAGAATAGGTAAACAAAAATAATCTTTTTTTCTTTGACCTAACAAATTTGCTAGCAAAAAGTTTGTTAATCTTAATTTATTGTTTAATTTTAAATTTAAAAAAAAATGAAAAAAATGTTTTTGGCTTAGTAGCCACCGTAGTGTTTAGTGTTAGTGCAATGGCTAACAACGAGATTGTAAACAACGATAAAGTTGTTAAATCAGATAATGTGGGTGTTGAATTAATCAACAACATAGATTATGCAGATTCTAAAATAGATGTTGCATCAAATCTAAAAATTGAAAATGTAGAAAATTCGACTGTGGCTGCTGGTTCAATAAAATGTTGGGCATTCGGAAAGTGGCTTGCAAACAAGTTAGAAGATGTATCTGATAATCAAGCATTAATAGATGCTACTGTAGCAGCGGCAGTTAAACTTTGTAACATTGCAGATGATCTAGGTTGGATTTAAAAAGTATTATGGGACATTTCTAATGCTTATTACTTTAGATTTGTCCCAATTTTAAATTTTTATTAGTTAATTAATTAAATTATTTTAAAATGATTTTTAGATTTATTATTTTGTTTTTTTGGATTTAGTCTTTATTCGCAGACTGCAATGGTTAATTATAAAATGGTTTACAGAGATAAATTATCTGATGATATGGATAATCAATTAAAGTCATACATAGACTTAGAATCAATGGATATAAATTTAACTTTGTTAATTAATGGTAAAAAGAGTATTTTTTATGTAAAAGACTTTGAAGAGAAAAACAACACAACTAATATCAATTTATTATACTTAAATGCTAAAACTATTGGAATATATTTTATGAATACAGAATTGGGAATATTTAATCATGAAAAAATAGTTTATGACACCAAATTCCTTGTAAAAGACAAATTAAAAAAGTATCAATGGATATTAACAGACGAATCAAAATTAATTGATAATAGAAAGTGTTATAAAGCAATTTTCAAAGATACAATAATCAAAGTAAAAGTAAACGAGAAAGGAGAAGAGAAAAAAATAAAAAAAGAGAAAATTGTAATTGCTTGGTATTGCCCTGAGATTAGTTTGAGTTTTGGACCTTTGGGATATTATGGTTTACCTGGATTGATAATGGAACTACATGATGATATCTTTGTATATTTTGCGGATAAAATTAGTTTTAAAATAGCACCTGATGTTATAAGTAAAATACAACCTTTAGAAAAAGGAATAGTTGTAACTAGTAAAGAGTTTGAAAATGAATATAAAAAATTAAAAAACGCAAAAGAGTTAGAGCAGATGAATAGTAGGTAGATAAAGAAATATTCAAAATAATGATATGTTAAAAAGAAAAATTTTAATTTTATTTTTTTTACCTACATTTTTGTATGGTCAATCTATTTTGGGTATTGTTCAAGACACTCTAAAAAAACACTTCCAAACGCTAATATTATTGCAAAACCCAAACAAGAAAAAGTTAGTTTAAAATTTGCAATTGCTGACCATTTAGGTCGTTATCGTCTTGAATTAGAAAAAGATACGGATTATTTAATTACGGTCTCATACATAGGCTATAAAGAACAAACGCTTACTTATGATTCAAAAAAAACAACTACCACATATAATTTTACATTAAAAGAAACAGGCGAAAAGCTAAACGAAATAATAATCACCCATAAATACGAACCTGTTGTAGTAAAAAAAGACACCGTAAGTTATGCTGTAAGTGCTTTTACCTCAGGTAACGAACGAAAGTTAGGCGAACAATTAGAAAAGCTACCTGGAGTTGAGGTTGATAAAAATGGTAGTGTAACTTTTCAAGGTAAAAAAGTAAATCAATTATTGGTTGATAATAAACCTTTTTTTGGAGGAGACACCAAACTTGGAGTTCAAAACATCCCTGCTGATGCGGTTGATAAAGCTGAATTTATCGATCATTTTAATGAAGTTGGTTTTATGAAAGAAGTGTCTGACTCTGAACAATTAGCCCTTAATATTAAACTAAAAAAAGACAAAAAAAAGTTTATTTTTGGAGATTTACAAAGTGGTTATGGTTTACAGGATTTTTATCTTGGGCATGTTGCTTTGTTTTATTATTCGCCTAAGATTAACCTTGCTTATATCGGAGATGCCAATGATTTTGGGCAACAGTATTTACATTTGAAGATTTAATGCGTTTTCAAGGTGGGTATAGTAGTTTCTTGAGCGGCAGAAAAAGTTTTGGAAATCTATGGAATTTAAGTGATAATACTACAGATGTTGTTCATAATCATTCAAATTTCCATGCATTAAATATCAATTATAGTGCTAATCAAAAATTAGATATAAATGGTTACATAATCCTTTCAAAAACACTGCAAAAAACCGAAAATATTTCTGAATTTACTTATTTACAAACACTTTTATACGAAAATAGAAATGAAAAAAGCGAAAAGAAAAATAAACTTTTTTCAACAAATTTAAAATTTGAATACTCGCCTAAAAAAAATACTAAATGGTTTTATAACATCTATTCAGAAGCCTCGAATAACATAGTTAATTCCTACTTAAACTCCTATTCTAATTTTGAAAATACCGCTTTTGAAAATTTATCTAATGCAGATATTTGGAACGTCAGACAGTATATTGAACGACATCAAAAACACAACAAAGCACACACAACAACTTTAGTCATAAATCATAGTTTTGACCAAAGCAAGCCATTACAAACGTGGGTAGCAAATAAACCATTTTTAACTGGGTTAATTCCAATACAAAATGATACGGAATATTATATAGAAAAACTAAAAAAAATTTCACAAAATCGTTTAGATATTTTATTTAAACATTACTATGCTATCAATAATAATCATCATTTATACAGTATCATAGGCAATCAATACACTAAAAATCAATATATTACCGATGAAAAACAAGTTTTGACCAATGGTATAATCAATGATTTTTCAAAGGATGGTTTTGGTAACAATGTAAATTATTTACTAAACGATTTCTATACAGCATTAGAATATAAATTCCGTATTAAAAAATGGGTAAATAAACCGATGATTTACTTACATTTTTATAATTTAGAAACTATTCAAAACGAAAAGCAACAACAACGAAATTGTGTTTTTTTTGAACCTCAGTGGTTAAGTGAATATGAATTTAATGGAACAGAAAAAATAACTTTTTTTTATAGCCTAAAAAATGAATTTCCAACCGAAAATTTAATTGCAGAAAATTATACATTACAAAATTTCAATAGCGTTTTCAAAGGTAATGCCCTCATAAAGAACGAACAATTTCATAAATATTCTCTTAACTACACAAAAAATAATTTATACCGTGGTTTACTAATTTTTGCAAATGCTTCTTACACAAATAAAATTAAAAACATTAGAAATACTGTTGTTTTAGATGGTATAGACCAAGTTACAACTCCCCTTTTATATGATTTACCAGAAAAAAAACTGGGCTTTTAATAGTTCTATAACAAAACGAATTTATAAATTTAATTTAACACTAAATACAACTTTAAATGGTTTTTCGTATCTACAAGAATTAAACAATATTACAAATAGAAACAATAGAAATTCGCAAAACATAGGTTTAATTTTACGAACTTCTAATAAAAAATTACCAAGTATAAAAATAAGCTACACACATGGTTTCAACCAGATTAAAGGTGTGCAATCAACTGATTTTCAAACGCAAAAATTTAGTGCTTCTTTTGATAACGAAGTAATAAAAAATTGGTCTTTGAAAGCAGAATATATTTGGAACAAAAATATATTTGATACAAATAATGATACTTTTGATAATCTTGATTTTGGAATTATGTATCAGCAAAAAAATAATCCATGGGCTTTTGAATTAAAAATTAACAATGTTTTTGATGTAAAAAGCAAGTTTACTAATAGCTTTTCTGATTTCTTAATTTCAACACAACAAACATTTATTTTACCAAGAGTTGCTATTTTTTCAATAAATTACAAACTATAAACCACAAAAAAAAGCTACCATTTTCATGATAGCTTTTTTTGATTTATAAGAGTTTAGGCTTGTCCGGCACTTCCGAAATTAAGTGGAATGTTTGGGTTTTCTCCTTCCCGAATTTCTCCATGAGTAAGTTCAAACCGATGGATGTTTTCGCCCAAGGCGTTTAACAAGCGTTTGGCATGCTGTGGGGTTAAAACAATTCGAGATTTTACTTTTGCTTTCGGAACTCCAGGCATCATCGCAATAAAATCTAACACAAACTCCGTGTTTGAATGATTGATTATGGCTAAATTTGAGTAAATTCCTTCGGCTGTTTTCTCGTCAAGTTCAATGTTTAGTTGCCCTTGTTGTTCAGGATTTTGATTGTTCATGCTTCTTAATTTTTAAGTTTTGTTTGCAATAAATTAGCATATTCATCTTTTGAACCTACCAAGTAAGTATCATAATCTCGCATACCTGTTCCTGCAGGGATTCTGTGCCCTACAATTACATTTTCTTTTAATCCTTCTAAGAAATCTACTTTTCCTGCTATTGCTGCCTCGTTTAAAACTTTGGTAGTTTCTTGGAATGATGCTGCTGAAATGAACGACTTTGTTTGTAAAGAAGCTCTTGTAATACCTTGCAATACAGGGGTTGCTGTTGCTGCTATCACATCTCTTGCAATTACTAAATTTTGGTCGTTTCGTTTTAATAAAGAATTTTCATCTCTTAAAACTCTGCTCGAAATCATCTGCCCTTCTTTTAAGTTTTGAGAATCTCCTGCATTTTCAACAATTTTCATTCCGTAAAGTTTATCATTTTCGATGATAAAATCTTTGGTATGTACTAATTGATCTTCAAGGAAAAGCGTGTCTCCTGGATCCACAATTTGCACTTTTCTCATCATCTGACGAACAATAACTTCAAAGTGTTTATCATTGATTTTTACCCCTTGTAATCTATACACTTCTTGAATTTCGTTTACTAAGTATTGTTGAACAGCTGATGGTCCTTGTATTCTTAAAATATCCTCGGGAGTTATAGCTCCGTCAGAAAGTGGCATACCTGCTTTTACATAGTCATTTTCTTGAACTAGAATTTGATTTGAAAGTTTAACTAAATATCTACGAACATCTCCTGTTTTTGATTCGATTATTAGTTCTCGATTACCTCGTTTAATTTTTCCGAACGAAACTACTCCGTCAATTTCAGAAACTATCGCTGGGTTTGAAGGATTACGAGCTTCTAAAAGTTCAGTAATTCGAGGTAAACCTCCTGTAATATCACCAGATTTTGATGAACGACGAGGTATTTTAACTAAAATTTTACCTGCCTTAATTTTTTCTCCATCTTCAACAATTAAGTTAGCCCCTACTGGTAAGTTATACGAACGAATAAGTTCACCTTCTTTGCTATAAATATGAAGTGTAGGAACTAATTTTTTATTTCTACCTTCGGTTATTACTTTTTGTTGAAAACCTGTTTGTTCGTCAATTTCAATCATAAACGATTGCCCTTGCTCAATATCTTCATATGTAACTTTACCTGTAAATTCTGAAATAATAACTCCGTTATACAAGTCCCACTTACAAATTGTTGTTCCTTTTTCTACTTTTTGACCATCTTTTACATAAATAGTTGAGCCATAAGGAATGTTGTTTGTGCTTAAAACTATACCTGTTTTTTCATCTACTAATTTAAGTTCAGTTGAACGAGAGATTACAATTTCAACAGCATTCCCGTCAGTATCTTCTGATTTTACAGTTTTTAGGTCTTCAATTTCTAATTTACCTGCAAAACGAGTAACAATTGTAGATTCTTCGGTAGCTCCACCGGCAACCCCACCTACGTGGAATGTTCTAAGTGTAAGCTGTGTTCCGGGTTCTCCAATTGATTGTGCAGCAATTACTCCTACTGCCTCACCTCGTTGGGTCATTTTACCTGTTGCAAGGTTTCGTCCGTAACATTTAGCACAAATTCCTTTTTCAGCTTCACAAGTTAAAGGAGAACGTACTTCAATTTTTTCTAAAGGAGAATTTTCTATAAGTTTTACTAAATTTTCGGTAATTTCTTCACCCGCTTTTACAATTACTTCATTGTTTAATGGGTTTATTACATCGTGTAGTGCTACACGTCCTAAAATACGTTCACCTAAATTTTCTACTTCTTCTTCATTTTTCTTTAAAGCGGTTACTTCTACACCTCTAAGTGTTCCACAATCTACCATATTCACAATTACATCTTGAGCCACATCATGTAAACGACGAGTTAAGTATCCAGCATCGGCTGTTTTAAGAGCTGTATCTGCAAGACCTTTACGTGCACCGTGTGTAGAGATGAAGTATTCTAAAATTGATAATCCTTCTTTAAAGTTTGAAAGAATAGGATTTTCAATAATTTCTCCTCCTCCAGCAGTTGATTTTTTAGGTTTTGCCATCAAACCACGCATGCCCGTAAGCTGACGAATTTGTTCTTTAGAACCCCTTGCCCCCGAATCAAGCATCATATATACAGAGTTAAATCCTTGTTGATCTTCTCTAATATTTTTCATAGCAAGCTCTGTAAGCATTGCATTGGTAGATGTCCAAACGTCAATAACTTGGTTGTATCGTTCATTATTGGTTATTAAACCCATGTTATAATTTGAAGTAATTGCTTCTACTTGTTCACGGGCATCAGCAATTAAAGCATCTTTTTTAGGAGGAATAATAATATCACCTAAAGAGAAAGACAATCCTCCTTTAAATGCATATTTATAACCCATTTCTTTCATGCTGTCTAAGAAAGCAGCCGTAGTTGGGACATCGGTAACGCTTAAAATTTTACCGATAATATCTCGTAATGTTTTTTTTGTTAAAACTTCGTTTATATAGCCCGCTTCTCTTGGCACTACTTCGTTAAACAATATTCTGCCTGCTGTGGTTTGTATTATTTTATAACCTAGTTCGCCTTTGTCGTTAAAATCAAGGGTTCTAATTTTAACAGAGGCGTTTAGTTCTAATTTTCCTTCATTTAAAGCAATATGAACTTCTTCTGATGAATAGAATGTTAGTCCTTCCCCTAAAATTTTCTTTTCGGGTGTTGATAATCGTTCTTTTGTCATATAATATAACCCAAGCACCATGTCTTGCGAAGGAACTGTGATAGGCGCACCATTAGCAGGATTTAAGATATTATGAGATGCTAACATTAGCAGTTGAGCTTCTAAGATAGCTTCAGATCCTAAAGGTAAATGCACTGCCATTTGGTCACCATCAAAGTCGGCATTGAAAGCCGTACAGGTTAAAGGGTGTAATTGGATTGCTTTTCCTTCTATTAGTTTTGGTTGAAATGCTTGAATACCTAATCGGTGTAGGGTAGGGGCACGGTTTAGTAAAACAGGATGCCCTTTAATTACGTTTTCTAGTATGTCCCAAACAACTGGTTCTTTTTTGTCTATAATTTTTTTAGCAGATTTTACTGTTTTTACAATTCCACGTTCAATTAGTTTACGGATAACAAATGGTTTGTAAAGTTCAGCTGCCATGTCTTTTGGTAATCCGCATTCAAACATTTTAAGTTCAGGTCCTACAACAATTACTGATCGTGCAGAGTAATCTACTCTTTTACCTAATAAATTTTGACGAAAACGTCCTTGTTTTCCTTTTAAGGAATCAGAAAGGGATTTTAAAGGTCTGTTTGATTCTGTTTTTACTGCTGATGCTTTTCGGGTGTTATCAAATAAAGAATCTACGGCTTCTTGTAACATCCTTTTTTCGTTTCGTAAAATTACTTCGGGGGCTTTAATTTCCATTAGTCTTTTTAAACGATTGTTTCGGATAATTACACGTCTGTATAAATCATTCAAATCAGAGGTTGCAAACCTTCCTCCATCAAGCGGAACCAAAGGTCGTAATTCGGGGGGTATTACAGGGATTACTTTAAGAATCATCCACTCAGGTTTGTTTTCTTTTAGCCCGTTAGCTTCTTTAAAATTTTCTACAACAATAAGTCTTTTTAAAGCTTCTGTTTTTCGTTGTTTTGATGTTTCGTGGTTAGCTGCATGACGAAGTTCATAAGAAAGAGTATCTAGATCTAATCTTGCTAGTAAATCTATGATACATTCTGCGCCCATTTTAGCAATGAACTTATTTGGGTCGTTATCATCTAAATATTGATTTTCCATCGGAAGTGTGTCAAGAATATTTAGGTACTCTTCTTCGGTTAAAAAATCGAGTTTATTTAAGGCTTCTCCTTCGGATCTTTTGGCAATACCTGGTTGTATAACTACATATCGTTCATAATATATAATCATATCTAATTTTTTAGAAGGTAACCCTAAAAGATACCCAATTTTGTTTGGCAACGAACGGAAATACCAGATATGGGCAATAGGGACTACTAAATTGATATGTCCTACACGATCTCTACGTACTTTTTTCTCGGTAACTTCTACTCCACAACGGTCGCAAACAATGCCTTTGTATCGGATACGTTTGTATTTTCCACAGGCACATTCGTAGTCTTTTACCGGGCCGAAAATTCGTTCGCAAAACAATCCGTCTCGTTCGGGCTTGTGTGTACGATAATTAATGGTTTCAGGTTTTAAAATTTCTCCTTTTGATTCTGCCAAAATAACTTCGGGCGATGCTAAACCAATGGTTATTTTATTAAACCTTTTAACAGGTGTATTTTTATCTTTATTTCTATTATTTATCATTTTTTTAAAGATTTAAGTTGTGGTTTTTGTGTTGATAGCTTTTAAAAAGTAGTAAAAGTTATCAACCATCAACTATTTTTATTCTTCTAATCGTATGTCTAATCCTAAACCTTTTAGTTCGTGCATTAATACATTGAACGATTCTGGCAAGCCTGGTTCAGGCATAGTCTCTCCTTTTACAATTGCTTCATACGTTTTGGCACGTCCTACAACATCGTCTGATTTTACAGTTAAAATTTCACGTAAGGTACTTGAAGCTCCATAAGCCTCAAGTGCCCAAACCTCCATCTCTCCAAAACGCTGGCCTCCAAATTGCGCTTTACCTCCCAGCGGTTGTTGTGTAATAAGTGAGTAAGGACCTATAGAACGAGCGTGCATTTTGTCATCAACCATGTGCCCTAATTTAAGCATGTAAATTACTCCTACGGTTGCAGCTTGATGGAATCGTTCTCCTGTTCCTCCGTCGTATAAATACGTATGTCCGAATCTTGGCACACCAGCTTTGTCTGTAAGTTCATTAATTTGGTCTAAAGTAGCACCATCAAAAATTGGTGTTGCATATTTTTCGCCTAAATTTAAACCAGCCCACCCTAAAACGGTTTCATAAATTTGCCCAATGTTCATACGTGATGGTACCCCAAGTGGATTTAATACTACATCCACAGGTGTTCCGTCTTCTAAGAATGGCATATCTTCTTGACGAACAATTCGAGCAACAATACCTTTGTTTCCGTGACGACCAGCCATTTTATCACCTACTTTTAGCTTACGTTTTTTAGCGATATAAACTTTGGCAAGTTTTAAAATTCCTGCAGGAAGTTCATCTCCTACTGTAAGTGTGAATTTTTCTCGTCTTAAAATCCCTTGCAAATCGTTTAATTTGATTTTATAATTATGTAATAAATTATTTACCAAGGCATTTGTATGCCCATCAACTGTCCATTGACTGGCATTTAGATGAGCAAAATCTTCAACATTTTCAAACATTTTTAGGGTGAATTTTTTACCTTTTGGCAATACCTCTTCCCCTAATTCGTTATAAACGCCTTGCGATGTTTTGTTATTTAAAATTACGAATAATTTATCAATAAGTTTAGATTTTAGTTCAAAAAAACGTGCTTCAAAATCACTTTCTAACTTGGCTAAATCTTCTTTTTCTTTTGATTTTTTTCGTTTATCTTTTATAGCTTTTGCAAATAATTGTTTATCAATCACTACTCCATGTAATGATGGAGATGCTTTTAATGATGCGTCTTTTACATCACCCGCTTTATCTCCAAATATTGCACGTAAAAGTTTTTCTTCAGGTGTTGGGTCAGATTCTCCTTTAGGAGTAATTTTACCAATTAAAATATCGCCAGGTTTTACTTCGGCTCCAATTCTAATCATTCCGTTTTCATCCAAATCTTTTGTAGCTTCTTCCGAAACGTTAGGTATATCATTGGTTAGCTCTTCGTTACCTAATTTTGTATCTCGCACTTCTAATGAATAATCATCAATATGAATAGAGGTAAAAATATCATCACGAACCACTTTTTCAGAAATAACAATTGCATCTTCAAAGTTATACCCTTTCCAAGGCATAAATGCAACTTTTAAGTTTCTACCTAAAGCTAATTCACCATTTTGGGTGGCATATCCTTCGCAAAGCACTTGCCCTTTAATTACTCTATCGCCTTTTCTTACAATTGGTTTTAGATTAATGGTTGTGCTTTGGTTGGTTTTTCGAAACTTAATTAGTTGATAGTTTTTTTCGTCCGCTTCAAAACTTACCATTCGCTCTTCTTCCGTTCGGTCGTATTTAATGGTAATTTTATTAGCATCTACATAAACAACCTCACCATTTCCTTCGGCATTTATAAGTACACGAGAATCCGAAGCTACTTGTTGCTCTAAACCTGTTCCTACAATTGGAGATTCAGGACGTAACAAAGGCACTGCCTGACGCATCATATTTGAGCCCATCAAAGCACGGTTCGCATCATCATGTTCTAAGAAAGGAATTAAAGAAGCCGAAATTGAAGCAATTTGGTTAGGGGCAACATCGGTATAATGCACTTCAGATGGATCAACCACAGGGAAATCACCTTCTTCTCGAGCAATAACTTTGTCTGTTAAAATTTTACCATTTTTATCAATTTTAATATTTGCTTGAGTTATTAGTTTACCTTCTTCTTCTTCTGCACTTAAATAGGTTGGTTCAGAAACTAAATCTACCTGCCCTTTTGTTACTTTTCTATAAGGCGTTTCGATAAAGCCCATGCTGTTTACTTTTGCATACACTCCAAGTGAAGAAATCAAACCGATGTTTGGTCCTTCGGGGGTTTCAATCGGGCATAAACGTCCGTAATGCGTATAGTGAACGTCTCGAACTTCAAATCCTGCACGTTCTCTAGATAAACCACCTGGTCCTAAAGCTGATAATCGTCGTTTATGAGTAATTTCAGCTAACGGATTGGTTTGATCCATAAACTGAGATAACTGATTAGTTCCGAAGAATGAGTTGATTACAGATGATAATGTTTTTGCGTTGATCAAATCAATAGGTGTAAATACTTCATTATCACGAACATTCATTCGCTCTCTAATGGTTCGTGCCATACGGGCTAAACCAACACCAAACTGGCCTGAAAGTTGTTCTCCTACGGTTTTTACACGTCTGTTTGACAAGTGGTCTATATCATCAATTTCGGCTTTTGAATTGATTAGTTCAATCAAATATTTAACAATTGTTATAATATCTTCTTTTGTTAAAACTTGTTTTTCAACAGGAATTGACAAGTTTAGCTTTTTGTTCATTCTATATCTACCTACATCGCCTAAATTATAGCGTTGGTCGGAAAAGAAAAGTTTATCAATAATACCACGAGCGGTTTCTTCATCGGGTGGTTCAGCATTTCTTAATTGACGATAAATATGCTCAACCGCTTCTTTTTCAGAGTTGGTTGGGTCTTTTTGTAAGGTATTGTGTATAATGGTATAATCAGTCTGATTACTATCTTCTTTATGTAATAAAATAGTTTTTACATCAGCATCAATTATCTGTTCAATATTATCTTTGTCTAAAAGGGTATCACGATCCAAAATAATTTCGTTTCGTTCAATAGATACTACTTCTCCTGTATCTTCGTCCACAAAATCTTCGTGCCAAAAGTTTAAAACCCGTGCGGCTAAACGTCGTCCTACATATTTTTTAATACTTGTTTTTAAAACTTTAATTTCTTCGGCTAGGTCAAAAATTTCTAAAATATCTTTGTCTCTTTCAAAACCGATTGCTCTGAATAAAGTTGTAACTGGTAATTTCTTTTTTCTATCAATATAAGCATACATTACGTTGTTTATATCGGTTGCAAATTCTATCCAAGAACCTTTAAAAGGTATTACTCGGGCAGAATATAATTTAGTTCCGTTTGCATGGAATGATTGTCCAAAGAATACCCCAGGCGAACGATGTAATTGAGATACAACCACCCTTTCGGCGCCGTTTATGATGAAGGTTCCGCTGGGTGTCATATAGGGTATTGTTCCTAAATACACATCTTGGACGATGGTTTCAAAATCTTCATGTTCAATATCGGTACAGAATAGTTTTAAACGTGCTTTTAGGGGCACACTATATGTTAATCCTCTATCAATACACTCTTCGATAGTGTATCGAGGAGGATCAACGAAATAATCTAAAAACTCTAATACAAATTGGTTTCGGGTGTCAGTAATTGGAAAATTTTCCATGAAGGTATTGTATAATCCTTCATTCCCTCTCTCGTCAGATTTAGTTTCGAGTTGAAAAAAATCTTTAAACGATTTTACTTGTATATCCAAAAAATCAGGATAATTTGGAATATTTTGAGTAGAGGCGAAATTTATTCTTTTGTTTTGATTAGCAATCATCAATAGATAAATTTATGATTTAAAAAAATAATTGTTTTGTATAAAAAGTATTTATACACAAAATGGTTTAGACCTTTGAGAGTTAGTTTCTCAAGGTCTAAACCTGTGCTTTTTCAGCGTGTTATGGTTGCTTATTTAAGCTCTACAACAGCACCTGCTTCTTCTAGAGCCTTTTTAAGCCCTTCAGCTTCGTCTTTAGAAACACCCTCTTTTACATTAGCTGGTGCAGCATCTACTAAATCTTTAGCTTCTTTTAAGCCAAGACCTGTTAATTCTTTTACCGCTTTTACTACTCCTAATTTAGAAGCTCCAGCTTCTTTTAATACTACAGTAAATTCTGTTTGTTCTTCTGCTGCTGCTGCTGCCTCACCACCAGCTGCAACTACTACTGCTGCTGCTGCTGGTTCAATACCATATTCATCTTTTAATATAGCTGCTAATTCATTAACTTCTTTTACAGTTAAATTAACTAATTGTTCTGCGAATTGTTTCAAATCTGCCATTTTCTATCTTTTTTTAAATGATTTGTAATGTATTTATTTATTTATTTTGTGCTCTGTTTTATGCTTGCTCTTTTTCAAATCGGTGCTGTAAAGCAGCAATAATTCTTCGAGCAGGTGATTGAAGTAATC
The DNA here is from genome assembly GCA_964463035.1 of uncultured Flavobacterium sp. Lineage (GTDB taxonomy): Bacteria > Bacteroidota > Bacteroidia > Flavobacteriales > Flavobacteriaceae > Flavobacterium. The sequence continues at coordinate 51,908 of CAYXAF010000004.1, forward strand.
CAATTACTTCTCCTACCATTTCTTCTTTAGACTTGATAGACGCTAAAGTATCTAATTGATTATCACCAATATATATATCATTGTTAATGAAAGCTCCTTTTAAAATAGGTTTTTCAGATTTTTTTCTGAACTCTTTTATAATTTTTGCAGGTGCATTTGCTACACTTGCAATCATTACAGCAGAATTTCCTTTTAAAATAGAAGGCATATCGGCATATTCTTTCTCAGTAGCCTCCATAGCTTTGGCAAGTAATGTATTTTTAACTACTTCTAGTTTAATTTCTGCTTTAAAACATGCTCTTCTTAAATCTGAAGTTACGCTGGCATTAAGCCCTGAAATATCAGCAACATAAACAATATTATTTTTGTCTAACTGATTTGTTAGTTTTTCTATTGCTTGTGCTTTTTGTTTTCTATTCATAATTGCTTACTTTTTTATCTACTAAAATTAAACTGCTTTAGTGTCTATAGCAATTGCTGGACTCATAGTTGAAGAAAGGTGAATACCTTTGATATATGTTCCTTTTGCAGCAGTTGGTTTTAGTTTTATTAATGTTTGAATAATTTCGTGTGCATTATCATAAATTTTATCAGCATCAAATGATACTTTTCCAATACTTGCATGCACAATACCAGTTTTATCAACTTTAAAGTCAATTTTACCTGCTTTAACTTCTTGAACAGCTTTTGCTACATCCATGGTTACAGTACCTGTTTTAGGGTTTGGCATTAAACCACGAGGTCCTAAAACACGCCCTAAAGGTCCTAATTTACCCATTACAGCAGGCATTGTTATAATTACATCGATGTCAGTCCATCCGTCTTTTATTTTTTGCAAATAATCATCTAAACCTACATGGTCTGCACCAGCAGCTTTAGCTTCGGCTTCTTTATCAGGAGTTACTAATGCTAAAACACGAACATCTTTACCAGTTCCGTGGGGTAATGAAACTACTCCTCTTACCATTTGGTTCGCTTTTCGTGGATCAACTCCTAAACGTACTGCAACATCAACTGATTCATCAAATTTCGCAGAAGCCACTTGTTTTAATAAACTTGCAGCATCTTTTAACGAATATAATTTTGTTTTTTCAATTTTTGCAGCTGCTTCTTTTTGTTTCTTTGTCAACTTTGCCATATCTATTTCATTTTAAGATTAAAAAGGAGCATTTCCTGTTACGGTTATACCCATTGAACGTGCAGTACCAGCTACCATTTTCATAGAAGAATCTAAAGTAAATGCATTTAAATCTACCATTTTATCTTCGGCAATAGCTTTGATTTGATCCCAAGTTACGCTTGCAACTTTTTTACGATTAGGTTCACCAGAACCTGATTTCAATTTTGTTATTTCTAACAATTGGATAGCAACTGGAGGAGTTTTTACAACAAAATCAAACGATTTATCTTTGTAAACTGTTATTTGAACAGGTAAAACTTTGCCAGGTTTATCTTGAGTTCGTGCATTAAATTGCTTACAAAACTCCATGATGTTTACCCCAGCAGCCCCCAAAGCAGGTCCAACCGGTGGCGACGGATTCGCAGCACCTCCCTTAACTTGTAGTTTAACTACTTTACTAATTTCTTTTGCCATTTTTTTTGATTTAGCACATCTTACAATTTGGAAGCGAAAGATGTAATTATTTAGTGTAACAATTATTAATTATATTTTTTCAACTTGCATAAAATTAAGCTCTAACGGTGTTTTTCTTCCGAAAATTTTAACCATAACTTCAAGTTTACGTTTATCTTCATTAATTTTTTCGATAGTTCCATTAAATCCATTGAAAGGGCCATCAATTACTTTAACTGTATCTCCTAAAACAAAAGAGATGATTGATGTATCGTTTGAAACCGCTAATTCATCTACTTTTCCAAGCATTCTATTTACTTCTGCTTGTCGTAATGGCACAGGATCTCCGCCTTTAGTTTCACCTAAAAAACCGATAACTCCAGTAATTGATTTGATGATATGTGGAATTTCGCCAGTTAAATTAGCTTCGACCATCACATAACCTGGAAAAAAAACTTTGTCTTTACTGATTTTTTTTCCATCTCGAACATGTACAACTTTTTCTGTTGGCACTAAAACTTGAGATATATAATCAGACATACCTACTCGGCTGATTTCAGTTTCTATATAGCTCTTAACTTTGTTTTCTTGTCCACTAACTGCACGAACTACATACCATTTTTTGATAGTATTATCTGACATTTTTATGTTTTTTTTAGGATTTTAATAAACTGTAAATATTTTTTACAATTTTTTCAAAAGCAGTATCAACACCAAAAGTTGCCAAAGCAAATATTATTGAAAACAAAGCAACAATAACTGTATATTTTTGTATTTCAGACCATTTTGTCCAAGTTACATTTGTTTTTAACTCGATAATTGATTCTGATATGTATTGAATTATTTTGTTCATAATGTTACTTATTTGCACGGGTGGAGAGATTCGAACTCCCATCAATGGTTTTGGAGACCACTATTCTACCCTTGAACTACACCCGTTTATGAAAGCCAATTAGCATTTTTTTTGCTAACTGGCTTTGCTTATTTATTGTTTAACTATTTAAAAAAAATTAGTCTAAAATTTCAGTTACTTGACCAGCACCTACGGTTCTACCACCTTCACGGATAGCAAAACGCAAACCTACTGATAATGCAATTGGGCTTAATAATTGAACATCAATTGTTAAGTTATCACCAGGCATAACCATTTCAACTCCTGCAGGTAAAGAAATAGTACCTGTTACGTCTGTTGTTCTTACATAGAATTGTGGACGGTAGTTGTTGTGGAATGGTGTATGACGACCACCTTCTTCTTTTTTAAGGATGTATACCTCAGCTTTGAAGTGGGCGTGTGGTTTTACAGATCCTGGCTTGATAATAACCATACCTCTTTTGATATCAGCTTTGTCAATACCTCTTAATAAAAGACCTACGTTATCTCCTGCTTCACCTCTATCAAGGATTTTACGGAACATCTCAACTCCTGTTATTGTAGAAGTTAATTTATCTGCACCCATACCGATAATTTCAACTGGGTCACCTGTATTTGCAACACCTGTTTCGATACGACCTGTAGCCACAGTTCCACGACCAGTAATTGTAAATACGTCTTCAACAGGCATTAAGAATGGTTTTTCAACATCCCGAACAGGAAGTTCAATCCATTCATCAACAGCGTTCATTAAGTTCATTACAGTTTCAACCCATTTTGGCTCACCGTTTAAAGCACCTAAAGCAGAACCTTGAATAACAGGACCGTTATCACCATCATATTGATAGAATGATAATAAATCTCTGATTTCCATTTCTACTAATTCTAATAATTCAGCATCATCAACCATATCCACTTTGTTCATAAATACAACCATTCTTGGCACACCAACTTGACGACCTAAAAGGATGTGTTCACGAGTTTGTGGCATAGGTCCGTCTGTTGCAGCAACAACAAGGATAGCACCGTCCATTTGAGCAGCACCAGTTACCATGTTTTTAACGTAGTCAGCGTGACCAGGACAGTCAACGTGTGCATAATGACGTTTTTCTGTTGAATATTCAACGTGTGAAGTATTAATAGTTATACCTCTTTCTTTTTCTTCAGGAGCATTATCAATTTGATCAAATGATCTTGCTTCAGATAAACCAGCATCAGCTAAAACCTTAGTAATAGCAGCAGTTAAAGTTGTTTTTCCGTGATCTACGTGTCCGATAGTTCCGATATTTAAATGGGGTTTCGAGCGATCAAAGGTTTCTTTTGCCATGATTAAATAATTTAATTAAGTTATATATATATTAGTGTTTAAAATTCTATTTTTAAATAATACTTAGAGCCAATGACGGGAATTGAACCCGTGACCTCTTCCTTACCAAGGAAGCACTCTACCCCTGAGCTACACCGGCTTTTATAATTTAAAATTCATAATTTAAAATTATAAAATCTTTGTGGGGAGAGCAGGATTCGAACCTGCGAAGACTTAGTCAACAGATTTACAGTCTGCCCTCGTTGGCCGCTTGAGTATCTCCCCGAGTTTATTACAATAAAAAAAGTCCGCTATTTCTAACGGACTGCAAATGTAGTGTTTATTTTGATTAAAAAAAATATTTTGGAATAAATTTTTAATGTTTTTGTAATTTTTCTTTTGTTTTTATCAACATCCGTTCTAATGATTCTATTGCTTCATCTATCGATTCTTCAAATGATTTGTTTGTTTTTTTTACCATTAAATCATCTCCTGGAATGTTTACTTTTATTTCGGCTTGTTTGTTTTCTCGGTCGCTGGTATTTTTTACTTTTAGAAAAACATCATACGAAACTATTTTATCATAAAATTTTTCTAATTTTTGTAATCGCTCGTTGATAAAACCAACTAATTTTTTATCAACATCAAAATTTACGGCTTGAACATTTACTTTCATAATCATACTATATATTAAGGTTAAACATTATTTTTGAACTCTTGGATGAGCATTTTGATAGGTTTTTTTTAACTCGGCTAAGCTACTATGTGTATAAACTTGTGTAGAGGCTAAGCTTGAATGTCCTAATAATTCTTTTACTGCATTTAGGTTTGCCCCATTATTTAGCAAATGAGTTGCAAAAGTATGTCTAAGAACGTGGGGGCTTTTTTTTGTTTTTTTAGAAACAGCACTAAAGTAGGTATTTATTAACCGATAAACAAACGATTCGCTAATTTTTTTTCCTTTTTGTGATAATATTAACAATTTTTTATCTTCAATTATTTCAAGTTTTTGTCTTTCAATGAGATAGCTTTTAATGGTTCTTCCTGTAATATTTAATAAAGGGATGATGCGTTCCTTGTTTCGTTTTCCGACTACTTTTATTGTATTGTTTTCAAAATTGATGTTTATGAATTCTAAATTGATGAGTTCGCCTCTTCGGATGCCTGTGGTATAAAACAGCTCAATAATTACTTGGTTCCTAAGCTCTTCAAAGATGGTTGCCTCTTCAAAAGTATGTTGTATGGCTTGTGTTTCAGCTTCAGAAAACGGAATTTGTAGTTTTTGTTTGGTTTTAAGAGCTCGATGTTGTTGTAATGGGTTGTTTTTTATTTGCTTAATTTTTAATAAAAATTTATAAAAGGCTTTTAAGGAAGCAATTTTTCGGTTGATACTTCGGTTCGATATTTTTTTATCAGCTAGAAAAACAATCCAACTCCTTATATGGGTATAAGAAATCTCAAGGAGGTTTGTTTCGGTATCTGTTTGATTTAAAAAAGATTCAAACTCCTGAATATCATCTATATAAACCCGAACAGTTAAACCCGAATATTTTTTTTCATATAAAAGATACTCTTGAAATTTTGTAAGCATATTTTAGAAATAATAATTTACTATTCACTATTTAGAGGACTTTTAAAAATTCATTTTATTACAAAACTCTTTTTGAATTTTGCCATCTACTTCTTAAAAATTATAAATTTACATACAAAACCAATTTTTAGAGTCCCCTTTAATTATTCTTCTTCTTCTACCGCATCTTTGTATTCTGGGTATAAAAAATTGTTGTATGGAAAACGTGAAATATGAATTTTTCTTACATTTTCATATACCTTTTCTCTAAATTCTTCAAAATTTTGTTTTTCGGTTGCCGATATAAATAAAGTATTTTTTTCACCTACTTTTGCCATCCATGTATTTTTCCATTCGGCAAGAGTATAATGCTTGCTGTTTTTTTTGGTTATTAAATCGTCCTCATCAATGGTTTGATGGGCAAAAGCATCTATTTTATTAAAAACCATAAGCATAGGTTTATCATTACTTTTTATTTCGGCTAAAATTTTGTTTACCGATTCTATATGGTCTTCAAAATCAGGGTGCGAAATATCTACGATATGCAACAGAAAATCGGCCTCTCGAACTTCGTCTAAAGTACTTTTAAATGATTCTATCAATTGTGTAGGCAGTTTTCGGATAAAACCAACGGTATCAGACAGTAAAAAAGGTAAATTTTTAATCACTACCTTCCGAACAGTCGTATCAAGGGTGGCAAAAAGTTTGTTTTCTACAAATACTTCGCTTTTACCAACGGCATTCATCAAAGTAGATTTACCAACGTTGGTATAGCCCACCAAAGCCACCCGAACCATAGCTCCTCTATTGCCTCGTTGCACGGACATTTGCTTGTCTATTACTTTAATTTTTTCTTTTAAAAGTGCAATTCTATCCCGAACAATTCGCCTATCTGTTTCAATTTCGGTTTCCCCAGGACCACGCATTCCAATTCCTCCTCGTTGACGCTCAAGGTGTGTCCACATACCTGTTAAACGGGGCAAAAGATACTGAAATTGAGCCAGTTCTACTTGGGTTCGTGCATACGAAGTTTGGGCACGCTGGGCAAAAATATCTAAAATTAAATTGGTTCGGTCTAATACTTTGCAATCTAATATTTTTGTAATATTTTTTTGTTGTGCAGGGCTTAGTTCATCATCAAAAATAACCGTTGAAATATCATTATCTTTTACAAAATAATTTATTTCTTCTAATTTCCCTGTGCCCACAAAGGTTTTAGGATGTGCCGAATCTAACTTTTGAAAAAACCGTTTAATAACCTCACCACCAGCGGTTTGAGTTAAAAATTCAAGCTCATTTAGATATTCCATAAGTTTTTCTTCGTTTTGATTTTGGGTAATGATGCCCACCAAAACGGTTCGTTCTATGGTTGTATTTATTTTATCAATCATAGAGCAAAGGTAGTAAAAATGTTAAAATACATAAAATAAAAGAAAATACTCAAAAATGCAAATGATTTTCTTGCATACTAAAAATACTTTTTTATTTTCAGATTATTAAAATGTTAAATCTAACATTTTTTCTACTTTTTTGTTTGTTTAAAAATATTTTTTTGTATTTTTGAACATGATATAAATAATTAAAAAATGAAAAATTTTACATCTAAATTATTGATTCTGTTAGTGTTTTTTTTACAAGTATCAACCATGTTAGCAGCTGGTGGAACTCCACCACCTCCCGCACCACCTCCACCTCCAGGAGCCCCTATTGATACAAATATCTTTTTAGTTGGTGCTATGATGATAGTTTATACTGTTTATTTTTTAAATAAACGTATTGTAGCTAAAAGATAAATATTTTTATAAAATTTTATATAAAATGCAAAGCTTAGTTTAGGCTTTGCATTTTTGTTATGTATTTTCCCACTACATCAAATTCTAAATTGACAAGGCTGCCAATAGTAATGTTTTTAAAGGTTGTATTTGCCAATGTATAAGGTATAATTGCTACTTCAAATGTGTTTTTTTTAGAATTTATAACCGTTAAACTAACCCCATTGATGGTAATCGAACCTTTCTCGATGGTTATATTTTTAGAATTTTCGTTGTATTGAAAACCAAAAATTATGCTGCCATTTTGCGATATAACTTTTTTACAAACACCTACTTCGTCTACATGTCCTTGCACAATATGCCCGTCTAAGCGGTCGCCTAAGCGTAAACCTCGTTCTAAATTTATCTCATCGGTTGTTTTCCAAGTTCCGATGGTTGTTTTTTTGACGGTTTCATCAATTGCAGTAACTATAAACGTTTGATTTTCAGTATTTATATCAATCACGGTTAAGCAAATGCCGTTATGAGCCACACTCTGGTCAATTTTTAATTCGTCGGTAAAATTAGCCTTAATTGTAAGATGTAAATTAGTGCCTTCTTGTTTTATTTTGGTTACTTTTCCAATGGTTTCAATTATTCCTGTAAACATAATAGATAATTTAGTAAATTTGTAGCCAAAAGTAGCAATTTATATTAAAAAAAAATGACTAAACAAGCCGAAAATATAATAGTTGGAATTTCAATAGGCGATTTAAACGGTATTGGCAGTGAAGTTGTGCTTAAAACATTTGAAGATTCAAGAATATTAGAATTGTGTACCCCTGTAATATTTGCAAACGTAAAAACAATTTCATTTCTAAAAAAACATTTGAATTTAACCGCAAATTTCAATGGAATTGACAAAATTGAACAGTTAATAAAAGGAAAAATCAACGTACTTAATGTTTGGCGAGATATTGTAAATATTAATTTTGGAAAAACCGATATCGAAGTAGGTAAATACGCTATTAAATCCTTTAAAGAAGCAACACAAGCCCTAAAAAATGATAAAATTGATGTTTTAGTTACTGCTCCTATTAGCAAAGCCAATAGCCAAAGTGATGATTTTAAATTCCCAGGGCATACGAATTATTTAAATCAAGAGTTAGACGGAGAAGCACTTATGCTGATGGTTAATGGCTCTTTAAAAATCGGTTTAGTTACCGAACATATTGCTTTACAAGAAGTTAGCAAATATTTATCTGAAAAATTATTGATTGAAAAAGCCAAAAAATTAAATCAAACTCTCAAGCAAGATTTTGCAATCGTGAAACCAAAAATTGCTGTTTTAGGTTTAAATCCGCATTGTGGAGACCATGGAGTGATAGGAACAGAAGATGAAACGCAGATAAAACCAGCCCTAAAAAAACTTTTTGATGAAAAAATAATGGTTTTTGGACCTTTTGCAGCCGATGGTTTTTTTGGTTCTAACGAATATACAAAATACGATGCAATTTTAGCAATGTATCACGACCAAGGGCTTATTCCTTTTAAAACATTATCGTTTGGGCAAGGAGTAAATTTTACAGCAGGGCTCAACAAAATAAGAACATCGCCCGACCATGGGACCGCTTTTGAAATTGCAGGAAAAAACCAAGCCAACCATCAATCTTTTACCGAAGCACTTTATACGGCTATAGATATTTTTAACAGCAGAAAAGAATATTTAGAAGCTATCCAAAACCCATTGCAACACATTTTTAAAAAAGGTTCATAAAAAACAAAAAAATATTCAAAAAAAATAGAAATTATTTATATCTTTGCCCCTCAAAAATTTTTGAAATATACTAATTATGAAATCCTTAAAAGAATATGATATACAATTTTCAGGATTAAGAATTGGAAAGCATAATTATAATTATGTAATTGATAATCAGTTTTTTAAATTATATAATTACGAAGATTTTAACGATGCAAACGTTTCTGTTGAAGTAGAATTAGATAAAAGATCAACTTTTTTTGAGTTAGTTTTTAAACACAAAGGTAAAGTAAACGTCCCGTGTGATTTAAGCAACGAAATTTTTGATTTACCAATAAAAGGTAGTTTAAAACTAATTGTTAAATTCGGAGAAGAATTTAATGACGAAAACGATGAAATTTTAATTATTCCTCACGGAGAATTTAAATTAAATATTGCACAATATATATATGAAATGATAGTGCTTTCAGTTCCTTTAAAACGCATAAACAAAAACACTAAAAGCATAGAAACTAAATTTGAAAAGAATAATAATAAAGAAACAGAAGATACAAATAATATTGACCCACGTTGGGATAAATTAAAAAAAATTTTAACAAATTAAACGAAGTTGAACCATGGCACATCCAAAGAGAAAAACCTCAAAAACACGTAGAGATAAAGGAAGAACGCATTATAAAGCATCAGTTCCTCAAATTTCAACTTGCCCAGTTACAGGCGAAGCACATTTATATCACAGAGCATACTGGCACGAAGGCAAAATGTATTATAGAGGACAAGTAGTAATTGATAAGCAAACTGCTGAAGCTTAATATATCATAGCTTTATATAAAAACTCTCACAAAATGAGGGTTTTTTTGTTTTATATTAAAATAATTACATATATTGCATATATTTATATTATATTTGTGTAAAAAATAAGTTAAATTTTATTTCTAAATTATTATATGAACAAAATAAATGCAGCAATAACAGCAATTGGTTCGTATGTGCCTGAATATGTGCTGTCAAACAAAATTTTAGAAACATTAGTTGATACAAATGATGAGTGGATTACCTCGCGAACTGGAATTAAAGAACGACGATTATTAAAAGAAGAAGAAGGTAAAGGAACATCATATTTAGCCATAAAAGCAGCCGAAAATTTATTTAAAAAGCATAATATTAATCCATTAGATATAGATTTAGTATTATTGGCAACTGCCACACCCGATATGCCAGTTGCATCAACAGGAGTTTATGTAGCAACACAAATAGGAGCTACCAACGCATTTGCTTATGATTTGCAAGCGGCTTGTTCAAGTTTTTTATATGGAATTTCTACAGCTTCTGCTTATATAGAATCAGGAAAATATAAAAAAATATTACTAATAGGAGCCGATAAAATGTCATCAATAATTGATTATACAGATAGGGCAACATGTATTATTTTTGGAGATGGTGCAGGAGCCGTTCTATTTGAGCCTAATTATGAAGGTTTAGGTTTGCAAGATGAATATCTTAGAAGTGATGGTGTTGGGAGAGAATTTTTAAAAATTGATGCAGGTGGTTCTTTATTACCACCATCTGCCGAAACCATTGCTAATAAACAACATTATGTTTTTCAAGATGGTAAAAATGTTTTTAAATATGCTGTTTCTGGAATGGCTGACGTAGCCGAAAAAATTATGAGACGTAATAATCTTACACATGATGATGTAAATTGGTTAGTAGCACATCAAGCAAATAAACGTATTATAGATGCAACAGCCAGCAGAATGGGGCTTTCAGAAGAAAAAGTTTTAATAAACATACATAAATACGGAAATACAACTTCTGCAACATTGCCCTTATTATTATGTGATTTTGAAAATCAACTAAAAAAAGGAGACAATTTAATTTTTGCAGCCTTTGGAGGAGGATTTACTTGGGGTTCTATTTATCTTAAATGGGCTTACTAATTATATAAACTATCAAACAAACAAACAAATAATTTAATAATAAAAATTAATAATTATGGATATCAGAGACATTCAAAACCTAATCAGATTTGTAGCCAAATCAGGCGCTACAGAAGTAAAATTAGAAATGGACGATTTTAAAATCACCATAAAAACAACAGCCGAAGGAGCACAAGAGGTTCAATACGTCCCTCAGATGGCAATGCAAATGCCTCAAATGATGACACCTCAACAAGTTGCACCAGTTATGCCAGCACAAGTTTCAACAGCCGAAACTTCAACTGATGATAATTCAAAATATATCACAATTAAATCACCAATGATAGGAACTTTCTACAGAAAACCCTCGCCAGACAAGCCTATGTTTGTAGAAGTAGGCTCAATTGTTTCAAAAGGAAGTGTGGTTTGTGTTGTAGAAGCAATGAAATTATTTAACGAAATTGAATCAGAAATTTCTGGGAAAATAGTTAAAATACTAGTAGACGATTCTTCACCTGTAGAATTTGACCAACCCTTGTTCTTAGTAGATCCATCATAAGTATTATTATTTTAAGGGGACTTTTAAAAATTGATTTTCTACTGAAAATTTGTAATTTTTAAGCAGTAGAAGGCAAAATTTAAAAATAATCGTAGGCGTAGCCGTAGCTATGATGAGGACGATTTTTAAATTTTAACGAACTAATTTTTAAAAAGAACTTTTTGAATAAAAACGAATTTTTAGAAGTCCCCTTAAAATATAAATACTAAATTATAGATGGTTCAAATTATAAATTTAATCGTCTAAAAATCAAAAGTATTAAAATTTAAAACATAAAATTTAAAATTTCTAAACTATGTTTAAAAAAATATTAATAGCCAATAGAGGCGAAATTGCCTTACGAGTTATTAGAACTTGTCGAGAAATGGGTATCAAAACAGTAGCAGTTTATTCCACTGTTGATGCAGATAGTTTACACGTTAAATTTGCCGACGAGGCTGTTTGTATTGGTCCTGCACCCAGCAAAGATTCTTATTTAAAAATGGTAAATATAATTGCAGCTGCCGAAATTACCAATGCAGATGCTATTCACCCAGGATACGGATTTTTGTCCGAAAATGCTAAGTTTTCCAAAATTTGTCAAGACAATGGAATAAAATTTATTGGTGCTTCGCCCGAAATGATTGATAAAATGGGAGATAAAGCAACTGCAAAAGCGACTATGAAAGCAGCTGGTGTTCCTTGTGTACCTGGTTCTGATGGGATTTTAGAAAATTTTGAACAGGCAATAAAAGTAGCTAAAGAAATAGGCTATCCAGTGATGATGAAAGCAACTGCTGGAGGTGGAGGAAAAGGAATGAGAGCTATATGGAAAGAAGAAGACCTTGAAAAAGCTTGGGAAAGTGCTAGGCAAGAAGCTGCTGCAGCCTTCGGAAATGACGGAATGTATATGGAAAAACTTATTGAAGAACCAAGGCATATTGAAATACAAGTTGTAGGAGATTCTTTTGGAAAAGCCTGCCATTTATCAGAGAGAGATTGTTCAGTGCAACGTCGTCATCAAAAATTAACAGAAGAAACCCCATCACCATTTATGACCGATGAACTTAGAATAAAAATGGGAGAAGCAGCAGTAAAAGCAGCCGAATATATAAAATATGAAGGAGCAGGAACCGTAGAGTTTTTAGTAGACAAACATCGAAACTTCTATTTTATGGAAATGAACACTCGTATCCAAGTGGAACACCCAATTACAGAGCAAGTTATTGATTATGATTTAATTAGAGAACAAATTTTAGTAGCGGCAGGAGTGCCAATTTCTGGTAAAAATTATCTGCCAAAACTACATGCTATTGAATGTAGAATAAATGCTGAAGACCCTTATAATGATTTTAGACCTTCTCCCGGTAAAATTACAGTTTTACATGCTCCCGGAGGGCACGGAGTTCGTTTAGATACACACGTTTATGCAGGTTATACAATTCCTTCAAATTACGATTCGATGATTGCAAAACTAATCACCACAGCACAAACCCGAGAAGAGGCAATTAATAAAATGAAGCGTGCTTTGGACGAATTTCATATAGAAGGTATCAAAACAACAATACCTTTTCATAGGCAACTAATGGATCATCCTGATTATGTGGCGGGTAATTATACCACTAAATTTATGGAAGATTTTGTAATGCAATAATTTTTAGATTTTAAAAAACTGCTAATCAATATGTTAGCAGTTTTTTTATTTTTTGTAATAGACTAAATACTATAGGGACTTCTAAAATTTTAAAAAAAAAATAAATTTTGTATTCTACTTCTTAAAAATTACAAATTTTTATTACGAAACCAATTTTTAGATGCCAATATTATTCCTAAATGTGTAAATTTGAAATTTCTGTTATAGCAACGTTGTATTCTGCTAAAATTTCGTCGAAAATTTCTTTAACTGATTTTATATCGTTTATTAATCCTGCAATTTGACCAATTTCAAGCTCCCCTTCGGTTAAATTTCCTTCAAAGATTCCTTTTTTAGCACGTGCTCTGCCCAAGAATTCTTTTAATGCTTCGGCTGAAGGGCAAGTTTTGTAAAACTCTTGCAAATCAACAAAAAATTTATTTTTAATTAAACGAACAGGTGCTAACTCTTTCAATGTCAATTGTGTATCGCCTTCTTGGCAATTGATGATGGTTTGTTTAAAATTTTCATGTGCACTCGATTCGGTTGAAGCAGCAAACCGACTGCCCATTTGCACACCATCAGCCCCTAAAATTTGTGCTGCCAGCATACCTCTACCTGTTGCAATTCCTCCAGCGGCTATCAATGGTATCGAAAGTTGTTTTTTAACCATCGGGATAAGCGTAAAAGTGGTGGTTTCTTCTCGTCCGTTGTGCCCTCCTGCTTCAAAACCTTCAGCAACCACAGCATCAACTCCTGCATTTTGAGCCTTTAAAGCAAATTTTGAACTGCTCACCACATGTACAACCGTGCAGTTATGTTCTTTTAAAAAAGGTGTCCAAATTGTAGGATTTCCTGCCGATGTAAAAACAATTTTTACTTTTTCAGCTACAATTATTTGCATAATTTCTTCGATATTGGGGTAAAGCATCGGCACGTTTACACCAAAAGGTTTTTGAGTTGCTTTTTTGCATTTTTTAATATGCTCTAAGAGCACTTCTGGATACATAGAGCCAGCACCAATAAGTCCTAAGCCTCCAGAATTACTCACGGCACTGGCTAATTTATAACCACTATTCCAAATCATCCCGCCTTGAATAATTGGATATTTTATATCAAAAAGTTGTGTAATTCGGTTCATATAAAGTTGTTTCAAAGGCTCTTAAAAATTTATAAACAATATTAAAAATAATTTGTTGATAAAAACATTCAAATATATAAAAATATTAGCTTTATAAAATTTAATTTTATAATCTTAAAAAATAACAATTTTTCAAACCCTAACTATTTGATTTTATGAACACTACACTTGAGCCCATCTTGCAAGAAAACAAAGATCGTTTTGTAATTTTTCCTATTAAACATCAAGACATTTGGGAGTGGTATAAAAAACAAGAAGCCTGCCTATGGACAGCCGAAGAAATTGATTTACATCAAGATTTAGCTGATTGGAATCATAAATTAAGTGATGACGAACGCTATTTTATAAAGCATATTTTAGCATTTTTTGCCGCTTCTGATGGTATTGTAAACGAAAATTTAGCCGAAAATTTTGTAAGTGAAGTGCAATATCCAGAGGCAAAATTCTTTTATGGTTTTCAGTTGATGATGGAGAATATTCATAGCGAAACCTATTCGTTATTGATTGATACCTATGTGAAAGATGAAGCGGAAAAAGACAAACTTTTTCATGCCATTGAAGTATTTCCTGCGATTAAAGAAAAGGCTGATTGGGCTTTGCGATGGATAGAATCGGACTCGTTTGCTGAGCGTTTGATTGCTTTTGCAGCCGTAGAGGGCATTTTCTTTTCAGGTTCTTTTTGTTCTATTTATTGGTTAAAAAAACGAGGATTAATGCCTGGTTTAACCTATTCAAACGAACTAATTTCTAGAGATGAAGGAATGCATTGCGATTTTGCAGTTCATTTGCATAACCATCATTTGATAAACAAAGTTACGAAAGCTCGAATTACCGAAATTTTAACCAATGCTTTAGATATTGAGCGCAAATTTATTACTGAGAGTTTACCTGTTAGTTTAATTGGGATGAACGCTAAACTGATGACCCAATATTTAGAATTTGTAACCGATCGATTGTTGGTAGAATTAGGCTGTGAACGTGTTTATAATTCCAGCAATCCATTTGATTTTATGGATATGATTTCGCTGCAAGGAAAAACAAATTTTTTTGAAAAACGGGTGTCTGAATATCAAAAAGCAGGAGTGATGAACAAAGATGCTGACGATAACAAAATTACTTTTGATGCTGATTTTTAAATGAAATTATGTTTTAACCAATGATTTTTTATAAGGTAATTTCTGTTTTTATAAAAAATGGTTCTATATTGTTTATAGGGAACTTCTAAAAAATAGCACCTCAAAAAAACATCTAATTATACATTCTTTAAAAAAAAATGCTAAAAAGCTACAAAAATATAATCGTTTTATTTATTGCTCTTGTTTTTGGGGTAATATTTGGCTCGTTTTTCCCTGCTTTAAACTATGTTTTTAAGCCATTAGCTGATATTTTTTTAAATTTATTATTTGTTACACTGGTTCCTTTTATATTTTTCGGAGTTGCTTTAGCCGTAAATAACAACGAATTTAAACACACAAATTTTAGTTTATTCCTTATTAAAACCCTATTGATATTTGTAGTATTGTTACTAATTGCTGAATCGTTTATGCTATTTTCGTTGTATATATTTGATACAAACGAAATAATAAAAAGCAATATACTAAATCAAAAACCAAACAATCATACAGAAAGCATAGGCAATATTTTTGTAGATTTTTTAACCGTTTCAGATTTTAATCTTATTTTTTCACGCAAAAATATTTTAGCATTGCTAATTTTTTCACTTATTATTGGTTTTGCTATAAAAAAATCGGGTAATCTAGGCAAGCCTTTTTTAGATTTTATTAGTTCAGGAAACATAGTTTTTCATAACGTGCTAAAGATAGTAATGCATGTTGCACCTGTAGGCATAGCTGCTTTTGTGGCTCATAATATTGTTGTTTTAGGGGCTACTCAATTAACTATTTTTGCAAAACCATTAGTAATTTATTACATTGCTGGGATAGTTTATTTTTTTATTTTTTATAGTTTATATGCTTTTATTTATAACAAAAAAAACGGATTAAAAATATTTTGGAGCAGTAGTTATACTCCTTCTTTAACCGCACTAAGCACCTGTAGTAGCATGGCTACAATACCACTAAATATTGAAGCTGCTAAAAAAATAGGTATAAAATCGAGTATTTATAATTTAGTAATTCCTATTGGAGGTATTATCCATAAACATGGCTCGGCAATGTCTTCGATTGTGAAAATTTATGTTGCTTTTTTGTTATTGAATAAAAATTTCTTTACCTTAGAAAACATTTTTATAGCTTTATTTATCTCGATAATTGTAAGCGTTGTAGAAGGAGGAATACCAAACGGAGGCTTTATAGGCGAACTTTTAATGATTTCGCTTTATAGTTTTCCTCCAGAAATTATTCCGGCTATTATGATTATTGCTACTTTGGTAGATCCGTTAGCAACTCTTTTAAATGCTATAGGGAATATTATTGCAACAATGTTTGCTGATTTATTTAGTAGAATTAAAGAGGTATAAAATTATAAAGGACTTTTAAAAAGCACTTTTTTAAAAGTCCTAAAAAATTATTGAATTGTTGCTTTTAAAAATTCTCTATTCATACGAGCAATATTTTCGAGCGATATTCCTTTTGGGCATTCTACTTCGCAAGCACCTGTATTGCTGCAGTTTCCGAAACCTTCGGCATCCATTTGATTTACCATGTTTAAAACACGTTCAGTAGCTTCTACCTGACCTTGAGGTAATAGTGCAAATTGTGATACTTTTGCCGAAACAAACAACATTGCAGATGAGTTTTTGCAAGTAGCCACACAAGCACCACAACCGATACAAGCAGCCGCATCAAACGAGCGGTCTGCATCGTATTTACGGATAGGAATTGCATTTCCATCTACTGTGTTTCCAGAAGTATTTACAGATATAAAACCTCCTGCATGCTGTATTCTATCTAATGAAGTTCTATCTACAATTAAATCTTTTATTACCGGAAATGCTTTGGCTCTAAAAGGCTCAATATAAATTGTATCTCCGTTTTTAAACATTCGCATGTGAAGCTGGCAAGTGGTAATTCCTTTATCAGGTCCGTGTGCTTCTCCATTTATAAACAACGAACACATGCCACAAATACCTTCTCTACAATCGTGGTCAAAGGCTACAGGTTCTTCGTTTTTGCTAACTAAACTTTCGTTTAATACGTCTAACATTTCTAAAAAAGACATATCAGGCGAAACGTCGGTAACTTTATAATCTACTAACGTGCCTTTATCTTGAGCGTTTTTTTGTCGCCAAATTTTGAGTGTTAAATTCATAACAGTATTTTATTTTTAAAACCTATAACCTAAATATACCCCCCATTTAAACAAAACATCAGGTGCATTTTCTGACCCAAAAAGAGAGCGTCCGATACCTATGTTTGTGTCTAAAACAAAACCTGAATTGTTAAACCATTTTTTACCCAATCCTAAACCTGCT